>JAEEXN010000036.1 GCA_016291595.1 Prevotella sp.
TAATGGAGATGTATTCAAATTCTCCGTCGTAGTCGCGGAAGATGAAGTCACCTTTGGAACCCATTGATGCATCATTGTCTTTTTCAAAATATGCTTGTGGCATAATAGGTCGGATGGTGGTGTTGAAAAGCGTATTACAATGAGCCTCTAAAGTCTCACCCACCATTTTTGTTGACATACGGATCTTCAAATCTTTGTAGTAATCAACAAGTTCCTGCTTTTGCTTAAGTTGTAGCTCATAACCCTGTCGGATATTCAATTCACGGCGTATAGAATCATTTTTTTCCGTTTCAAGCCTTTCTTTCCACGAAGAAATTTCACCATCTTTCTGTTGGATAATCTGATTGGCCTTATTCTGCTCTTTTAATACTGCTACTTCTATCAACCCTTGTCCTTGTGACACTTGGCCTTTCAGCTGAAGAATTTCAGCCTCTTTGGCTGCCACTTGCATATCAAATTCAGCCTGTTTAGAAATTTGGATGGTCTTTGATTGTTCTCTTAAACGAGCAATTTCAGCATCTTTTTCCGCTAGTTTCTTGTTATATTCAATTTGTGTAGTTTGAACAGCATTCTGGGTTTGCTCATTTACATGAGCTATTTCCACATTCTTTTCTGCAAGTAGTTTTTCATACTCGGCCTGTTTGGTTATAGCAATACCTTTAACTTGCTCTTCTAATCTGGCAATTACTGCATTTTGCCTTTCTAACTCTTGCTCTTTTTCATTCAATTGTTGTTGGAATTCCTGTTCTGTCTGCAATTTGAAGGATTGGCGAAGCAACTCTTGTTGTTTTGCTAGTTCTTCTACTCGGCGTTCTACATCAGCTTGAAATTCCCGAGTTCGCACTTGATTGACAACAGAAGCATAACTGGCTTCGTCTACAGAGAAAACCTTTCCACAATTAGGGCACTTTATTTCGTTCATATTCCTATTTTTTGATTACGACATAGTTATTAACTCCCTCACATCTATTTCGAGATAATGTGCAATCTTATAGGTCTTGTTATAGTTTTGTGTCTCCGTATCATTTTTAGTTACTCGTCGCACATCATGAGTTATTCGTATGCAAACTTAATGAAAATAGAGTAGAAATGCAAATTTTATCTGATTTTATTGTTAGAGAATATTCGTTTATCCTATATTTTCTTCACGCTCGAAGAAACAAACAAGCTTCTTTCTTTCTCACTTAATCAGAAATTTCGTAACTCTGGCTGCGCCGAAGTTCCTGTCATTCGGAAATGAAAGAAAAACAAGTTTTCCTTTTGCATTTCTCTCGTTTATTCGTAACTTTGCCACTACGTGGCGAACTTACAATGCACTCGGCATAAAAAACAAGTGAACTTTTTTTGTTCTGCTCTCGTTTTTTCGTAACTTTGCAGCGGAATAAACGTTTATAAAGAGATATGGCATTAAAATGTGGTATAGTAGGCCTGCCAAACGTGGGCAAGTCTACGTTGTTTAATTGTCTGTCGAGCGCGAAGGCTCAGGCAGCCAACTTCCCTTTCTGTACGATTGAGCCGAATGTAGGCGTGATTACGGTTCCTGACGAGCGGCTTACGAAGCTGGCAGAGATTGTTCATCCGGGACGTATCGTTCCCGCTACCTGTGAGATTGTCGATATTGCAGGACTGGTGAAAGGTGCCAGCAAGGGTGAGGGACTGGGAAATAAGTTCCTGGGAAATATCCGTGAGACCGACGCGATTATTCATGTGTTGCGTTGTTTCGACGATGATAATATCACGCATGTGGACGGTACGATTGATCCGATCCGCGACAAGGAGATTATTGACACGGAGCTGCAGCTGAAAGACCTGGAGACGATTGAGAACCAGATGGCTAAGGTGCAGAAGACCGCAGCCGCAGGCAACAAGGACGCGAAGACGCTGTTGCGCGTTTTAGAGGCCTATATGGAAGTGCTGAGCGAGGGTAAGAACGCCCGTGTGGTGGAGTTTGACTCGAAGGAGGAGCAGGATGCTGCCCGTAATCTGTTCCTGCTGACCACCAAGCCCGTGCTGTATGTTTGTAATGTCGACGAGGCAAGTGCGCTGACGGGCAATGACTATTCGAAAAGAATTGAGGCCGTTGCCGAGGAGGAAGGTGCCGAGATGATGATTATCGCTGCCAAGACCGAGGAGGACATTGCCGAGTTGGAGAGCTACGAGGACAAAATGATGTTCCTCGAGGAACTGGGACTGAAGGAGAGCGGTGTGGACCGACTGATCAAGAAAGCCTACTCGCTGCTGAACCTCCAGACGTTTATCACCGCCGGTGAGATGGAGGTGAAGGCGTGGACCTACCGGAAAGGCTGGAAGGCCCCGCAGTGTGCCGGTGTTATTCATACCGATTTCGAGAAAGGTTTCATCCGTGCGGAGGTCATCAAATACGAGGACTATATCAAGTATGGTTCTGAGGCCGCCGTTCGTGAGGCCGGCAAGATGGGCATCGAGGGCAAGGACTATGTGGTGCAGGACGGCGACATCATGCACTTCCGGTTCAATGTCTAATTATAAACTCCCTGCCGGGGCAGAATGGTAAGCTTTTCTCGTATCAAGTAATAATTCCCTAATTCGTGAATCATATGACAGAGCTGTTCAACTACATCACTTGGAACCCGTCGGAGGTAATAGGCCATCTGGGACCGATTACGCTGCGGTGGTATGGTATGTGCTGGCTGGTAGGAATTGCCGGTGCGTATTTTATGGTGCGTTGGCTGTATAAGGACCAGAAAATCAAGGACGAGTTGTTTGACCCGTTGTTTATATACAGTTTCCTCGGCATCCTGTTAGGAGCGCGCCTGGGCCATTGTCTGTTTTATGAGCCCGACTATTTCCTGTCGTCGGGCACCCATTTCCTGGAGATGTTCGTTCCGATGCATCAGATGGCTGACGGCAGTTGGAAGTTCACGGGTTATGCCGGACTGGCGTCGCACGGTGGCACACTGGGTCTGATCATCGCCCTCTGGCTGTATTGCCGTCGTACCAAACTGAGCATGTGGACGGTGCTCGACAACATCGCCATCGCCACCCCGATCACGGCCTGCTGCATCCGACTGGGAAACCTGATGAACTCGGAGATTATCGGTAAGCCGACCGACCTGCCCTGGGCATTCATCTTCGAGCAGGTGGACAGTCAGCCGCGCCATCCGGGACAGTTGTACGAGGCGCTGGCATATTTCGTGTTCATCTTTGTGATGCTGTGGTTCTATCAGCGAAGCAAGAAGAAGGGCGTCAGCGAGCAGGTGACCACGAACTTCAAGACGAAGAACCAGCCGTCGGGCAAGCCACAGGCGCAGAAGCTACATTCAACATCGGTAGGCACGGGCTTCTATTTCGGACTGGTGCTGACACTCATCTTCACCTTCCGTTTCTTCATCGAGTACACCAAGGATGTGCAGGAGCCCTGGGAGGCCAACATGATTTTCAATATGGGTCAGTTGCTCTCCATACCTTTTGTCATCATCGGTGTTTACTGCATGAGAAGAGCCGCCCGCGTGTATCATTCGTAAGCTCCCCGTTTGTTGAGGCTCAAAGATAAAGGATAAAGAAGGATGCTCATGTCAGACCGTGAGCATCCTTCTTTCTTTTTCGTCCGTTCTCTCGATTCTTGGAAAAAAGTTTTGCGTTGCGGCTTTATTTCATTATCTTTGCAAAAACAAGTACAACTAAAACAGACCACTATGAAACTAATGAGAGCATTGACGGTCGTATGTCTGGCCGCCTGCAGTCTGGTTGTGAATGCGCAGCAGACAGATTATTCGAAGTATTTCAAGTCGCTTCCGTTCGCTATGAACGAGGTGAAAGCACCGCAGATACCCGCACGGGAAGTGAAACTGACCGATTTTGGAGCCAAGGGTGACGGTCAGACACTCTGCACCGAAGCCTTCCAGAAAGCCATCAGCACACTGAAAAGTCAGGGTGGCGGTCATCTGATCGTGCCACAGGGCGTGTGGCTGACCGGTCCTATCACCCTCGAGAGTAATATCGACCTGCATCTGAACCACGGAGCCATCATTCTCTTCTCGGGCGACATCAAGCTCTATCCGTTTGTGGAGACCATCTACGAGGGTGGCAGGCGCACCCGCTGTCAGTCGCCGATTACGGGCATGAACCTGCAGAATGTGAGCATCACCGGCAGCGGTGTCATCGACGGCAATGGTGTCTGCTGGCGCCCGTTGAAGAAAGAGAAGGTCACTGAGGGCCAGTGGAAGAAGATCACGTCGCAGGGCGGCATGTTTGTGCGGGCGACGATGTGGCAGCCGTCGGAGGAGCATGCGAACCACCGGCCGGTGATGGTGCATCTGGAGAGTTGCAAGAATGTGCTGCTGCAGGGAGTCATCTTCCAGAACTCGCCGGCATGGAACATCCATCCGCTGATGTGCGAGAACCTGATCGTTGACGGTATCTTTGCCAAGAATCCGTCGTATGCGCAGAATGGTGATGCCATCGACGTGGAGTCGTGTAAGAACGTGCTGATTGTGAATTCCACCTTCGATGCCGGCGACGACTGCATCTGCATCAAGAGTGGTAAGGACGCCGAGGGCCGCCGCCGCGGCATCCCGTCGAGCAATGTGGTGGTCGCCGGCTGTACCGTTTTCAGCGGTCATGGCGGTTTTGTGGTGGGCAGCGAGATGAGCGGCGGTGTGAAGAACGTCCTCGTGCGCGACTGTCAGTTCATCGGTACGGACGTAGGCCTGCGCTTCAAGAGCTGCCGCGGCCGTGGCGGTGTGGTCGAGAAGATTTTCATTCAGGACATAGCGATGTTTGATATCCTGGGCGACGCCATCACCTTCGACCTCTACTATGGAGGAAAGTCGGTCATCGAGACCCTCGAGGACGGCACGCGCGTGAACAATATCGAGCCGAAGCCCGTCGACGAGACCACGCCCGAGTTCCGCGACATCAATATCAGCCGCATCACCTGTCATGGAGCGCGCCGCGCGATGTTCTTCAACGGACTGCCCGAGAAGCCCATCAGCAATATCACGCTCACCGACGTGAATATCGTGGCCGACCAGGATGCTGACTTCTTCAATTGTAAGAATGTGGTGAGGAAAGATGTCACCATTAGCATAGCGAAAAAGAAATGAGAAGAATTATTACGGTTATACTGATGACCATCGTCGCCGTGATGCCCGGCAGGGCTGACGAGCGGCGCACCATCGACCTGTCGGGCACGTGGCAGTTCACCACCACCGAAGGCCAGTGGAGCGAGACTATCGAGCTGCCAGGCTCGATGCTCACCAACGGGAAAGGCAATGCGGTGACTATCCATACGCCGTGGACGGGCTCACTCTACGATTCCTCCTATTATTTCAATCCGTACATGGAGCGATACCGCCACGAGGGGAACATGAAGTTCCCGTTCTTCCTGACGCCCGAGCGCCACTATGTGGGTAACGCCTGGTACGAGCGCACCATCACCGTGCCGCGTAACTGGCGCAAACAGGGAGTGGTGCTCTACCTGGAGCGGCCCCATATCGAGACCACCGTATGGGTGAACGGTCAGGAGGCAGGCCACCAGATGTCGCTGTCGGTGCCGCATGAGTACGATATCACGTCGCTGGTGCGCTACGGAAAGCCGAACACCATCACCATCCGCGTGTATAACGGCATCGAGAATGTGTGTGTGGGACAGGACTCGCACAGCGTGACCGACCAGACGCAAGGCAACTGGAACGGTATTGTGGGGCGCATGGAGTTGCAGAACCGCAAACCCATCTACCGGCTGCGCGCCGTTCCCGACATTCAGAAGAAGACGGTGGAGATAACCGTAAACGAGGAGCACTATACGCTCGACTTGGGCGATGACGCCCAACTGTGGGACGAGCACCACCCGACGCTCTACACACGGACGGTTGACTACCACGGCTGGAGCATTCCGGTAACCTTCGGACTGCGCCAGATCAGCATCCGCGGACGACAGTTATACCTTAATGGAAAGCCCATCTGGCTGCGCGGAACGGTGGAGAACTGCTGCTTCCCTGAGACGGGCTATCCGCCAATGGATGTGGCGTCGTGGGAGCGTATCTTCCTGAAATGCAAGGAATACGGACTGAACCACATGCGGTTCCACAGCTATTGTCCGCCCGAAGCCGCTTTTACCGCTGCCGACCGCATCGGTTTCTACCTGCAGCCCGAGGGTCCCTCGTGGCCCAATCATGGCGTTCGCCTGCGCCGCGGACAAACTATCGACGAATACCTGCTTGAGGAGTGCAAGCGCATCGTCGACACCTACGGCCACCATCCGTCGTTTGTGATGATGGCTGCCGGCAACGAACCCGCCGGCGACTGGGTGAGCTGGTGTAATGACTTCGTGCGCGAGATGCATCAGTACGACTCCACACGCGTCTATTGCGGTGCGTCGGTGGGTGGCGGCTGGGCATGGGACAGCGGCAGCGAGTATCATGTGAAGGGTGGTGCGCGCGGACTGGAATGGGACCGGCATGCGCCTTCGAGCGACGATGACTACTATAGTCAGATATTGTATCCGCGCAACTATAAGCCGGCGGGAGCCGACAACGCCCAGCCATTGCCCCCGAACACGACCCCGATCATCGCCCACGAGCAGGGACAATGGTGCGCCTTCCCCGACCTGAACGAGACGACGCAGTACACAGGAGCCTACAAGGCGCGCAACTTCGAGATCTTTGCCGATCTGCTGCGCGACAACGGCATGGCGTCGCAGGCCCAGCGCTTCCTTATGGCGAGCGGCCGGTTGCAGGTGCTGGCATATAAATATGAGATGGAACGCAACCTGCGCACACGCGACTACAGTGGTTTCCAGCTGCTCAGCCTGAACGACTACAGCGGTCAGGGTACGGCGCTGGTGGGACCGCTGAACGTGCACTGGCGCGAGAAAGGTTACTGTACGGCAGCCGAATGGCGCGAGTTTTGTGCGCCCATAGTGCCGCTGGCGAAGTTCCCTAAGTTCGTGTTCCAGAACAACGAGCAGCTGGAGATACCCGTCGAACTGTATAATGCCTCCGGCAACGAGCTGCGGAATGCGGTCTGTAAGTATGAGATTGCGGGCGGTGGCGTGAGCATCAACGGCAATCTCTGCATCCTTCCGCTGCCCGAAGGCAAGAATACGGAGCTGGGAACGGTGTCGTTCAATCTCGCCAAAATCGCCCATCCTGCCAAGATGACGCTCACCGTGGTGGTAGAGAGTGGCAATGAGAAGGCACAAAATCATTGGAACTTTTGGGTTTACCCGGCTGAAAACGCGCAGTCGTTGGCGTCACCCATTGCGTTGTCAGACACCAAAAACTTGCAACAAAGCGGTCCGTTCATCACCGATACCCTCGACCAACAGGCACTATCGGTGCTCGAAAGGGGCGGTGATGTGCTGCTGACAGCTGCCGGAAAGATACGCTACGGGCGCGATGTGGTGCACCGTTACCTGCCGGTATTCTGGAATACGAGTTGGTTTAAGATGCGTCCGCCGCACACCACCGGTGCCTATATCCAGTCGGCGCATCCCGTCTTCGGCGACTTCCCCACCGACGACTGGCAGGACCTGCAGTGGTGGGAGCTGGTGAACGGCACACAGGTGATGAACCTATCGGAGTTTCCTGCCGACTATCAGCCTATCATCCAGCCCATCGACACATGGCATGTGAGCCGTAAGCTGGGTATGATGATTGAGGCCCGTATGCTGAACGGCCGTCTGCTGATGACCACCATCGACATTAACAAGCATCTCGACCGTCGTAGAGTAGCCCTCCAGCTGCGCCGGAGCATCCTCCAGTACATGCAGAGTGATGCTTTCAACCCGGCGCTGCGCCTGCAGCCGGAGGTCATCGAGCATCTCTTCACCCGCGATGCCCCGCCTGTGAATATGTTCACCAACGAGAGCCCCGACGAGCTGAAACCCAAGCTGAAATAGCGCAAGTGCGGGTGTGCGAAGGTATGAGAACAGATAGAATCACATTTCAGATATGACAGAAAAAGAAAAGATGCTGGCAGGAGAGATTTACTCTGCCGTGGACAAACAACTGTTGGACGAGCTGGCGGCAGCACGTGAGGTTATTCACGACTACAACCAGTTGCGACCGTCGGAGAAGGAGAGGAAACTGGAATTGCTGAAAGGCTTGTTGGGCCATATCGGCGACGACAAGATTATCATCAATCAGCCTTTCCTGTGCGATTACGGCAAACAGATCAGCGTGGGAAAACGCTTCTTTGCCAACTTCAACTTTACCGTTCTCGACGAGGCACCCGTAACCATCGGCGACGACTGCTTCATCGGTCCGAGTGTCAGCATCTATACCGCCTGCCACAGTACCGACCCCGTGGAGCGTAACTCCAGACAGGAATGGGCCAGGCCCGTGACCATCGGCAATAACGTGTGGATAGGTGGCAGCGTCACCATCCTGCCGGGTGTCACCATTGGCGACAATGTGACCATTGGTGCCGGCTCCGTCGTGGTGAAGGATATTCCCTCGAACTGCATCGCCGCCGGCAATCCCTGCAAGGTGGTGAAAAAGATAACAGTGAAGAGTGAAGAGTGAAACCCCTCTCCGCCTCCCCCGAGGGGGAAAGTAAAGAGCAGCGCAGCTGCAGGTGAAAAATTCAACGAATATGAAGGAAAGAATAGCATTTGTGGATTACATCCGCGTGGTGGCCTGCCTGTTGGTGATGGTGGTTCACGCCAGTGAGAATTTTTATGTCCATCACGACGACGTGTCGCTGGTTGTCAACGAGAGCAACCGCCTGTGGGTATCGTTCTACGACGGAGCACTGGGTCGCATCTCCGTGCCGCTGTTCATCATTGTGTCGGCGTTTCTGCTCGTTCCGATGAGACAGGGCATGACGATGAGCCAGTTCTATCGCCGCCGCTTCCTGCGCATCCTGCCCCCGTTCATCCTCTTCCTCGTGCTCTATGCCCTGTTGCCCGTGGCATGGGACGGCAGCACATGGACGCAGGCCCTGCACGATCTGAAGATGGTGCCGTTCAACTTCCCTGCCTGGGGTGGTCACCTGTGGTTTATGTATCCGCTCATCAGCCTTTATCTCATCATCCCCGTGGTGTCCCCGTGGCTGGAGCGCGCCAGTGCGAAGGACGAGCGTATCTTCCTCGGCATCTTCCTCGTTTCCACGCTCATACCCTGGCTCCGCCGATTCGTATCGCCGGAATTGTGGGGAGAGTGTTTCTGGAATCAGTTCTCAGCCCTGTGGTACTGCTCCGGCTATTTAGGCTATCTGGTGCTGGCGCATTACATCCGAGTGCATATCGACTGGTCGCGCAGCAAGCGGCTGCGGGTCGGCACCGTCTGTTTCCTCATCGGAGCCGCCTTTACAGCATGGAGCTTCTGGATGAAGGGCGACCCGGGCGTGATGATGAAGACGCCGCTGCTGGAATGGTCGTGGGAGTTTTGCACGCCCAATGTGGTGCTCGCCACCTTTGGCGCCTTCTTGTTGTTCACCTGCATCGACAAGGCGCCCGCATGGATCAACGGTCTTGCCAAGCTCACCTTCGGCATGTACCTGATGCACATCTTCTTCCTCTATCACATCTCCCAGTGGCTCATCGGCGGCGATGTGGCCAGTCCGCTGCTGCCCGTCTGGCTCGTGATTCCCGTCATCGCCGTGCTCACATACATCTGTTGTGCCGTGACCACCAAGCTGTTGTCGCTGCTTCCTGGCAGTAAATATATTGTCGGCTGTTGACAGATATAATCAATGAAGATTCGTGTATGAATGATATAAAAATGCAACAGGCATACTACTACACTACCATTCTCGGCACAGGCAACGCCCTGGCCACCCAATGCTACAACACCTGTTTCACTCTGCACGGCAAGGAGGGCTTGCTGCTCGTTGATGCCGGTGGTGGCAACGGAATCCTGACACAACTGGAGAGGGCTGCCATCCGCCGCGAGGACATCAGCGACCTCTTCGTCACCCATGCCCACACCGACCATCTGCTGGGCTGTATCTGGATCATGCGCATGGCCCTCCAGTTCCGCTATCCCCTGCGTGTGTGGAGCCATCGTAAAGTGCTCGACCTGCTGACCGCCATCTGCCGGCAGATTCTGCCGCCCAAAGAGGCTGAGGGCATCGGCAGCCTTGTCACGATGCATTGTCTGGAGGACGGCGACAGCTTTGATGTGGGAGACATTCGCTTGCAGTGTTTCGATATCCATTCCACGAAAGAACGGCAGTTCGGGTTTGCGGCAACGTTGTCAGACGGACAACGGATGTGCTGTCTGGGCGACGAGCCTTTCAGTCCGTTGTGCCGGCAGTATGCCGTAGGTGCCGACTGGCTGATGAGCGAGGCGTTCTGCCTCTATGAGGACCGTGACCGTTTTGAGCCCTACGAGAAACACCACAGTACCGTGCTCGATGCCGCCCGACTGGCCGAGGAACTTGGTGTGAGGAACCTCATCCTCTACCATACGGAAGACCGCACACTCGCCACCCGACGCGAGCGTTATACCGTCGAGGCGAAGTCGGTTTATCATGGGAATGTAGTGGTGTCGGATGATTTGGAACAGATTTGTTTGTCCTATTGATGGGGTGCTCTTCTACAAAACAATATAGATGGCGCACAACACCAGGGCGATAGCTGAGATGACGTCCACCTGCCGGCCGTATTGTGAGAAGAATCCCCGCAGATAACTGCCTGCCAGCAGCCAGACCAGATTTCCTCCAGGACCTGCAAGAACAAGCCATGCCCCCACTTCGAGCAAGTCTGAAACGCGGTTGGAGTAGGGGAGTACAAAGGTGCTGAACACCGTCAAATCGAACAACAGTATCTTGGCGTTTGTCAGCTGCACCATCATGCCCGTCCAGAAACTGCAGTCGCGGCTTTCTTTCTCCGTCTGTCCCCGGCGGTGCCAAATGCTCCAGGCCAGATAGAGGATGTATGCGGCACCGACATATTTCAAGAGTCTGACATACTCACCGAAAGCCACTCCCACTACATGTGTGAGAACAGCCATCAATGTTACTGCCAGCGAGAAACCTGTCAGTAGTCCGAGCCACATCACCAGCGACTGTCTTCTGCCATAGCGCAGCGACATCGCCAACGAGTAGATATTGGCGGGGCCGGGCGTATAGCCTACAATCAGGATCTGCAGCAGCAGCGTTGGAAGCAATGAATAGGGCATAGGAAGCGTTTTTGCAAAAGTAATCAAAAACTGGCAATCTTGCAACCGAAATGGCATTTCTGGCCCAATATTTCAGCATTTTCTCCCTGAAACTATTGCCGTGTACTACCGTTGCTGCAGAATGGAGGACAGGTGGAAGAGTATGGTCAAAGTCCTATCACCAGAGAGCGGACACGGTTTCCAAATAAAATGTTCTTTGGTCTGCAAGATTTTCCCTATTTTTGCAACAGCGTTGCGATGGTGGGTTCCCTTCAGTCGTCTGAGCCAATTCGACGGCAGGGGTTTGCACCGCTCTCGCAGACAAAACAGTATCAGACTGCCATCGACTACAGCCAGTAACAGAACTGCAAATGGTAAGGAAGAATCAAGAAAAGAATAAAAATTGTTTAGGATGAACCAGAAGATTACCGAACAAGAATCCCGTTATAGGCATCTGGAGCAGATGTCGGTAGGAGAGCTGCTGGCGCATATCAACGAGGAAGACGCTGGCGTGGCCAGGGCTGTCAAGGTTGCCCTACCGCAGATTGAGGCGTTGGTGGAAGCCATCGAGCCGCGCATGAAACGGGGTGGCCGCCTCTTCTATGTCGGGGCAGGCACCAGCGGGCGTATGGGCGTTCTTGATGCCAGTGAGCTGCCTCCCACGTTCGGTGTGCCCGACTCCTGGGTGGTGGGCATCATAGCTGGTGGCGACCCTGCCTTGCGCCATGCCGTCGAGAAGGCGGAAGACGATGCCGCTCAGGGCTGGCGTGACGTCATGGCCTATCATCCTACCGCAGACGATACGGTACTGGGCATTGCCGCCTCTGGCACGACGCCCTATGTTGTCGGTGCCGTAAGCCAGGCCCGCAGCAACGGTTTGCTGACCGGCTGCATCACCAGCAACCCCGACAGTCCTTTGGCTGCCGCTTCCGACTATCCGATAGAGACCATCGTTGGTCCTGAGTTCGTGACGGGGTCCAGTCGCATGAAGAGTGGAACGGCGCAAAAGATGGTGTTAAACATGATTTCCACCTCGCTGATGATTCGTTTGGGGCGCGTTCAGGACAACCGCATGGTGAATATGCAGCTGACCAGCACGAAGCTGGTCGATCGTGGTGTGCGGATGCTTCAGGAACTGCTCGGCCTGGATGCCGACGAGGCGAGGCAACGGCTGCTGGATGCGGGAAGCGTCAACGAGGCACTCAAGTCAGCCCTGTAAGTAGTCGCCAGCGGATAAGGAAGTGTAGCTGTCGGGGAAAGGGACCCCTCTCCGGCTCCCCCGTGGAGGAGAGCAGCAAAGCTGCCGGTTCAAAGTTTAAGTCATGCAGATTTCGCAAATCTTATACGCTTCGCGTAGAAATCTATAAAATATATTTTCGCAAGCAGCTCGGCTCTCTCCCCCTTCGGGGGAGTTGGAGGGGGCTTTTCACCTTGAACGCGCGTAGCGCATTTGAACCTTAAACTTTAAACTTTAGACCTTAAACCTTAAACTTTAAACTATAAACTATAAACTATAAACTTGCAGCTAGGTCCTTTGCCATGACCTCACTGATGTTTTCGTCAATGTGTTCCATCGTATTGCTATTGGATGATTTTCCGAAAGAGGAACATTTCGTCATCTTCGCTCCAGTTCTCATCAATATCCTCGGGGACAGCAGGACCATGCTGGTATTTATTCCAGAATTCTACGATGTGGAAGCCCAGACGGTTCACATAGAAATGAATGTTGCGCTTCTCGAAATAGGGAGTGATGGTTTCCCATACGCGGATTTCAGGGTGCATCGCTTCTACGGCCTTCCATGCCGCCTGGCCGATGCCCTTGCTATGTGCCTCGGGATTGACGAACAGGATTTCCAGTTCGCCTTTAGCATGCTGCTGGTCAATCTGAAGAATCAGACCGCCAACCACATTTCCGTCACAGACGATGCGATAGGTTTCTGCCCGTTCTCCGTTCATACAACGCTCGATGGTCTTCCTTGAAATGACCTCCTCGCCTTCCTCCATGCGGTCATCGCGCATGCCGAACTGAGCTGTGCTCGAATTCCGTCGCGACTCAGCATAGCTCGAACAAGTTCGGCTCTGCTCTCGCTGCTCCGTCATTTCCTCCTGTGCTCCATACTTGAATGCCCGTTGGTTGTCGAGAATAAACTGTTCTTTATCGTCGGGAGTGATTGGAACTAAGCTGATGTTGTCTGTCATATTGTAAATTGTTGTTCCGCATGAAAAAGGATGTATCTTATTACCCATTACGCCTTGCAGGAAGACAAAGACAGCGTCACCCGTGCAATGGCTGGTGTAAAACTGTGTATGAGGATAAAGCGCTTTCAGTCTTTGACCCAATGCATTTATTTCTTCCTCTGTTTCTTGTCCGTCTAACAAATGGAAACCACCTACAACGGTATGGACTGGCCAAGGACAAGCGTCCAAAATGTTCTCCAGTCCGCTGTGAGCGCAACCCGTAAATAGCAGCCCTTCGATATACAGAGCCTGTTCATGTCGGAAATCGTCGTGAATATATTCTCCGTGAGCATCCTGCACATAGAGATTCAGATTACCCTTGGGCATTGGATGAATCTGAGGAATATGGGCAATTAAATGGAGACCTTTTGCTATCTCTCTGGTCTGGTCTATCAAAATAAGTCTGTCATCGCTGATCTCCGGCCACTCTGTAGTAATGCTATGCAGATTCCCGCGCTTGGAAAAGAATCTCCCGCTGATGGCATCGGGTGAGACAATGACCTTTGCCTTCTTGTTGATTTGCATGAAATGCTTTAGTCCTCCTGCATGGTCGCTATGTCCGTGAGAAACAAAAACATAGTCAACGGTGCTGAGGTCTTTCCCTAATCGCTCCGCGTTACGGATAAACACATCACTGGCTCCCGTATCGAGTAAGATGCTATGCTTCTCCGTTTCTAACAAGATTGAAAGACCGTGCTCTGTTTCAAGCGAAGGATTGTTTGTGCGATTATCTACAAGTACCGTCCACTTCATAGTTTACTATTATTCTTATGCTCTCGCTGCTTCATCAGTTCTATAGCCTCTTTACCAGTAAGGTGCTCTATGTCGAAACGAATCATCAACATTCGCGAAAGACCTTGCTCCAGTTCCTTTTGTAGGGCTTCCTCTTGGTTGGGGTTATACCTGTTACCAAGCATTCTGGCTGTTTCCAACTTCTCGGCTTCGTCCTCTATGATATGGATTCTTCCAAAAGCTATGACACTACGAAAGAATGTTGTGTACTTCTCTGGATGAACTTCATCCTGTTCGATGACACAAAACGATGCCTTGTTGCACTGGCGGATGGCATCGACCTTATGGCCTGACAGGGCACTGTGGAAATAGAGCTTGCCCTCGTGGTAGACGTAGCTGATGGGAACGGCATAGGGGTAGCCGGCGTCGCCCAACAGCGCCAAAGTCCCTGACGTGGATTTCTGTAGTATGCTGATGCTTTCTTCTTCTGAAAGCTGCTGGCGCTTGCGCCGCATGGGACGGAATAGGCTATGTGGTTCCATATTACGATAATGATTTTAGTCCGATGATAGAGCCGATGAGCGTGGTGAGGAAGAAGAGCCGCCAGAAGGTGGCGGGCTCGCGGAAGATGAGGATGCCGACAAGGACGGCTCCCACGGCTCCGATGCCTGTCCACACGGGATAGGCGGTGCCCAGGGGTATGGTCTGCGTGGCCTTGGCAAGAAGGACAGCACTCAGCACGTAGAGCACGCCGAACACCGTGATCCAGGTCCACCACTCGGTGCCCGTGGCGCCCTTCACTCTGCCCAGACTATAGGTGAACCCTACTTCACACAGTCCTGCTATTATCAATATAATCCAATTCATTTTGTTTCAAAGGTTTTTAAATGTTTAAGGTTTAAAGATTAGGATGGGAGAAATGGGACGCGGCGGAGCTGCAGGTTCAAAGTTCAAGGTTCAAGGTTCTCAAACCTGCGAACCTATCGTCTTGCAACTCCTTGAACTCCCTGAACTCCTTGTTTCCTTATCTAAAGCATCTTTTCTAACCGTTCAACGGCATTCGTGATGTCCTCCTGGAATCGTTTGTGGTCTTTCAGGAAGTCCGCCCTGCCATCAGATAGCTCCTGAAACAACTCCGGACTCATCTCGTCGGCATAACAGGCGATGGCATACTCAATGTCGTCTCTCTGCCAGTCGAGCGTGGAGTGGATATAGACGTTCCGCTTCTGATGCAGAAAACTATATGCGGGTTCTATGCTGTCGCGATGAGTCATTGGTCGTATCCGATAGGTCTGAACTGTTTCTGTTGCTCGCTCCACACAAAGCCTTTCCCCATCAGGTAGGCCTTTATCTCGTCGGGTTCCCTGCTGAAGGCGTAGCATAGCGCCTCAAGGCTGTCGAACTCTTCGTCCCTCAGCAGCATGTTCACGCTCGAGACCAGTATGGCAGGGTCTTTAGGCAGGTAGTCCATCGTCGTACTCTCCCGTTATCAATAGGCGTATACCAGTCCGTACTTCTCGTGCAGGCGGCGTAGGCTTCCGTCGCGTTTCATCCTCTGAATGGTGCTGTTCACCATCCGCAGCAGGTCGTCCTGTCCTTGCTGCATCAGCACGCCAATCTCCCCATGGGTGAAAGGCTCGTTCAGCAGCGGGGCGGCGAGTCGTTTGTCTGCCTGCACATAATAGGGCGCCTCCGTAATCTCCGTAATCATCACGTCGGCCTCTCCCTCAGCTACGAGCGTGGGAATCTCCTCGTTCTTCTGGTGTACGATAATCGTTGCGTGTGTCAGGTTCTCGTTGGCAAACTTCTCGTTCAGTCCGCCGGGGTTCACCATCACGCGCACCTCGGGCTTGTCCAGGTCCGCCAGCGACCGGTACTTGTCGCTCTCCGCAGCCCGGCAGAGAATGGTTTTCCCGTTGGCCAGATAGCCCTCGCTCATGAGCATCGTCTCGCGCCGGGTATCGGTGATGGTAATGCCGCCAATGGCCAAGTCGAACATCTGGGGCTCTGCCAGCACGTCGGCGGTCAGCGTCGGCCACGACGTCTTGACGAATGCCGTTTTCACGCCCAGTCCGTTGGCTATCTCTTTCGCCATCTCAATGCCGAAGCCCCAATACGTGCCGTCGGCCTCGCAAAACGACAACGGCCTGTAATCGCCTGTCGTCCCTACGAGCAATGTACCCCGTTCCTGAATCTCGGCAACCTTCCCGTTGTCGGCAGGACTGTCGTTATCGGAGCATCCTGCCAGCACTGAGGAGCTGAACAGCGTCAGTACCACGGTAAACAACCAGAGTTTATTCCGGGTCTGGTCAATCATTTTTTTCGTCTGATATCTCATAACAGGGCACAAAATTATTCGAAATTTTTCAATTTCCCGTGCAATTCCGCAAAATATTTCGTTCTCACGTGTCACTGCTCACGCTTGAAAAACACCGAAATAACATACATTCACGTTCAAAATGGCAGAATTTGTCAGATTATTTATATTTTTGTAGCGCTTTTCTCAACGGCATCCCACGCCGTAGCTGGCATCTGTCCCCCTGTCGTTGCTGAGCCTGGGCATTCCCGCCATCGGCATCCGGGCAGTTGCCGTTGGCTGTATGATAAAGTGACAAACAGAAAACTGGTAATTAGGAAATGATAAGAGATATAGTTTTAGTTGGAATAGGTAGTTGTATCGGTGGAGTCTGCCGGTACCTGATATCACTTCTCATGAACCCAGCGGACAATGGTTTCCCCTGGGGTACTTTTGTGGTCAACGTCACCGGTTGTCTGTTGATAGGAATCCTGTGGGGAGTGACGAGTCGTTTCCAACATTTATCACCAGCATTCTCGCTGTTCTTCATGGTCGGATTCTGTGGTGGTTTCACCACGTTCTCAACCTTCTCAAAAGAGGGACTGACATTGCTCCTGGCCAATCAATACATGCTGTTTGCGCTCTATACCGTAGGGAGCGTCGTATTGGGCATTGTGGCAGTAGCATTGGGATACCTGACAACCAAATCCATTCCCATTTCGTGAACAGACACATCAGACAGACTTCATCATCAAACAACAAACAAAAATAACTGGATTTATTATGAGCACAAGACACTTCTTCTTTGTTTTGCTGTGGCTGACTGTTTGCCTCAGCGCCTGTCAGGACCAACCCGACTACTGCACAGTGAAAGGCACCGTCAAGGGCATCGACGACGGTACCAAACTGGAGTTGCAGGACGAGTACGACCATTTCAAGAAGGTTGCAACCACCCGCGTCAAAGATGGCGCCTTCGAGTTCCATCCCCGCGTATCGGCACCCACCCACGTTTATCTCTACACCAGCGACGGCGACCAACTGAAGGATTTCTTCCTCGAGCCGGGAACGATTGTGGCTGACATCAACACCACGGACAAGGACGACATGGATATATGTGCCAGCGGAACGCCCTCCAACGACTTCAACAGAGAGATGGACCTGCTCTATGTTCAGGAAGAGGATGAGGCTGCCCAGGCCCGCTGGGACGAGAAGATTGATGGCGGGGAGAACGGCATCCTGGCACTCTATTACGCCAGCAACATCTCCGAGACTGCCGTGAAGGCCCTCACCGTCCTCGACCGTCTGTCGCCCGACATTGCCTCGAAGCCCTACATCGCCGAGTTGCGTGAAGAACTGGGCCGCCGGGCAAAGACCGAACCCGCGCCGGCAGGCAGCAAGAACTACTTCATCGACATGGAGTATCCCGATGCACAGGGCAAACGGGTCAGCCTGAGTTCGGTTGTCAACAACCCCGCCAACCGCTACGTGCTGCTCGACTTCTGGGCCACCTGGTGCAGCCCCTGCCGCGAGTCTGTTCCCGCTCTGAGGGCGCTCTATGCCAAATACCACGCGAAAGGACTGGAGATATACTCCGTCTCCGAAGACTCAAATACCGACGGCTGGAAATCCTTCCTCCCCAAGAATGGAATGACGTGGGTGAACGTCTTGGACGATAACCCCGGCAGGAAAAACAGTAAGGTATGGTCGGCCTATGCCCTTCATGGCATTCCCACCACGCTGCTGCTCGACGGTTCCACCGGCGAGATCCTTGTCCGCGGCAACCTGAAGAGAATCGAAGCCCAACTGTCCTCCCTGCTCCCGTAGGCAGCTTCAGCAGGCAAGCACGCTCCGCGGGTAACCGTCTATTTTTTCGCTTTCTCAACGAACAGATAACTCAACCCACTATGGATTTTAAGAATAAAGTAGCCGTCGTGACGGGCGGCGCTCAAGGCATCGGGCGATGTATTGCCGAGGAGTTCCGGCGGGCAGGCGCCATGGTGTGTGTCATCGACAAGCAGGCGGGCAGCCATTTCGTGGGCGACCTTGCCGACAAGCACGTGCTGGAAGAGTTTGCCCGTCAGGTGGTCGGGGAGCACGGCCATGTGGACTACCTCATCAACAATGCCCTGCCACTGATGAAAGGCCTCGACACATGTAGCTACGAGGAGTTCCAGTATGCCCTGAGCGTGGGCGTGACAGCCCCGTTCTACCTTGCCAAACTCTTTACCCCGCACTTCGCCGAGGGAGCCGCCATCGTCAACATCTCCTCGTCGCGCGACCGCATGAGCCAGCCGCAGACCGAGAGCTATACCGCAGCCAAAGGAGGCATAGCCGCCCTCACCCATGCCCTGGCAGTCAGCCTGGCGGGCAGGGTGCGCGTCAACTCCATCTCCCCCGGTTGGATCGATACTGCCTACACCGTCTACGAAGGTCCCGATGCCGTCCAGCAGCCTGCCGGACGCGTGGGCAACCCCCTCGACATCGCCAATATGGTGCTCTATCTCTGTTCCCCCAAGGCAGGCTTCATCACGGGCGAGAACATCTGCATCGACGGCGGCATGACCCGTCAGATGATCTATCATGGCGACAACGGCTGGAAGCTGGAGACATTATGACAGACTTTGAAACCATCTGGCGCACGCAGGACGAGATCCGTACGGTAGTGAATGCCGTGGTGGGTGAATGTATCTGGAATCTAAGCTACCAGCAACAACGCATGGCGATAGAACTCGAGCTGACCCTCACCCTCGACGACGACGCCATCGACAATCTTTGCAGTCAGTTTCCTGTTTCTGCCGACTATGACGGACAGGGTTTCAGAGGAACGCGATTCGTGTTCTATCTCTGAAAGGATAGCAGCATTATGTGTGTTTGAGTGGCAGGTCCTCGCCCATTTTTAAGAATGGAAAAAAATGTCTAACCCATAAAAACAGATACGAATATGCAATTTGTTATAACAGCTTACGACGGAGCGGGAATGCTCGAACGGCGCATGCAGGTACGGCCCCTCCACCTCGAGGGTATGGAGCGCCTGAAGAGCCATCTCGTCGCTGCGGGCGGTCTGCTCGATGAAGAAGGAAAATTGAAAGGTTCCGTGCTCATCATGGAGTTCGAGAACCGCGAGGAACTTGACCGCTACCTCGCCAGCGAGGTCTACGTCACCGAACATGTCTGGCAGACCATTACCATCGAGCGGATGAATGTGGTCTATGCCCACGGCGAGCGGGTCGGCAGATAACGCAATCAAACAAATACCGATAAGAACAATGGAAAGTCGCATTACAAGAGAGGCAGCCTGGGAGCTGCTGAGAAAGTACAATAACGACCCGTTCCACCTGCAGCATGCGCTGACCGTGGAGGGCGTCATGCGCTGGTATGCCGCCCAGCTGGGTTTTGCCGGCGAAGTAGATTTCTGGGGAATCGTCGGACTGCTCCACGACATCGACTTCGAGCAGTACCCCGACCAGCATTGCATCAAGGCACCCGAGCTGCTGCGCGAGGGCGGCGTGGGTGACGATATGATTCACGCCATCTGCAGCCACGCCTACGGCCTGCATGTCGATGTGAAGCCCGAGCACCTGATGGAGAAAGTGCTCTACGCCACCGACGAGCTTACCGGACTCATTTGGGCAGCCGCCCTCATGCGCCCGTCGAAGAGTGTCCAGGACATGGAGCTGCGGTCGCTCAAGAAAAAGTACAAGTCGAAAGGCTTTGCCGCCGGCTGTTCCCGTGAGGTCATCGAACAGGGCGCCGCGATGCTGGGCTGGCCCCTCGACGATGTGCTGCAGCGCACCCTCGACGCCATGCGCGCCTGCGAGGCCCATGTGGCAGCGGAGATGGAGAAGCTGGAGAAATAACAGTTAACAGCGAAGAGTGAAAAGTTAAGGAGACAAGGAGTTCAGGGAAGCCCCCTCCAACTCCCCCGGAAGGGAGAGAGAAGAGGCAGCGGAATTCCAGGTTGAAGGCTTAAAGTTTAAAGAACTGATAACTGTTCTATGTTCTAGGAAGTCCCCTCCTGCTCCCCCGTGGGGGAGAGAGGAGAGGCTTTGGGGCTTGTTGGTTGTTATTCTACAGAACTGCTAATTTCTTTCCTTTTTTTGTAACCGTTTTCTCAAATTTTGTGTCATAGAGAAAACCATGCTATGATGCACAGTATGAACACACACTTATTCTAAAATTCTTGTCGGGCGACATTTCGGATGAGGAGCCACGGGAATTGTCTGAAATGCTGGTGCGTGATGAGTTTGCGGCTGAGCCACTGACTACAGACGGTAAGGAGCACCACAAGTAGGAATGCCAGCAGTAATGAGTGGGGGTGCATGATTTGGTGTGTTTGGCAGAAAATGGTTTTGGGTGTAAAGAAACGGAAAGCTTGTATCTTTGTCGCTATGGTAGGAAAAACCAACATTAAAAATACCAGATATGAAAAGAAACATCTTCTATGTCGTCGCACTAAGCCTGTTGTGCTTGGTGACATCGTGTTATGACGATTCGGAACTCAGCGAGCGGATTGACAAGCTGGAGGTCGCTACCGTAGCGGGCATCAACCAGCAGCTGGCCTCGCTCCAGTCGTCGCTGGACCTCCTCACGGAGACTTACAACTCCCTGGATGGTACCATCGGGCTTCTCGAAGCTAACGACGCCACAAGGCAGCAGCAGATTGACTCCCTGATGAATAAAAAGGAGGCGCTGGCGAAGGATATCGACGGGCTGCAGCAGTCGATCAATAACTTGAGGAGCTGGGTGGGTGACATGCTCGAGGGCTACGCCTCGTCAGCCGACTTGAACACGCAGCTGACGGTCGTACAGGACAGCATCAACGCCGTCTCGGATCGTACGAATGAGCAGCTGGCCGTCATCCTGGAACAGATTCAGGAGCTCCAGTCGAAGATTACGCAGTTGTTTGCCACGCTCGACATTCTCTTCGAGGATGTGGAGGGGGCAATTGCCTATTCTCCCGGCGGGCTGGTGACGGTGAACTACACGCTGGTGAATGCCGACGAGAAGACGCAGGTGGTGTGCATGGCTGACGGAGGCTGGACGGCCAAGGTCACACAGAAGTCGGCCGAGACGGGAACGATTACTGTTACCACTCCGGCTACGGGCGGCGATGGACGGGTGCTGGTGCTTGTCGGCAGCACGTCGAACACGATCATGCGCTTCCTCTCTTTCGTGGAGGATGAGCAGGCCGACGAGAACCGCTATACCTTCGTGGGCCTCTACTGGCCACAGTCGGTCACGCAGACTGACGCGTCGCTTTGCGGTGGCGAGCTGACGAAGGTAATCGGCAAGATTTCGGGCCGTACCTACGCCATCGACTGCGGCGGTATGGGCAGCGGCTTCAAGAACGACATTCGCGCTACTCCCGAGGAACTGGAGTGGCTGGCCGACTACACCGCCAAGCCCGCTAAGATGGACGGCTTCGACAACTGGGTGACCCGCCAGTTCACGCTCTACCCCTTCGGCACTCCCATGCCTGCTGACTGCAACCAGCACGGCATTGGCGACTGCAACACGGTGAGCACCCTGGCAACAATGTCTTACATGTATCCGCGCTTCATCCAGAGCATCATCAAGCAGGTGAGCGACAAGGAGTTCAAGGTGAAAATGTTCGACCCTGACGGCAAGCGCATCATCGTGGGCGTAGACAATCAGGTGCTCTGCTCATCCAACGGCAGCGTGCAGCAGATGACGGGCAAAAACGGCCGTCTCACGTGGTCTACGATATTAGAGAAAGCCATTATGAAGTGGCTCTATGTGTTCCGTCCTGGCAAACAGCTGGGTGGCTTCGGCGCCGAGGGTATGACACCGCTCTTCACGGGCGACGGACGTAGCTTTGCCGTCAGTCCAGGCAAATGCACGGCAGAGGAGCTGAAACTCTTCGTCACCGTCAGCATCAAGCACGGACTTATCGTCAACGGAGGCTTCAACAAGCAGGGCCTGAAGATGGGCAATCACGAGACCATTACCGCCCACGGCCACAGCTTCTTCCTCCCCAACGACCCCAATGCCCTTTTTGCTATCCGCAATCCGTGGGGGCAGGGTAGCGACGACCACGTGATGCAATGCTACGACAATGACCATGCCCCTTCAGGCTACGACGGCTCCATCCCCTCCACCATCGACCTCCGCATCATCAGCCCAGGCATCGCCTCGCTCTATTACGACGGCCCCCGCGAGCCCTACCAGATTCCGAAGTGGTAATCGTTGAGAATAAGAGTTAAGAAAACATGTATAACGGATGAAAAGTTAGAAATGTAGAACTGTTAATTTTTCGTTCTTCATTAACAAAGTCTTCATACAACGCGACTCAACAAATGAGCTTGTTCCATTTGACGAGTCGCGTTGTTTGTTCTTCATTTTTTATTCCTGCTTATGGGATACCAGGAAACCGTGAAGGAAACCTACACCGAGTGTCAGAGCGTCGAGGACGGAGGAACGGATCCCTATAAGGCCATTATGGTCAGCGAACCGAGCCTCGAACCCCCACACCATCTTCCGCCCAGCCGACTTACAGCCTTACCCTGGCGCTCATAGGCGGCGGAGCCGCCGGTTCAAGGTTTAGAGTTTAAGGATGGGAGTGATGGGAAGAATGGGAGGAATGGAACTCATGCATCATAGACTATCGTCTTGTAACTCCCTGAACTCCTTGTCTCCTTGTCTCCTTTAACTCACAACTTTCCTGCGAGGGCGATAATCTTCTGCCGGGTTGCGTCGGTCTTCTGCTCGTCGATCTTGGCGGTGACGATGCCCATGTTCTCTGCTTCCCAGTAGTTGCAGATGTCGCGGAACTCGGCGGTGGCGCCATCGTAGACTCCGGGGGAGTAGGATGACATGAGGAGTGCCATCTTCGTCACCTTGGCGGGTTTGTTGACACAGTACATGCGCTGGATGGGTGCCTGAATCTGGGCGTTGAGGGTGAAATAGTAGATGGGGGCTGCCAGCACGAGAGCCTCTGCCTCTGCCATGAGCGGATAGAGTTCCTGCATGTCGTCTTTCTGGATGCAGGCGCCATTGCCCTTGGTATGACAATACTCGCAGGCCAGACAGCCTGCAATCTTCTTGCGTGACACGTTGACGAGGGTCACCTGATGGCCTGCTGCCTCGGCTGCCTTTTTATACTCTTCCGCCATCCAGGCGGTGCTGCCCTTGGCCCGTGGGGAGGCCTGTAAGATGAGAATGTTCATAGTCTGTATTTGTTTGGTTTGTTAATCGATGTACAAAGATACGGAAAACGATGAAATTTCCCATCTTTTGGCTGAAAAAGTTTATCATTGTTTAGGGATTTTCCCGTGAGGATTCCTGCTCTCTGCTGAATCGCTCGCCGACGAAGCCGGTGCCTATCTCGCCTGCGATGAGGTCGAAATGCTGGAACACGGGCGGGGTGGGCTGCAGGTCGTAGTAGTCCATCTCGGCAACGGGCAGACAGAAATAGGCGAGCTGGTCGTAGCTGCTGTAGAGGCGCGAGAGGACGGGGTTGTTGTCGTATATCCACCGTCTGGTGTCGTCGTCGACATTGAAGTTGACCATGCCCGAACAGCGCACGGAGATGTTGCCCTCGTAGGCTACCAGCTCGACATTGGGGTTCTGGTGCAGCTCGCGCCATACGGCTTTCTTCTCCGAGGTGGCAAAGAAGAGCACGTTGCCCTCCTGCCTCATAATTTGGAAGATGCGCAACTTAGGCAGGCCGCCCTCGCATGTGGCGAAGGCGACCTCGTTGTGGTCGCGCAAGAAACGCAAAGCTCTCTCCATGGCCGTACTTACCATTTCAGTTGGTCCTGCAGGATGACGCCGTCGGTCATAGGACTGTCGGCCTCGGTGAAGGCGTTGGCTTTGTACTGGATGCAGAGCATGGTGAGGTTGTCTGTGCCGGTGTTCTTCAGCGCGCGCTTACCGTCGGGAGAGACGCGGATGATGGTGCCCTCGCTGACGGGGAAGATATCACCGTCGACCTGATACTCGCCCTCGCCCTTGAGGATGATGTACAGCTCCTCGTGGGTCTTGTGGGTGTGCAGGAAACCGCTGTCCTGACCGGGAACGAGTGTCTGGAACGAGAGCTCGCTGCCGGTGGCTCCTACTGCCTGTCCTGCGAACACTTTTCCCTTCAAGATGAAGTCGGGGCCCATGGGCAACTCATGCTCGATGATCTCGCTCATCTTACCTACGCTTACTGCACTAAAATTCTTACCACTCTTAATTGTCTCAATCTGTTTCATTGTTCTTATTCGTTTAAAATGTTATTTATTCGTTTTCGATTGCAAAGGTATGGCAAGTTTTCCAATCCCACAAGAAGGCACTTTTTGGTGGGATAGTTACCAAAAAGTAGGAATTGGGATGTTATCGGACTTTCGTGAAAGTGACATTAACTTAGATTAACAAAGTATATTCTCGTTACTTGGTAACTATTTGTTACCTTTGCGATGAAATAAAGAAATTCCTAAAGTTATGGCAGATATCCAGGCAGAGTATTTAGCTTGTCCTATCAGGCATGTTGTCAGTCGTTTCGGCGACAAGTGGTCGTTACTCGTTCTTTTTCTCTTGAACAGGAGCGAGACGGGCGTATTGCGGTTTAATGAGATTCGCCGGTTTATGACCGACTGCTCGCAGAAGATGCTCTCGCAGACGCTGAAGAATCTGGAACGCAGTCATCTCGTGCATCGTGAGGTGTTCCCCGAGGTGCCGCCCCGCGTGGAGTATTCGCTGACCGACACGGGCAAGTCGCTGATGCCCGCCCTCACGGCTCTGATAGCCTGGGGCAAGGAACATTTCAACGAGGTAGTGACGGACTAGGCGCCGGAGACGCAGGTGAACTTTTAACCTTTATCCGCCTCAGGGGGCTCTTATCGGGGGAGCCTCCGGGAGTTTCGAATTGACTGACTAATTATGTTGCAATTGATTGACTAATTATAGTGGAATTAGGCATTAATGATGCTGCAATCAGGCATCAATTACACTTTAATTAGGCATCAATCCATAGTATAACTCATCGGTTACTTAGGAAGTAATTTGTGCCTAATTAGACCTTAATCTATATACTAATTAGAACAGCGAAAAGTTCAAGGAGCTAAAGGACGCAGCAGAGCTGCTGGCTCAAAATTCAAGGTTCGCAAGTTCAAAAGAACTACTAACTGTTATCTGTTAACTGAAAACATCTACGCTGTACTATTTTTGGAAATTACGCTCACTACGGTTTAATTATTAATAATTTTTTCCTTAATCTTTCTTAATTAACTAATTATTTTGTATTTTTGCCGAATATAATCGGCTCTGCTGAAAAACTGAAACATATATGAAATACACTACCATATGGAATTGAGAATAAAAGAAGGTTACTGCTATCAGGTTATTGACGGGTTGTTAGACGTAACAACACCATCTACCTCAAATATGCTGAATAAGTTGGCCTTGACAAAGGGAGCAATTGAAGTTAGCAAAGAATTTGCAATAGATAGGGGCTTTGATGAATTGGCAAATTGGTCTGCACCTGAACATGACAGGTTATTTGTGATTAACGATAATATTTTAGTTTGTCTACCCAAAGAAGTGGAACCCTACGCTTAATGCTAAGGTATCTACCAGATAATGAAGGTTTCAAAACGGACTTAATTGTTCAATCAAATGAAACTCTACGAGTCGGCATCATAGATGCTGACTTGTTAGATCATGGAACTCGCCATCCCAACCTCGCTTTGCTGAAAATATCAGCCTTCTGCAAGGAGTATGGCCATCACGTTAGACTGATTATGGGCTACGACGAACTGATGGCTAATGGCAACCCGATTATTACAGATAGTGACTATGACTTGTTGGTGCTGTCAAGGGTATTTAAGTTCACTAAAATTCCCGATTTTATTAGCCTTATGATTAGGCAGCATCTTATTTTCTACGGCGGAACAGGTTTCTTTGAAATAAATGGCCCCAGTTTGCCTGACGAGGTTGAACATCATGCACCAGATTACACGCTTTATAACGAGTATATTGAAAAAGTCACCGGAGGTGACGAAAAGCAAAAGAAGCGTAGGTTCGATGATTACCTTAGCTATTCAATAGGATTCACTACACGAGGCTGCATCCGACACTGTGGTTTCTGTGTAAACCGTCTACTTAACAGAGTTGTTGAGTGGTCGCCC
Organism: Prevotella sp.; assembly: GCA_016291595.1. GTDB lineage: Bacteria > Bacteroidota > Bacteroidia > Bacteroidales > Bacteroidaceae > Prevotella. Next base: position 26,484 of record JAEEXN010000036.1, read on the forward strand.
GTATCTGAGTTTCTAGACGAAAACAGGAAGAACATCTATCTTTGGGACGACAATATTATGGCTGCACCTCCAAAGATATTTGCCAAAGTGATGGACGACTTGAAAAGGACAGGCAAACGTTTCCAATTTCGCCAAGGTATGGATATCCGTTTGATGACAGAACAAAAGGCCAAGTTGCTCAATGATGTGAAGTATCATGGTGACTATATTTTTGCCTTTGACCACTATAGAATGGATGACCCAAACGAAAAGCGCCAAGTGGAACAAACTATTAAAGGTCTTAAAGTGTGGCGCGAGCATTGCAAGAAATCTACAAAACTATATGTATTGGTAGCCTATGACAGCCAAGATGAAAAAGACATTGAAGGTACTTTTTTTAGAATCAAAATCTTGATGGAACATGGTTGCCTGCCGTATATAATGAGGTTTGAGGAATACAATAATTCCCGTTTTAAGAGCTTATACACCCAGTTAGCCCGTTGGTGTAATCAGCCAGGCTTTTTCAAGAAAATGAGTTTCCGCCAATACTGCGTCAGAAATGAAGAATATCACCAAGGTATTCAAGACCTACGGCCGAAAGGCAAATATAACAAAAAACTAAAAATCCCCAAGGGATACCCTAAGAAAGAGAATTATTGCTCGTGTTATCAGACGATGCTCGACTTCGAAGCCGAGTTCCCAGAGATAGCCAAAAAGTATTTCGATTTAAGATTTGAAGAGTTGAACCCTTATATAATTGTTAAGCGATGAAACAAGCAGAATTACAAGTGTTGCCTACAGCGAGTATTAGTCTTGATAAAGAGAATCCTCGTATTAAACAATATCTGGAGTACTTTAATAATGTAACAGCAGATGCTATTGCTATGGCTTTGTCCGACAGTAGCAACAGTGATACAAGTACGACTTTCAGGGTTTTACGTGATTCCATAAAAGAAAGTGGCGGTATCATTCATCCTATCATAGTCAATCACGAAGGAGATGGTTCTTATGTTGTAATTGAAGGAAACACTCGTCTCCAAATCTATAGAGATTTTGAACGTCAGGGCACACCTGGTGATTGGACTTCAATTATTGCTCTTGTTTACGAAAATCTGTCTGATATTGAAAAGCATGAGATTCGTTTGCAGTCTCATTTGGTGGGACCGCGTGAGTGGGATCCATATTCCAAAGCAAAGTATCTCTACCATTTGAGCGAAGAAGAATCTTTGCCAATGAATACTATTATCTCAATGTGTGGTGGTGGTAAAACTGAAATAGAAAAGTCCATAGAGGCTTATAAATATATGCGACTTTATTATGCACCCTATGCAGAGTCACATAATTACGATTTTGATGTTCAAGATTTTTCTAAGTTCAGGGAGCATGAAA
>JAEEXN010000130.1 GCA_016291595.1 Prevotella sp.
ATACTTTCTTACTAGTGCCAGACTTGGGTCTGTCGGAGCAGATCCAATCTCTGTCAGTTCCAACTCGTAGCCGATAGCACCACTTACGGCAGGCCATGTGACTGTAAATGCTGCGTTACCACTCTGCTCAGTGCCACCATCGGGTTCTGGAACGCCTAATTCCGGTCGGCACACAACAAACGACACGGTATTGTTCGCAGTATTTTCAGTGATATTATCGATGTTTTTACTCATGAACTTTGTTCCATCGACATTCTCATTGTATAGGGTCGCTGCCGGCATGGTGTAATTCGTCAAAGCTGTATTGCCTGTTGTGCCGGGCCATGTATCTCCTTCACAATTCCATCTTGCCAGTTGATTGTCAGCCGGTATGATGGTCATGCGCTGATGTTCTGAGGCTACATTGACGCTATTGGTGCTCCATGAGTTTTCATTATAATCGACATGTGTGATCAACAGACCATGTCCGTATAGTCCGCTATCAAAATCTACCGGTTGTCGATTCTCCAGGAGATAGAACTCATCTCTTTTTTTCTCATTGTAGAGGATATAAGCCTCCGGATGAGTGGCCAATGGTTTCATGTCGTTAATACGTGTCATGGTCTTGATTTCAGTCGGTGTGAGCCATCCGGCAAACATGCGTTCATAAGAGGTATAACCGGCAGGAATGCAGGAATCGCCATTGTAACTGCCTGAGCACATCACATCCCAGTTGCCCATGCCGAAACTATCGCCATGGGTATCATACATATCTGGTATGCCTAAGCAATGGCTGAACTCATGGCAGGCTGTACCAATACCATCCAATTGGCCGGTTTCATCCACTCCATTGCCACGTAGTTCCGACGAGCAGCCATAGGTAGAAATCGTCTTTCCATTGTATTTCCTTGCCATTCCTGCTGCTTCCAACGACGACTCATGCGGCCAGATGGTAGCCACATCGGCATGCTGTGCTTCATTATATCCGGCATATACAACAAACACCTGATCAACGTATCCGTCTTTGTCCCAGTCATAATCAGCGAAGTTCACATCTTGGCGTGCCTGGTCAATCGCCTCGGCAACCATCAGGTAAGGATTATTATCACCGATTCTAACGTTTTGGCTGTCATATCGGTTACGACCATATTCTGCCATGCGGTATTCTGTGGTGTATGGACCCACCACGTCGAATTCAATCTCTAACTTGCCGTAACTCTGTTTCTTGAAATAATCTTGCACAGAACCGGCATTGCCGCCATCAGAGTAACCTGTCTCATTAAAGAAACGATTAAAGGTGGCGTTTGGATTTTCCGTCACGAATTTCACATCTTGGAACTCCATGAGAATGACCAATCCATGATGCTTTCCGGTAGTAACTGAAGAAGGTTTGCCAATCCGTCGGATGGGCATGTTACGCTTTCTTGTCTGAGCAGTATTCGACAAAGCTGTACGTTCCATCTTATGGTGTGTCCATATGCTGTCTACCTCCATACTCGTCAGCTGCTCATATTTACCTTTCGCCGTGAGATGATAGTATTTCCCGTCTTGATCTGAGTAAAAAGAAAAATACTCATCACCGCGAAACGTCAGCTCAACCGTTGAGCCGTTATCTAAGCGTACGGTCTTTGTCACCCTCTTTGCGGGCACTGCCATGGCTGATGCGGAAACGAATAAACATACCGTAAGGATCAGTAATAATCTTGTCTTCATTGCTCTAAAAAGTGATAATTCGTGATTTATCTGTTTAACGACCATAGAGACGTGCCCCAATCTTAATGGGATCACGCCTCTATGGTTCTGATGATTCTTATTTAAATAGTATTATTTCCTCAGTGTAGCGAATGAACGTACTTTCTGCTTGGCAATACGGTTGAATGAGCTAGCTTTAGCATTCTTGTCGGCTTTAAACGCATTCTTAAACATGCGAGACTCAAACTCAGAAGCCTTGGCCAAGCTCTTAGCTTTCTTCATGACCTGAGAGGGAGCACCTGGGAGAACAATCTGGAACGATTTGTTACGTCCTCCAAAGTAACTGTTTCCACCCATATTCAGCCATACCTGATACTGAATCATAGCACCAGAGGATGTCTTCCCCTCCAAGACAGGGAAGTTGATGACACCGTTCTCAACTTTTCCAAGCGTCTCTGGAGCCTGCTCTTTCACAGCTTGGAATCCAATTTGAGATACTAGATAGCCACCTTGTGTCTCTATGCTCATCGGTCCATAACTGAAGTCCAAACCTATAGGCTGATCCAGGATGTAAACACCTTGAGGATCCTCAGCGTTAACCTCAATGTCCTCCTCACCACCAGATTCTTCAAATGCAGCTGCTACAGGCGCGTAGGCTTTCAACACGCGGTACAGACCTGGAGTCTCTGTGTTCTCCTCGATCTCAACCTGATATGCGTATGGCTGTCCTGCCTCTGTGAACATAGGCACTACGATATCGTCAACCCAATAACCTGTACCTAATGAAGTCCATGGGCTATAGCCACCACCATAGTACTCGAAGAAGACTGAGTCTACTGCCTTAGCAACGCCACCATCAATGACGACAACCACCATCTGCAACTTGCCATTCATGTCTTCAGGAATAGGAACTGCAGCATAACCATTCTCTACTGGCATGCCTTCCAGATCACCGGCAACAATGGCGTCGGCAACAGCACCTGCGTCAGCATCAGCTGGTACAATGACAGCCACAGTATTAGTGGCATCAGCGCCTAAGGTCAGGTTGGCAACTGCAGACACAACACCTTCGGGATCGGTGAAGATACCTGTGTATTCCATCTCCAATGTGTAGTCTTTCATCTCAAAGCCTGGGAAATCGAAATACTCGACACCGTCGACCTGGGTGTTATTCCAACCACCTCCAACACCATCTAAGAAGAAGTATGGGGCAAACTGTACACGACCGGGAAGACCGTTCTCCTGCCATTCTACCACACAGTTGTGAACCCAATCAGACTCTTTGCTATAGCGGCTGAAATCAGCAGGGTGATACATCATGATATCCTCTCCATAAGTAGAATGGAAGTAACCCGTGTTAACCCCCTCATAATAAATAAGATCATTGCGCGTAATGGTAACATCAGCGAATTTATCACCTGGCTTAAGAAGCGTGAATGTCAGGTTGGTCTGATTGCCATCCATATTGTCACTGATACATGCGTCATAATCATCGTAATCCTCACCAAAATTAAAGAATAGAGCAGCCTCGAAAGGTTGTACGATACGGTACTGGTTCGGATTCTTCTCGTTGTAGTAAACTTCACATTCACCTGGTTTATCACCAGCCCACAACCATGTATCATAGAATTTTCCTGTACCGATGAGAATCCAGTCACCCTCACGCTGAACGGTAATGACAATCTGCTTGAACTTGTGTGTCGAAACAGTATCTACAGTCAGTGTATCTGCAGGGCTCAGTGTCATCGTATACTTGTAAGGCACTTCCTTCTCCAAGTTATCGGCTTTGACATTAATCGTAGCGAATCCCTCGCCATCGGCAAAGTTTACGGTACCGTTGCAGTCATCAGAGAAGATTCCCTCATTACTGGCCACTGCGGTATAATGAGCGGTATAGGCACCTGCCGTGTTGGAGCGTATCACACGAATAGGCACGATGCCGGAAGTCTCAGTTTTCGGCAGCAGCACAGAGGTTTTTTCTACCTCAAAGGCAACGTTTTCGGTCTTGGGGCTGTAATACTCACCCTCAACGTCGGTGTTACAAGCTGCTAAGCATCCTGCGAACACAACAGCAAGGCCTAAGAATAATTTATTGATTTTCATATTTCTATTCGTCATTTGTTGTTCCATTATACAAATTACTTACTTAGCATCACCAACAGGGTTCTGATCGGTCTTGCCATCCATGTTCTCATTTCCGTCGAACTCTGCCTGTGGGATTGTCAGTACCCACATGTAGCTCTCGGGATCGTCAGAAGGACGGTTGGTCAACAGGATTCCCTCGTTGTTAGGCCAACCCTGTTTTGTTGAACGTACAAATCCCTGCTTCAGGCGGCGGATGTCATAGATACGACCATACTCACCCCAAAGCTCAATACGACGCTGGTCGATGATAGCCTCACGCAGAGAACCCGTGCGGTCGCTGGTCAGCTTACCTAAATTCGTACCAGTCTTGTCGCATTTGTATTCTGGGTCACGAGTCTGCACCAAAGTGTTCAAGTATTGCTGTGCCTGTGCATCATGTCCGAGCATACACTCAGCCTCTGCGGCCATCAGGTACATCTCCTCGATACGCATCCAGATATAGTCGCCTAGATAGGTTGACATACTGCTGAAATGGAATTTATTCTGAAGATAAGGAGCTTCCTCGTCTTTGGGATTCCACCAGCAGCGACGTGCATCAGCAGCACCCATCATGTTGTAAAGATCAGAATTGATGACCTTCGGCGCTTTGTCATAACCGGCATACATATTGGCCTCAGTCTCCATGTGTGCATAAAGGCTGGCATACATTCCTGCCTGGTCGGCAATGATAGAGGCAGCCCACATCACGTTCCCTGCCGATGCGGTATTGATAAAGTTACCGCTGTTTACTGCGAACGCAGATGCTGAAACCTCCTGGATGGTATACTTGTTGAGGGCAATAACTGCCTCAGAAGCCTTGGCGGCAGTTGCCCAGTCTTCCTGTGTCAGGGCGATACGTGCCTGCAAGCCCAGAGCTACAGGATAAGTGATAAAGCTCTTGTCCTTGTCGAGGGAAGTGTTCTGGCTCTGCTCCAGATATTCGACAGCCTTGACAATGTCGGCATTAATCTGATCATAAACCTCCTGTACATTAGAGCGCGGATGTCCCTTTGTGTTAGCTGTTGTAGGCTCGGTATAAAGTGGAACACATGGCTCAGACTCATGTCCCTTATAGGTGCGGGCAAAGTATTGTGCCAACATGAAATAGCTATACGCACGGATAGCGTATGCCTGTCCGAGCACATACTTCTTGTCGAAATCGTTTGGATCAACATCCTGATCCATGGCAATCAGATAATTGGCATTCGAGATCCACTGGTAGAAAGCAAACCAGAGGTCATAGCTGCGCCAAGCACTGGAGGTAAAGGCATCTTTCACATCGTAGGTGGCATCATACCAGAACCATCCTGATCCGGATGCTTTCATGATAAAGTCGTCGCCCATCACATCGGCACACATTGCATAGGCGGAGATACCGAAGCACTGGTGGGTGTTACCTGATGTTGACCATCCCGAAGTGTACATGGAGCGGTAGATACCATTCAGTGCAATCATGGCGGCATCGCTACTCTCTGTCATCGTTGTTCCTGAAACGGCTGTCGTGGGAGAGGTCTCCAACTGGTCTTCGCTACAAGCGGTCGTCATGAGAACGCCTGCAACACATATCATAGCATATTTAAAAATATTTTTCATCGTCGTACTCTTTTTTAGAAGTTAATATCAAGACCAACTGTTAAGTTCTTGTTCGGGGTATAGGTGTAATTAGTACCACCAGTCATGTTATACTGTGGGTCCATACCCTTCAAGTGAGTGAACAGAGCGACATTGTCGAAAGAAGTGTAAACACGTACCCGGTTCAAGGCAATCTTTCTTGCCAGACGAGAGGGCAGAGTGTAACCCAATGTAATGTTCTTGATGGCGAAATAAGAAGCGTCCACAAGATAATTACTGGTAACGGTACGGGCTGCATTCAGCTCAACACGTGGGATGTCGGTAATGTCACCGGGCTTCTGCCAGCGGCGCAGTACGTTCTTGTTCCAGGTGTTACCTGCATATTGGTTGAACATAGAACTATAGTACAGGCTATCGTAAATCTTACCACCGATAGAGTATGTAGTCATCACGCTGAAGTCGATGCACTTGAACAGGTTCAACTCGGTAGAGATACTTCCATAGAGGTCAGGAGTACGCTTTCCAACGAAGTACTTGCTATTAACGGCCTTGGTGTAGTCGCTGGTGATATACTCACCACCAGGTGTTCTGCCAATCTCGTTGCCGTCGTCGTCATA
>JAEEXN010000131.1 GCA_016291595.1 Prevotella sp.
ACGAATACCCAGAGGGCCATCCAGACGAAGCCCAGTCCACCAATGATGATAAATGCCATCTCCCAACCGAACATCTCAGCCAATGGCGGAATGCTGATAGGAGCAGCCAAGGCACCTACCGATGCACCGGCATTGAAGATAGAGGTGGCGAAAGCACGGTCTTTCTTGGGGAAGTACTCGGCGGTCACCTTAATGGCAGCGGGGAAGTTTCCACTCTCTCCGAGGGCCAGGACGGCACGGCAGAAGAGGAACAGATAAACGCTGACGGTGGCAATGCTGAGGGCTGTCATCGAACCTGCCTCAACGGCACGAAGGGCAGCAATGGAGGGAACTCCCTCGATTTTCATCGTTACCCATCCGCAGGCGGCATGCATACAGGCGCCCAGCGACCATACGAAGATTGCCCACAGATAACCTTTCTTTGTGCCCATCCAGTCGATGAACTTACCGGCAAAGAGGCAGAACACGGCATAGAGGATAGAGAAAACCGAAGTAATGGTGCCGTAGTCGGCATCCGTCCAATGGAACTCAGGTGCGATAAAGTCTTTCCATGTCAGCGAAAGCACCTGACGGTCCATGTAGTTAACGGTTGTTGCAAAGAACAACATTGCACAGATAATCCAACGGTAGTTGGTCATCTTAGATGTTTTTACAGAACTCATTGTTATTGTTAGATTTGTTTAAAGATTCAGATTATGTGAGCGCAAAGTTACAAAAAAGTTAGGAGTTAGGAGTCAGAAGCCAGAAGTTTTTTACGAAAACGTTTACTTTTTTGGTTCTTATGTCCATCAAGGCATCGGTTTCGGCTGATGCCCCTGACTCCTGTCTCCGCACTGTTAACTTGAGAAATAAACTCGCTTGACACGGTTGGAAACACCCGTGAGCACCTCGTAAGGAATCGTCTCGAGCACATCGCTTAACACGGTGACGGGCAGATGCTCGCCGAAGATCTCCACCTGATCGCCCTCGTGGCAGTCGATGTCGGTAACATCGATCATCGCCACATCCATGCAGATGTTGCCAATATAAGGTGCTTTCTGTCCGTTCACAAGACAATAGCAGTTGCCACGCCCCAGACGACGGTTCAGTCCGTCGGCATAGCCAATAGGAATGGCGGCTATCAGGCTGTCGCGCTGCAGTTTACCCTTGCGGCTGTAGCCTACTGTCTCTTCCTTGGGCACACGGCGCAACTGGAGAATGGTCGTCTTCAGGGTTGAGACGGTATGGAGGATACGGTTGTCGCGCGGGTCGACACCATAGAGGCCGAGTCCCAGACGGCACATATCCATCTGCCGCTCAGGGAAATGCTCGATTCCCGCCGAGTTGTTCATGTGGCGGATAATATGATGGCTGAATGCCGACTGCAGCATGTCGCTTCCTTTCATGAACAGTTCAAACTGACGGGCTGAGAAACGGTCGAAGTCATCGCTGTCGCTCCCCACGAAATGAGAGAACACGGACCGCGGGATGACCGCCTGCTGGTGGCGGAGACGACTGATGAGTTCGGGGATATCGGAATGGCCGGAAGACTCGGAGCCTTCGGCGAGGTCGGAAACACGGAAGCCCAGCCGGTGCATGCCTGTATCGAGCTTGATGTGGACGGGCCAGCCAGTGATACCCTCCTTGCGGGCTGCCTTGATGAGGGCATCGAGCAGGCGGAAGGAATATACCTCGGGCTCCAGGTCGTAGTCGAACATTGTCTTGAATGCCGTCATCTCGGGATTCATGATCATAATATTGCTTGTGATGCCCGCCTTGCGCAGCGTAACGCCCTCGTCGGCCACGGCCACGGCGAGATAATCGACGCGATGTTCCTGCAGGGTCTTGGCTATCTCGACGGCTCCCGCACCATAGCCGTCGGCCTTGATCATGCAGACGAGTTTGGTTTCGGGACGGAGGAACGAACGGTAATAGTTCAGATTCTCGACCAACGCGTTAAGGTTGACCTCGAGAATGGTCTCGTGCACTTTCTCCTCCAACAGCTCTGCCAACTGGTCGAAGCCGAAACGGCGCGAGCCTTTCAGCAAGATGAGCTCGTTGCTGAGCTGACGAAACACCGGACTATCGATGAACTGCTTCGTGTCGTCGAAGAAATATTTCTCAGGAACATGGATGAGATGCTGCTGGCCGGATATCTCGCGACCGATACCAACCAGTTTTCTCACGCCACGCTTGGCCACCAGTTCTGCCACCTCGGCATAGAGCACTGCCGGCTGCTCACCACTCTGGTCGATATCGCTAAGTATCAAGGTGTTCGTCAACGGATGACTGCTGAGCGACAACTCACGGTCTTTAGCCTCTTCCCGACGGCACATGAAGTCGAGCGCAATGTCGAGCGAATTGATATCGCTGTTATAGGAGTCATTGATGAGGATGCAACCATGCTGGCCCTGTTTCACCTCAAGGCGCATGGCGACAGGCTCCAGATAACGCATGCGGGCGGCTATCTGGTCGGGAGTGAGTCCCAGGCTGAGGGCAACCACGAGCGTCGTGATGGAATTGTCGACCGAAGCCTCATCGATGAAAGGAATCTCATACTGATGCGCCTCGCCCTTATATATATAAGTAATGTGGCAATTGGTGCCTTCTATCTCGGTTTTCGACACGAACACATGGGCTTCCTCGTTGTAGCGTGACCAGTTTAGACGGCGCCCGTGATACTGTGAGCGACGGATGCAACGGCTGACGATGTCGTCATCGGAGCAATAGACAACCGCCTCGGTGTCGTGGAACAGCTGCAGCTTCTCCATGCATTTCTCCTCCATGGAGCGGAAATTCTCCTGATGGGCCGTTCCTAACGATGTCAACACGCCTATGGTGGGCTGGATGATATCGTGAAGTGCCAGCATCTCACCCGGTTGACTGATTCCTGCCTCGAAGATACCTATCTGCGTCTGCTCGTTCAACAACCACACCGACAAGGGCACTCCTATCTGGGAGTTGTAGCTGCGGGGCGAGCGGGTCACACGCAGATGCTGGGTCTCGGTCTGCTGAGGCTGAGCAGATGGTTGCTCATCATCTTCTTCCCAACAGCCGACGCCGGAGAGTGTCTGGTAAAGCCACTCTTTGACCATGGTCTTACCATTGGAACCGGTAATACCGACAATGGGGATATTAAACTCATCGCGATGACGCTCTGCCAGACGCTGAAGAGCAGCCAGTGTGCTGACCACTTTCAGGAAATTGGCATCGGGGAAAAGGTCGGCGTAGTGTTCGGGCACCACCTCGACAACAAAACTGCGGACACCACGGCGGTAGAGGTCGTCGATATACCGATGACCGTCGTTACGCTTGGTATGCAACGCAAAGAACAGGGTTTCCTCAGGAAAGCAAAGTGAACGGCTGTCGGTAAGAAGCCATCTGATGTTGCCGTCGTGCTCGCCGTAGCGGCGAGCCCCGATAAAGGTGGTTATTTTCTCAATTGTATATGTCATTTTTCAAAATATTGATTCATTTTATCTAGAGGATCTAGAGTATCTAGAGGTTCTAGAGCATATAGATTTTCTTGACTTTCTCGAGCTTCCAGGTTATCCCCCAGGCTTTGCATGGGGATACTTCTGCTGGAAGGCGGCAAGGCGCTCTTGCGTCTGCTGCCTGAAACGGAGGTATTCCTCCGAGTCGGGCTGGAAGGGCTTGTGGCTGAGAGCCTGACGGATGGGCTGCCATTCCGAAACGAACTTGCAGGCAGCACCACTGAAAAGGGTTGTTGTCAGCTGCTGCCAGATATACTCGACCGCCTGCTCGCTGGGATGAAGCATGTCGGCATTGTAGAAACGATAGTCGCGCAACTCGTCGTTGACAATCTCGTAAGCAGGGAAATAATACATACGTCCCACCTGACTCCCATTCGATACGGACTGCCGCGAAAGCAGTTCGTCGACAGCGAGAAGCAAGGTAGCCTTGGAAAGCTGGCTGCCATGATAACCGTATTTGGCATAGCGGATAGGACTGACCGTGAAGACGATACACACATCGGGACTGACAGTCCTAAGCAACGAGACACACTGACGGAGAGCATCAACACACTCGCTGACAGACAGTTGTTCCTCTGAGAACAGGCGCTGCGGGCGTTTCTCACAGTTGTCGACAATCTCGCCGGTTTCTCTCAACCGGTACACATGGTTGGTGCCAAGCGTGAGAAAGACGATGTCTGGTGGTACGACGTTTGCCGAGGCTGAAGAAGGGCCGTATAACCGCTGCAAGGTATGAAGGATGCTGACCGGATTGTACATCACCCCGAAAGGGTTGACAACCGTCTGAAACTGATTATCGGCAAAACGCTGTCCGATGTTGGCAGCAAAGCAACTGCCAACAAACAACAGCCGATGGCTGGGTTCTATCTGCCAGCCGGGCTTCTCGATTGCCACCTCAGTGCGAAACTCCATCCTGCGTTCTGCCGTTTATTTCTTACTATACCACTCCTTCAGCACATAGAAGGCTTTTTTCTTCTCGCCTTTGTCGCTGAACAAGCCTTTCCTATTATAATAGTCCTGGATGCCATTGAGCACACGGCGTGGCGAACGGAAATCTTTCAATATCCACGGGGTGGTACCTGCCAGGCCATCAATCTTGTCGAGCATCAGGGTATTCTCGCGATAAAGGTTCTCCTGGAACTCTTCCGTCCACCGCTGGTTCTTGGCACCATGCAGTCCATACTTGGCACCACCGCCAAACTCGCTGACGATGACAGGTTTGTCGTAAGGAATGTCCCACTCCATTTTCGATGCGTCGTTGACGTCACGATACCAACCAATATACTGATTGAAACTAACCACATCGACATACTCATGCATATTGTCCTGCAGACGATTCTTGAAGTTTGAGGCTGAAGTAACCTCCATGGCCATGCTGACCAGACGGCTGTCGTCCAACTGCTTGGCCTGTTTTGCCAACTGTCCCAGGAACGCATCGCGCTCAGGAGAGTGCGGCGTCTCATTGGCAATACTCCAGATAATCACATTGGCGCGGTTCTGGTCGCGCGCAATCATATCCGTCAGCTGACGGCGCGCATTCTCCAGCGTGGCAGGATTCTTCCAGTCGATGGTCCAATAAACCGGAATCTCCGACCATACCAGCATTCCCATCCGCTCGGCCTCACGAACAGCATACTCGTTATGCGGGTAATGCGCCAACCGGACATAATTGCACCCCAGTTCCTTGGCCCAAGAGAGAAGGGTGTGGGCATCCTCGGTAGAGTTTGCGCGCCCGCCTCCATTAGGTTTCTCCTCATGGATGCTGATACCTTTGAGGAAGATGGGCTTGCCATTCAGCAGCAACTGCTTGCCTTTTGTCTCAATGAAACGGAAACCTATCTGATCGGTCAGCGTTGTCTCATCCATCTGAATCTCCACATCGTAGAGTTTCGGATTCTCAGGCGACCACAACTGCGGTTTGGCTTTCATATAGACTGTCGCGGTTCCATCGGCAGCCGTCGTCACGGTTTTCTTGATTTTCAGCTCCGGAATACGAAGAGTCACCTCACGGCCAGCCTCCTGACGATTCAGTTTGACGGTAAAGCCCAGCCTACGGCCTTCCAGACTCAATAATCTCAGTGTGTAGTTCTCGATATAAACGGGCTCAAGACTGACCAGAAGCACATCGCGGGTGATTCCACCATAGTTCCACCAGTCGAAAATCTGTGTGGGAACAGCCGACGCATGGCGTTTGTTGTCTACTTTCACGATGACCACATTCTCACCCTCGCGCAACTGGTCGGTCACATCGTAGTTGAATGGTGTGAACCCACCAACATGATGACCGACATGATGACCGTTCACATAGACATGGGCATCGTAATTGACCGCACCGA
>JAEEXN010000037.1 GCA_016291595.1 Prevotella sp.
CATAGGCACCCTTAGTGGCCTGGTTGTAGTCGTTGCCCTCGGGCAGCATCTCGATGTTCTGACGAGAGAAGATGAGGGCTGTCGGCGTGTCGGTGTTCTCCATAGCCATGCGCCAGCAGACGGTTGTCTCCTCGGCGTCGGCGGGACGAACAACGAGCATGGAGTTGCGGCCGTGGTGGTTCTTCAGTTTCTCCATCAGGCGGATCTGTGCCTCCTGCTCAACAGGCTCGTGGGTAGGACCGTCCTCGCCAACACGGAAAGCGTCGTGCGTCCAGATGAACTTCACGGGCAGCTCCATGAGGGCAGCCATGCGGACAGCGGGCTTCATGTAGTCGGAGAACACGAAGAAGGTACCGCATGCGGGAATGACACCACCGTGGAGGGCCATACCGATGCAGCAGCAAGCCATTGTGAGCTCGGCCACACCTGCCTGGAAGAATGCGCCGGAGAAGTCGCCGCGCACGAGGCTGTGGGTCTTCTTGAGGAATCCGTCGGTCTTGTCGGAGTTGGAGAGGTCGGCGGATGCGCAAATCATGTTGGGAACCTGCTCGGCGAGCACGCTGAGAACGGTTGCGCTGGCGCCACGTGTGGCGGCACCGGCTTTCTGCTGAACCTTGCTCCAGTCGATAACGGGAGCCTTGCCGCTGAACCAGTCGGCGAGCTGCTGGGCCTTCTCGGGATTCTCCTTAGCCCATGCCTCCTTGGCTGCATAGCGCTCGGCAACAATCTTCTTCAGCTCCTCGGCGCGCTTGGCATAGAGCTCTTTCACCTCTGGGAAGATCTGGAACGGATTCTCAGGATCGGCACCCAGGTTCTTCATGGTCTGAACAAAGTTGTCGCCACCAAGGGGAGCTCCGTGGGTAGCGCAGTCGGACTCGTAGCTTGAGCCGTCGGCTTTGCGGGCACCCTTACCCATGACGCAATGGCCGATGATCAGGCTGGGGCGCTCTTTCTCGGCCTGAGCCTTGCGGATGGCCTCGCGAATCTGCTCGACATCGTTACCGTCGATTTTCTGGACGTACCATCCCCAAGCCTCGTACTTCTTGGCGGTATCCTCGGAGGTGACCACCTCGGTGCGTGTGGAGAGCTGGATGTCGTTGGCGTCGTAGAACATGATGAGGTTGTCGAGTCCCAGATTACCGGCAATACGGCCTGCGCCCTGAGAGATCTCCTCCTGTACGCCGCCATCGGAGATGTAGGCGTAGATGGTCTGGTTCATGACGTCGCCCAGGCGAGCCTTCAGGAACTTGGCTGCGATGGCGGCACCCACGGCGAAGGTGTGGCCCTGTCCGAGCGGTCCGCTGGTGTTCTCGATACCACGGGCAATCTCGCGCTCGGGGTGACCGGGAGTTACAGAGCCCCACTGGCGCAGATTGCGCAGGTCCTCGAGCTCGAACTTGCCGATGAGGCAGAGCTGGCTGTAGAGCATGGGAGCCATATGGCCAGGATCAAGGAAGAAACGGTCGCGGCCTTCCCACGCGGGGTTCTCGGGGTCGTAGACGAGGAACTCACTATAGAGCGTGTTGATGAAATCAGCACCACCCATGGCTCCGCCCGGATGTCCGGACTTAGCCTTCTCAACCATAGCAGCTGCGAGAATACGGATATTGTCGGCTGCCTTGTTCATGACTTGAATGTTATTCATAGAAATGCTTTATTTTATGTTTAATACAATAATCGATTTAGCAGGCACCTTCACGGTCAGCTTGCCTTTCTTCACCTTTGCGCCCTTGAACTCAACAGGCTGCACCTTGTCGGGGTTCTCGAAGTCGTTGAAGTCGGCAACGTTCTTGCTGGTCAGCATGCGGCCGCTGACATCCTTAATCTTCGCGTTGTCGAAATTCACCTCAATCTCCTTGGCTTTGTCGAGGCTGACGTTGGTGAGCGAGAGAATATAGCTTCCATCGGCCTTCTGGGCGGCAGAGGCGCTGATGAGCGGGAGCGTGCGGAATCCGTCTTCCTTGCTCTCGTCGATGGCGTCGTTCATACCGTGACGCACTTTCATGGTCTCACAGTTCAGGTCGAGTGGGAGATAGGTTGCCTCCTGGAATCCCTTGTACATCTCGAAGACGTGATAGGTCGGGGTGAGCACCATGTGGCCCGTGCCTTTCTGGTCGGTGAGAATCATCGACTGGAGCACATTGACCACCTGTGCGATGTTGCACATGCGCACGCGGTCGGTGTGGCGGTGGAAGACATTCAGCGAGAGGGCTGCCACCATAGCGTCGCGCAGGGCGTTCTGCTGGTAGAGATGGCCGGGGATGGTTCCGGGCTCCTCGTCCCACCATGTTCCCCACTCGTCGACGAGCAGGCCGATTTGCTTCTTCGGGTCTTTCTCGTCCATGATGGTCTTATGCTTCTTGATGACGTCCTCAATCTCGAGGCACTTGCCAAGTGTCCAGTAATACTGGTCGTTGTCGAAGTTAGTGGCAGAGCCCTTCGAGCCGTTCCAGCCGGAAACGGTGTAATAATGCAGCGACAGTCCGTTCATCTGGTGACCAACGTTGTTCATGAGGACCTTCGTCCAGTTATAGTCGTAGTCGCTGGCTCCCGATGCTATTTTGTAAAGACGGTTGCCGTCGTAATTGCGGCAGTAAGTCTGATAGCGGCGGTAGAGGTCGGAATAATACTCCGGGCGCATGTTTCCACCGCAGCCCCACGACTCGTTGCCCACGCCGAGGAACTTTACCTTCCAGGGCTTCTCGCGGCCGTTCTCCTTGCGCAGTTTTGCCATAGGAGTACCTTCCTCGCTGGTCATGTACTCCACCCATTTGGCCAGCTCCTCAACGCTTCCGCTGCCCACGTTACCGCTGATGTAAGGCTCGCAGCCAAGCATCTCGCAGAGGTTCAGGAACTCGTGCGTTCCAAACGAGTTGTCCTCGATTGTTCCGCCCCAGTTGTTGTTCTTCATCGACGGGCGCTTGCTCTTCGGACCGATACCGTCCATCCAGTGGTACTCATCGGCAAAGCATCCGCCCGGCCAGCGGAGTACGGGAATCTGAAGGGCCTTAAGGGCGTTGAACACATCGGTACGGTAACCATTGGTGTTGGGAATGGGAGAGTTCTCTCCGACCCACAGGCCACCGTAGATACACGAACCCAGATGCTCGGCAAACTGTCCGTAGATCTCTTTGTGAATCTTCTCCTTGCCCTGACCGTTATGAATACTTACGGTTGCATCCTGAGCCTGCATCGCCAGAGCGGCTGAAGCGAGGATGACAGCTGATAAAAGTTTTTTCATGTTGTTGTTGAATAATGATGTATTATAAGACTTGACGTTTATAATAATACGTATTAAAGAGAATATTCCCCCCTGCAAGGAGGGAATAACTCTTTCTTCCAAGGGCTATTTCTTGCATTGGACAGCAGCCTGCTCAATGCCAAGTCCCTTCTGGTAGTTCTCGATGTACTTGTTGAATCCGGCTACATCGTCGGCATTCGGCGCAATCTCGACACCGGTATTGCCTGCGAAGACCACTTCCTCGAGATAGTCGGCCAGAGAGAGCTTATCAGGATTGTTGACCACGTAGCTGGCAAGCAGGGCGATACCCCATGCGCCACCCTCTCCGGCAGTCTCCATTACGGAGATAGGAGAGTTGATGGCGGCAGCAAGAATGCGCTGGCCTACACCCTTCGTCTTAAACAATCCGCCGTGGCCCGTGATGCGGTCAACCTTGATCTTCTCGTCGTTGAACAGGATGTCGTTTCCAATCTTCAACACGGCTACCGAACCATAAAGGTGGGCGCGCATGAAGTTGGCAAGACTGAACTTGTCGTTAGCAGAGCGTACAAAGAGGGGACGGCCTTCGGCCAAGCCTGTGACAGGCTCGCCGGAAATGTAGTTGTACGAAATCAGTCCGCCACAGTCGGCATCGCCGTTCAGGGCATTATTGTACAGCTTGCCGAACACCTCGTTCATGTCGACAGGTACACCCAGCAGCTGCTGATACTCCTTGAAGAGGTTTACCCATGCGTTCAGGTCGCTGGTACAGTTGTTGCAATGTACCATAGCCACGAGAGAACCGTCGGGGGTGGTCACCATGTCAATCATCTCGTAAGGCTGCGACAGCTCTTTCTCCAGGACAATCATCGAGAAGGAAGATGTGCCGGCGCTCACGTTACCTGTGCGCTGCTTCACGGCATTGGTGGCTACCATTCCTGTGCCTGCGTCGCCTTCGGGAGGACAAACGGGAATGCCTGCCTTCAGGTGGCCTGACACATCGAGGCGCTTGGCACCCTCGGGAGTGAGGAAACCGGCGTTCTCGCCAGCATTAAGAGACTTGGGCAGAATGTCGAGCAGTTTCCACGAGAAGCCCTTCGGGGCGATGAGCTCGTCGAACTTCTTCACCATAGTGGCATCGTAGGTCTTGGTGTTCGGGTCAACAGGAATCATACCAGATGCGTCGCCCACACCCAGGACAAACTGGCCAGTCACCTGCCAATGTACGTAGCCGGCGAGCGTGGTCAGATACTTGATGCTGCTGACGTGCTCCTCGTTGTCGAGGATAGCCTCGTAGAGATGGCTGATGCTCCAGCGGAGAGGAATGTTGTAGTTGAAGAGCTTGGAGAGCTCGGCAGCTGCCTTGCCGGTGTTGGTGTTACGCCAGGTGCGGAAAGGCACGAGAATCTCCTGACGCTCGTTGAAGGCCATGTAGCCGTGCATCATGGCAGAGAAGCCGATGGCGGCAAGAACCTCAATCTCACAGTCGTATTGTTTCAGGACGTCCTTGCGGAGCTCGGCGTAGCAGTCTTGCAGACCATACCAGATAGCCTCTGTAGAGTAGGTCCACAGGCCGTCTACCAACTGGTTTTCCCACTCGTGAGAACCCTGAGCTATAGGCTTGTTCTCCTCGTCGATGAGAACAGCCTTGATGCGGGTAGAGCCAAACTCGATACCGAGAATGGCTTTACCTGCTTCAATAGTTTGTTTTGCATTCATAAGAGTCTGATTTACGTCTTATTACATCAAAGACTTGTTGAGCATGAAGTAAATCTCGTTGTTGCGGAGCTGCTGCTTGAACTCGTATGTCTTGGTTTCCTTGTTAATCTTGACATACTCGATGCCGAGCATCTCTGCGAAGTCTTCCCAATACTCCTCGGTGATGTCGTAAGAGAAAGCACTATGGTGTGTGCCGCCAGCGAGAATCCATGCGCCTGCACCAATCTCGAATGTTGGCTGTGGAACCCAAAGAGCAGAGGCAACAGGAAGGTTAGGCATGGGCTTCGGCTCGATGCACTCAACTTCCTGTGAGATGAGACGGAAACGGTTGCCGAGGTCAACAACGGTTGCCTTGATACCGCGGCCGGTCTTAGATGTGAATACGAGACGGGCGGTCTGCTGCTTGCGAATACCGATGCCGAGGAAGTGAACCTCGAGTTTCGGTTTGTCAACAGCGATGAGAGGACAAACCTCGAGCATGTGGCTCTGCAGGCAAGACGAACGGTCGCCAGCGAAGTTGAGCGTGTAGTCCTCAAGGAAAGAGCAACCTGTAGGCATACCCTGCTGGATAACCCAGAGCGAACGGTAGAGACAAGCTGTCTTCCAGTCACCTTCAGCACCGAAACCGATACCTTCAGCCATCAGACGCTGTGAGGCAAGGCCTGGAATCTGGTCGAAACCAACGAAGTTAGGATCGTTGATGTCTGCATCGCCAAGGTCGTCGAAGTTGGTTGTGAATGCGGTAGCACCTTCGTCTTCCAGCACGCGGCGCAGGGCAATCTCAGCCTTTGCAGAGTTCTTAACCTTCTCCCAATAAACTTCCTCACCACTCTCGTCAATCTTGATGGTATAGAGTTTCTTGTATTCCTCAACCAGCTCCTCAACTTCTGCATCGGTAACCTTCTTGAAGTACTCCATCAAAGAACTAACTGGATAGTAGTCAACATGATAACCCAGACGCTGCTCGAACTCAACACGGTCGCCATCGGTAACGGCAACGTTGTTCATGTTCATACCGAACATCAGGCAGCGAACCTTTCTTGCATCAGCAACACCAACAGCAACGCGTGCCCAAACGGCAATCTTCTTCTGAGCCTCTTCGGTCTTCCAGTAACCGCAAACCACCTTGCGCGGAACACGCATGCGAGAGCAGATATGACCGAACTCGATGTCGCCATGAGCACTCTGGTTGAGGTTCATGAAGTCCATATCCATTGTCTCCCAGGGAATCTCTGCATTATACTGTGTGTGGAAATGGAGCATAGGCTTCTGCAGAGCCTGCAAGCCCTTAATCCACATCTTGGCAGGTGAGAAGGTGTGCATCCAAGTGATGATACCTACACACTTGTCGTCGTTGTTGGCAGCTCTCATCACGTCCTCTACTTCCTTCGAGCTGTTGGCTGTGCCTTTGTATATGACCTTGACGGGGATGATGCCGCTGTTGTTCAGTCCCTCAACCATCTCTTTGGAATGAGCGTCAACCTTAACTACTGCATCTCCTCCGTAGAGCAGTTGTGCACCAGTTACCCACCAAATCTCGAAATTATCAAATGCTTTAATCATAGTTGTTTTGTTTTTAGTTATTTGTTTTGTTTGTTTTGTTTTTTAGTGCTTTTGTCCCTTCTGGCCGTAGTAGGCGTTGGGGCCGTGCTTGCGGTTGTAGTGTTTCTCCACGAGCAAGGGGTTCATGGTCGTATTGGGATTAACGGCAAACGACACGAAGGCCATCTTGGCGCATTGCTCCATTACCTTGGCGTTGTAGACGGCGTTGTCGGGTGATGTTCCCCACGAGAACGGTCCATGGTTCTTTACCAGCACGGCAGGCGTGTGGTCGGGATTGATCTTGCGGATGTTCAGAATCTCATCCACAATCACGTTGCCCGTCTCCAGCTCATACTGTCCTTCCACTTCCTCCTTTGTCATATCGCGCGTGCAGGGAATGTCCTTGTAGAAGTAGTCGGCATGTGTAGTTCCGATGTTGGGAATATCGCGTCCTGCCTGTGCGAAGGCGGTGGCATAAGTGGAGTGGGTGTGAACGACACCCTGGATATTTGGGAAGGCCTTGTATAATACAAGGTGTGTCGGCGTGTCGCTCGAGGGGTTGAGGTTGCCTTCGACCACTTTTCCTGTTTCCAGGTCGACAACAACCATATCCTCAGCCTTCATGCTGTCGTAATCGACTCCAGAGGGCTTGATGACTACGAGTCCCTTCTCACGGTCGATACCTGATACGTTTCCCCATGTGAAAATCACCAATCCCTGCTTAACCAGGTCAAGGTTGGCTTTGAATACTTTCTGTTTGAGTTCCTCTAACATAAATATAATGATTACTTATAGGTTTATAACTTGAACGAAGACTCTTCCTGATACATGCGCTTGTTGAAGCGGTAGAGGTATGCACCTCTTTTCGACATTGTCTTGTCAATAAGGTCGGTTTTCTCGATGAAGTCCATCTGCTTGATGCGTTTCCGGAAGTTGCGCTTGTCGATATCCCCACCGAGAATGGCCTCATAGACGTGTTGTAGCTGAGTAAGCGTGAAGAGCGAAGGCAGCAGGTTGAAACTCAATGGCTCGGTACCGATACGCCGGCGGAGCAGCGAGATGGCCTTCTTCACCATGATGTTATGGTCGGAGTACAGCTGGGGCAGGTCGTCAATGGGAACCCACTGGGCACCGTATTCCTCCATCAGCTTCTCGTCGTAGTCCTTCACGTTAATCAGAGCGCAATAGGCGACTGAGATGACTCTCTCGCCTGGGTCACGGTCGATGTCGCCGAATGCCCCCACTTGCTTCATGTAGAGTCGTCTCAGTCCTGTCAGGTTGTGGAGCACTCGGTTAGCTGCGTCCTGAAGGCTCTCGTCGGACTGGACGAATCCGCCGTAGAGCGACCATTCGCCGCGTCCGGGGTCCATCTGACGTCGTCCTATCAGGAGTTTCAGCTTGTCGTTGTCGAATCCGAAGATAATGCAATCGACGGAAACCCATACTTTTGAGTGCTCACCGTAAAATCCAGTCATAACTAATAATAGTTGTGAGAATTAGATTGCTCGTTTACCAGAAATAAATATAGAAGGCAACGGTAATGCCCAGGATGATGATTGAGTTGATGACATCCCACTTGTTCCAGCTGGCGCGTGTGGCAGCAATCTGCTCAGGTGTAGAGGTACCGAATACAAGTCCCTGAATCTTCTTCTCGTCGGGAGCCTTTGTGCAAAGACTGACGAGAATCACGACGATGCAGCATACGACGAGCATCACACCGCAGAAGAACAGCCAGTTGAAATCGTAGAAAATGGCCTTGAACCAACTGTCGGCCGCATCAGGAGTGTTGCTGTAGTACACCTTGGCGCCCAGACGGGTCAGACCGATGATGATACCTGAGAGCAGACCCCACATGCCTCCCTTGGCAGAGGCGCGCTTCCAGGTGATACCCAGCAGGAAGGCGGCTGCAATACCAGGAGCCAATACCGACTGAACGTCCTGCAGATAGTTGTAGAGCACGTTACCTACAGAGCGCATGATAGGAATCCACAGAATACCGAGAATCACAATAACGACGGTAGCTGTCTGGCCGATGCGTACGAGGCTCTTCTCAGAGGTCTCGGGCTTCAGACGCTTCCAGAAGTCGATGGTGAACAGCATAGCAGAAGAGTTGAACAGAGAAGCCAGCGATGACATCAGGGCTGCAAGAATACCGCAGACCACAAGACCTTTCACACCTGCAGGCAGAATCTTGGCCACGAGGGTGGGGAAGGCTGCGTCGGCATTGGGAGTACCGTCGGCAAGCAGGGGCAGGAAGCCACCGTCGCCGGCATACTTCTGATGAAGGGCGAAGGCAATCATACCAGGAATCAGGAAGAGGAACACGGGCAACAGCTTCAGATAGGCTCCGAAGATAGTACCGCGACGGCTCTCCTTCTCGTTCTTACCCGAGAGAACACGCTGGACGATATACTGGTCGGTACACCAGTACCAGAAACCGATGACAGCCGAACCGATCAGGGCACCAAGCCAAGGATACTGCGGGTCGCTGTTCGAACGCATCAGGTGAATCATAGTGCCGGTGGCACCCTCGTAGTTGGGCTTCACGTCGCAGAGCTGAAGCATCTGGTCCCAGCTGCCCAGGGCTTTCATTCCCAGCACCAGGATAATCAGCGAGCCGAGGAGCAGGATTGGAGTTTGAAGCACAGAGGTGTAGAGCACGCTCTTCATACCTCCGAAGATAGTGTATACAGCGGTGATGAGCACAAGACCGATAGCGGCAATCCAGAAGAAGTCGATACCCCAGAGCTCCTTTATACCGAATACCTGCTGGAACACAAGTCCGCCGGCATAGACGGTAACGGCCACCTTCGTCAGCACATAGCTGATCAGCGAGATGACGCTGAGGATGGTGCGGCTCTGTGTGTTGTAGCGGCGCTCCAGGAACTCAGGCATCGTATATACCATACTGCGTGTGTAGAACGGTACGAATACCCATCCGAGAATCAGAATCATCCATCCCTGAATCTCCCAGTGGGCCATTGCCATACCTGACGAGGCACCTGCTCCAGCGAGGCCGATCAGGTGCTCGCTACCGATATTCGACGCGAAGATAGAAGCACCGATGGCAATCCACGTCGCATCCTTGCCACCAAGAAAATAGTCTGCTGAGTTGTCGTTCTTCTGACTGACCACCCAAAGTACAATGCCGATTAGTGCACAACAGAACACACCAATGACAATCCAATCTAATAATGCCATAATTGTTTTAGTCCCTCCTCATTTCCTATTTGTTATCGTAGGAAGACCAATAGGGGGCATGGGTCTAAGGTTATTAATTCGTGATTAGTTTTATTTATTTAATTGAGAATTTGTAGGCTGCGCGGCTGTAATACTTCTCACCCGGCTTCAGAGTAGGCTGTACCCAGTCTTTCTTGTTGGGGCTGTCGGGATACTTCTGACTTTCCAGACAGACGCTCACGTGCTGTGGATACGGGCCGTGCTTGTGCTGGATGTTCAGCTCGTTGCCGATACCCTGGAAGTTGCCGCTGTACACCTGTACGCCCGGTTCGTTGGTAAACATCTCCATCAGGATGCCCGTCTTTGGAGAGTAGAGGCTGGCGCATACCTGTGTGTCGTCGCCCTTGCCGTCCTTATAGGTGTTCAGACACCAGTTGTGGTCAAAACCGCCGGCATTCTGAATCTGGTCGTAAGTAGACTTGATGCTGTCGCCGATGGCACGTGGAGTACGGAAGTCCATAGGTGTACCCTCTACCGGTCTGATCTCGCCCGTTGGAATATAGAGCTTGTCGGAGGGAGTGAAGTTGTCGGCATTTACATAGAGCACCATATCGTAACCTGGCTGTGTGAAGTCACCATTCAGGTTGTAGTAGTTGTGGTTGGTCTGGTTGATGATCGTCTCCTTGTCGGTCTCAGCCTCCCAGGTAATGTCGAGCATGTTGTCGTCGGTAACCTTATAGGTGGTCACAGCTGTGATAGTTCCGGGGAATCCGTTCTCGCCGTCTTCGGCAACGATGGTCAGCTTCAATGTCCGCTCGTCAATCTGCTCGGCGTCATACACTTTGTGCATCCAGCCTGTCGTGCCACCACCATGCAGGCAGTTGGGGCCGTCGTTCTGTTTCAGCTGATACTCCTGGCCGTTCAGCGTGAACTTGCCGTTCTTGATGCGGTTGGCATAGCGGCCTACACTTGAGCCGTAGTCAGTAGGAGAGTTCAGCGTATCGGCATACTGGGCGATGTTGTCAAAGCCTAATACGACATCGGTTGGCTTGCCATCCTTGTCGGGGACAACCAGGCTCACCACGCGAGCGCCGTAGTTCGTGATGCAGACCTCCATCCCGTTCTGGTTCTTCAAGGTAAACAACTGTACCTTCTTCTCCTGGAGGACGGTGTCAAATTTAGCAGGGTTAAGACCTGAAACCGTCAGGTTTCCTTCATTGCCTTTCGTGCAGGCGCAGAGCAGAACGGCTGCCATTCCAGCTCCGAGAATAATGCTTTTTAAGCTTTTCATGATGATAATAAATTGTGTAGAATAGATTTTGTGTGTAAAATTACAATTATTTTTCCAAAGTTGTATCACTTGTACTCATCTTTTTTTGCATAAAAGTGTAAATATAACACTTTTTAATATACTTTACCGATGTTACCTACACAAATACTGCTTTTTAGAGCCTTTTGCCTTGTAGCCAAACGCTTAAAGCATCCGCAGAAGGGTAACCCCAAAATGCTTAGCATAACGTAGTTACAGCTAAGGCGGGGCTACTGCTCGCGTACGAAGTCTTATTCTCAGAAGGAAAGAGTTCGCCGTTTCCAGTACGAGTCAACGAACTTGGTAAAAGAGACAACTAAATTGGAAAGAAGTAGTTCTTCCGCGCTCGCCGGAAGCATTCCTATAATCGCAGAAGAGCCTTCTGTAAATGCAGAAGAGCCTTCAATCTTCGCAGAAGAGCCCTCTGTAAACGCAGAGTAATACTATATATAATTTAAATAGGTATTAGGAGTCGCCCAAAAACAACCTGAAGCGCCAATGTGCATATAACACGTAACTCTTAACTTCTGACTCCTAACTCCTAACTCCTAACTTCTAACTCCTATCACCAAACTCCTGTCTTCTAACTCTTTAACTCTTGCTTTCCCGTTGGCGTACGGCCTCGAAAAGAAGGATGGCGGCAGACACGGAGACATTGAGCGAGTCCAGTTGCCCGAGCATGGGGATGCGGATGTGGGCGGTTGCGGCCTCTCGCCATTGGTTGGTCAGGCCTGTCGACTCGGTTCCCATGACGATGGCTGTGGGGCGGCACATGTTGGTATCATAATAGAGACTGGAGTCTTGAAGCTGTGCGGTAAGTATCTGAATATTATGGGATTGAAGGAATTCGATACAGTCTTTTGATGAGCATGCTACACATGGCACGGTGAAGATGGCTCCGATGCTGGAACGGATGAGGTTGGGGTTGTAGAGGTCGGTCTTCGGGTCGCAGATGATGACGGCATCGGCTTTGGCGGCGTCAGCTGAGCGCAATACTGCTCCCAAGTTGCCGGGCTTCTCTACGCTCTCGAGCACGATGATGAGCGGTTGGGGAGAGAGACTCAAATCGTCGAGAGTGAGCATGCGCGTTGAGACCTCGGCAACAATGCCCTCGGTGCTGTCGCGGTAGGCAATCTTCTCGTATACCTGGTTGGAAACCTCGAAGATCTTTGTCTGTGATGGCAGGCGGCTGAGCAGCTCATCGGCACCCACAGCGTCTATGCCGGGGAGGGTAGGACAATAGAACACGCTGTCAGCCTTGAATCCTGCGTCCAGGCAGTGGGCCAGCTCACGCTGTCCCTCAACGACAAACAGTCCTTCCTTGCGTCTTTCTGCTGATTTCTGCTGAAGGAGGATGAGCCGCTTGATTTTCGGGTTCTGGGCACTCGTGATGATATTGTCGGATGTGGTCATGATAGTATTGATATGTGTGTCTGCTGGCGCAGAGTTGGATGGTGTGATTTGAAGAGAAGACCTGCCATCAGTTTTCATGCTGATGACAGGTCTTGTTAAGAATGGGGTGAATTGGTCTTTAGCAAAGCTTGCGCGAGCCGTCGCTGATGATTACATCATAGACTTTCGGCTGGCGGTTGAACTTCTCGATGTACTTCTTCGTGGCAGTCTTGATGAACGAGTCGTAGAGCTCGTCTTTCACAAGGTTGATGGTGCAGCCTCCGAAGCCACCGCCCATGATACGGCTGCCTGTAACTCCGCACTCCTTGGCCACGTCGTTGAGGAAGTCGAGCTCTTCGCAGCTTACCTCATACTCCTTGGAGAGGCCGTAGTGGGTCTCGTACATCTTCTTTCCTACGGTCTCGTAGTCACCGGCAACAAGAGCATCGCAGACGGCCAGCACACGGTCTTTCTCGCCGAGCACGAAGTGGGCGCGGGTGTAGTCTTCCTCACCAACCTCGGCACGTACTTCCTCGAGCTGCTCCCACGTACAATCGCGCAGAGTCTCGAACTTGCCCTCGGGGTGCTTGGCGGCGATAGCCTTCACCACGTTCTCGCAAGAGTTGCGGCGGTCGTTGTAGGGCGAGCCTGCCAGCTCGTGCTTCACGCATGAGTTGATGAGAACGAGCTTGTAGCCCTTCGGGTCGAAGGGGAAATACTCGAACTCGCGTGAGCGGCAGTCGAGGCGCATGAGCTTGCCTGCCTGTCCGAAGACGCTGGCGAACTGGTCCATGATGCCGCAGTTCACACCGCAGTAGTTGTGCTCGGTAGCCTGTCCGGCAAGCACGATATCCCATTTGCTCACTTTATTGTCGCCGAAGAGGTCGTTCAGACCGCAAGCGAAGCAGCTCTCCATAGCTGCTGACGAGGACATGCCTGCTCCGAGGGGTACGTCGCCAGCAAAGGCAATGTTGAAACCTTTCACAGGAACGCCCAGCTTCTGCATCTCCTTGGAGATTCCGTAGATGTAACGTGCCCATGAGGTGCGGGGACCATTAGGGTCGTTCAGGTGGAAATCAACACGGTCCTTCAGGTCGATGGCGTAGGCCATGATGGTGTCCTCAGTACCGTTGACGCGCATCTCTGCCACGATGCCCTTGTCGACTGCTCCGGGGAATACGAAACCGCCGTTGTAGTCGGTGTGCTCACCGATGAGGTTAATACGTCCTGGCGATGCATAGATACTGCCTGTCTTACCGTCGAAATGCTTGATGAAACGACTTCTTACTTCTTCAATTGCTATCATAATTCTTGGTTTTTTTAAGGAATGATATTTATATTGTTCGATAGATTAGTCAACCTTGATGTCAGTATTGACGTTCTTGCAGCCGATAAGGGCGTAGAACAGAATGTATGCCAGCATGGCAATGACCAGCCAGTAGCTCATGATCGGACCTGCTGACTTGGCAATGGCCTCCTGGATGAGCGGCATGATACCACCACCGACAACCATGGTCATGAAGATACCGGATGCAGCCTCGGTGTATTTGCCAAGACCCTCGACGGAGAGGTTGAAGATGCCGCCCCACATTACTGACGTGCAGAGACCGCAGGCAGCGATGAAGATGGCCTTCATGGGAACATCATGTCCGCTGACGCTGAAGCTGATACTCTCGGGCAGGAAAATGGCTATGAGCAGCAAAATGATGGCAACGGTGGAGACAACAGTCATCTGTACCTTCGTGGAGATTTTTCCTGAGATGGCACTCGAGCTGGCACGTCCGACAAGCATCATGAGCCAGTAGGCTGCGGCAAGCGTACCTCCGACAGCGGCCGAACCCTCGAAGCCCAGGTTCACGATGTAGAAGTTGAGCTGCATGGGGATACCAATCTCGATACCTACATAGAAGAAAATGGCGATAACACCCAGAAGGGTGTGGCGGAAGGCCAGCGGGCTGTGCTCGTACTTAGGCTGCTCCTTGCCCAGTGTGGGTTCTGGTATGGCCACACGGCTGATGATGATGAACGAGATGGCGAAGACGGCCATACCGATGAACAGCAGCGGCGACACGTCGCTCATGTTAGTGTCTTTGGTTACCGTTCCAACAAGGATACCAGCGAGCAGAGGAGTCAGGGTAGCGGTAAGAGAGTTCAAGGTTCCGCCGATCTGAATCAGCTGGTTTCCCTTGTTGCCACCGCCTCCGAGAAGGTTCAGCATAGGATTGACGACGGTATTGAGCATGCAGACGCAGAAACCGCAGATGAATGCTCCCAGCAGGTAGATAATCAGATTGAGCGCTACGGGAATGTTGTCGTAGGTGAACACTTTGGTGCCAGCTCCGCAGATGCTGCTCAGATATTGTAAGGCCAGACCGATGATACCCACGATGAGAGCTGTGAGGGCGGTCTTTTTATATCCGTACTTGATTAACATTTTACCGGCAGGTATACCCATGAAGAGGTATGCGGCAAAGTTCATGAGATTACCCCACGCTTTGGCAAAAGGATACTCAAAGCCCCAGATGTTGCCAAACGGTGCTCCCATGTTAGTAACGAAGCTGATCATCGCAAAGATGAAACACATCGTAATGATAGCTATCAGTTTTGTGTTTTTTGTATTGCTCATTTTATTGTTATAATTAATGATTAAACTGTTGCATATTGTGTTTTGTCCGCAAACTTGTTGTCCGCAAGCTTGATGACTGTAAATTTGTTTTCCACAAACAGTCTGAATTTATTTCACTCCGAAGCGGTAAACGGTCTTCTGCTTGTACCGGTGATGCGGGCGAAGCACTACGCTGGGGAAATAAGGACGGTTGGGAGTGTCGGGGAAGTGCTGGCACTCGAAGCAAATAGCCGAGCGTCGTCCGAAAGTTGCACCGCCGCCACCTTTATATCCGTCTGCCCAGTTGTCAGAATATACCTGTACACCTGGCTCTGTGGTGTACACCTCCATAGTGCGTCCGCTGTGCGGCTCCTCAATGCGTGCGGCAAAACTCAACTCGCCCTCCTCACGCTTGTTGAGCACGAAGCAATGGTCGTAGCCGGCACCGTTCTTAATCTGCTCGTCGTCAGCGTCAATATCCTGTCCGACAGGTTTCGGGGTGCGGAAGTCGAATGGAGTTCCTGCCACTTTCCGAATCTCTCCCGTGGGAATGCTTGTCTCGTCGATGGGGAGATAGAAGTCGGCATTGATCTCGCACATCAGGTCGTCGATGGCTGGGGTGGGGTTGGCCGTTCCTGCCAGCGAGAAGAATCCGTGGTGCGTGAGGTTGACGATAGTCTTCTTGTTGGTTGAGGCCAAGTACTCGATAATCAGCTCGTTATCGTCGCTCCAAGTGAACTCTACGGTGATGTCTACCTCGCCTGTAAAGCCTTCCTCACCATAAGAAGATACGCGGTGAAGCACTAGTGAACGCGGACCCATCTGGCGGGCATCCCAAACGCGGGCGTGGAATCCTGTAGGACCTCCATGAAGGGCGTTAGGACCGTTGTTGATGGCCAGCTGATACTCTTTGCCGTTAAGCGTGAACTGTCCACGGCAGATACGGTTGCCGTATCGTCCGATGAGTGTAGACAAAAAAGGCTCTGGGCTGTTAATTACATCTTGGATATTGTCGTGTCCCTGAATAACGTTGGCAACTTTTCCATCCTTATCGGGCACCATGATTGCTACAATGGCTCCACCGTAGTTGGTGATTGCAACCTCATATCCGAGTCGGTTTCTCAGTATGTACAGATCGGTTTTCTTTCCGTTGATAGTGGTCTGAAAGTCTTTACGCTTCAGGCCACAGAGGTTTTCTGTTTCAATTATACTCATAATAAAATCAGTTTTTAGTTACTAAAAAAAGCTAGTTGCAAAGTAACTAAAAATAAATGAGAATTACGAATGAAACAGTTATAAATTGTCTTTCCTCGTGTGTTAAAACTTGTGAATTGCAATTTGCGCGGAGAATCTTTTTGTGGAAAAGCCGTAGTTGTAAAGGCTATTCTCGTGGAAGAAAACAGCTGTTATGTAGGCAATTTACTTAGTGGTGACTGGAGTTATAAAAGCAATATACTTAACAGAAGGAAAGAGTTATGCAATCCACTGGTGAATGACTCGAGTTATGCCAACAGATCGGCCACGATGTAGCTGCTGCCCCCGACAAAGATAAAATCGGCTGGCGAGGCGTCTTGGAGTGCCTGTTGATATGCGCTCTTGACGTCAGGAAAGGCATTCCCTTTTAGTTGATGAGCGTCGGCATACTCCATCACCTTCTCAACAGGAATGGCGCGGTGGGTAGAGGCCTGTGTGAAATAGTATGTGGCCTGTCGAGGCAACATCTCCATGACCGTGTTGATGTCTTTGTCGTCGACCATTCCGAATACGATTCGCAACTGACGGCACTCCTGGGCTTTGATTTGTTCTGACAGGTAAATCCATCCTCCTACATTATGGCCAGTGTCGCAAATGGCAAGCGGCTTCTTGTGAATAGTCTGCCAGCGTCCCACTAATCCTGTCAGTTCGCAAACATGTGCCATACCTTCGGCAATCGCCGTATGCATGTTCTCCTGACCTAGTGTCTCGTTCAAATGCAATGACTCTTTCAGGCAGTCCATCGCACAGAGAATGGTGCGCCTGTTTTTCTCCTGATAGAAACCTTTCAACTGGAACTCGTAATCATCGTTGGCACGGTAATTTTCGGCCAGATGGAGTGGGGCGTTCACCTCTGCGGCTTTAGACTCGAAAACGGGAAGCGTCTCAGGTGTTGTCTCCCCAATGACAACCGGCACGCCAGGCTTGATGATTCCGGCTTTCTCTGCTGCAATCTCCGCCAATGTGTTTCCAAGAAACTGGGTGTGGTCGAACGAGATGTTTGTGATTATAGAGAGGATGGGGGTGATGATGTTCGTGCAATCCAGTCTACCTCCTAGACCTACCTCTATTACGGCGATATCGACTTCCTGTTCGGCAAAATACTTGAATGCCATGGCGGTAGTCAATTCGAAGAAAGAGGGGCGGAGCGGCTCGAAGAAAGCACGCTCTTGCTCAACAAAGTCAATGACATATTTCTCACTCACCATCAATCCGTTAACACGAATCCGCTCACGGAAATCTACAAGGTGTGGTGAGGTGTAAAGCCCCACTTTGTAGCCTGCCGATTGCAGAATGGCCGCCAGGGTGTGGGAACATGAGCCCTTTCCGTTGGTACCTGCCACATGAATCGTCTTAAAGCGACGGTGTGGGTGGCCGAAATGCTCGTCCATTGCCAGCGTGTTAGCAAGTCCTTCCTTGTATGCTCCTGCTCCGATTTTCTCGAAAACAGGAGTTGCATTGAAAAGATACTCGATGGTCTCTTGGTATGTCATAGAATAGCGTCAATTTGAATTGAGAACTGAGAGCAGAAAATCAACAATTATAGCAATCAGTCAGCACACGAGCAAATCTGTCAAGCTGAAAGCAACCAATTTAAAACAATCAATTAAAATAGTTTTTGAATCTCTCAAAAATATTGCGTTTTGTCTGGGCATCGCCCTTGAAGTTATCGCTCTTTTGCATGCGCTCAAGTGCCTCTTTCTCATCGCGGCTAAGAGTCTTTGGTACATACACGCTGATATTGACTACCAAGTCGCCCATCCCGTTTCCATAACCTTGGACGGCGGGAAGGCCCTTACCTCTGAGCCGGAGTGTCTTTCCAGGCTGCGTTCCTGGCTCTATTTTGATCTTGGCCTTTGTTCCCTCGATAGTCGGTATATCCACATTACCTCCGAGCGCGGCTGTGGGGAAGTCGAGCAGCAGATTGTAGATTACGTCATTTCCGTCACGGACGAACGTGTGGTTTGGCTCTTCCTCGATGAATACCTGAATGTTACCGTTCACACCGTTATGCTTTCCTGCATTTCCTTTGCCTGGAACGTTGACAACCATACCCTCGGCCACACCTGCGGGAATTTTGATCTCAACCACTTCCTCGCCCTTGACGACACCTTCACCGTGACAATGGTTACACTTGTTCTTGATAATCTTTCCCTCACCTTGACAAGTAGGACAAACGCTTTGCGTCTGCATCATACCGAAAAGGCTTTGCGTTGTGCGCGTCACCACACCAGCTCCATGACAAGTGGGGCAAGTCTCCGTTCCGCTATTTCCCTCGGCTCCTGAACCGTGGCAATGCTCACAGACAACGTCTTTTTTCACCTTGAACTTCTTGGTGACACCGGTGGAAATCTCTTGTAATGACATCCGCACTTTCAGACGCAGGTCACTACCACGATATTGCTGACGCTGGCCGCCGCCGAAACCGCTGCTGAACCCGCCGAATCCTCCACGTCCACCAAACACGTCGCCAAACATGGAGAATATATCGTCCATAGAGAATCCGCCGCCGCTGAATCCTCCGAATCCGCCTCCCATGTTTGGACCGTCAAATCCGAATTGGTCGTATTGCTGGCGCTTCTTGGGATCGTGCAAAACATCGTAAGCCTCAGCCGCCTCCTTGAATTTCTCCTCAGCCTCTTTGTTGCCGGGGTTTCGGTCGGGGTGATATTTGATGGCGATTTTGCGATAGGCTTTTTTGATGTCGTCCTCAGATGCGTTTTTGTCGACACCAAGAACCTCGTAATAATCACGCTTTTGTGCCATTTTGTATAGTCTTTGTTTGTTTTTCTGTTATTATCATTGTCCTACTGCCACTTTGGCATGTCTGATTACCTTGTCGTTCAGCATGTATCCAGTCTGAACACAGTCGATAACCTTACCTTTTTTGTCGTCGCCCATTCCTGGAACCATCGCGATAGCCTCGTGGTAATCAACGTCAAAGTCTTTGTCTTCGGTTTCAATTTTGCTTACTCCGAGCCCTTCCAGCGTCTTGACGAACTTCTTGAAGATAAGCTCCATGCCCTCTTTAATAGCGTGTGGGTCGTCGGTATTGTCAGCCATTGCACGCTCAAAGTCATCGAGAACAGGCAAAATGGCTGTGACAGTCTTCTCGCTGCCATTGAGAATCAACTCGGCTTTCTCCTTCAGGGTACGCTTTTTGTAGTTTTCGAACTCGGCAACGGTGCGCAGAAGCTGGTCTTTCAGCTTATCAATCTGCTCGTTAGCTGCCTCGAGCGAGTCTTTTTCCTCTACGGGCTCGCCAGAAGTTTCTTTCTCGCCTTCTTCTAACTTGTCAGTTTCACCAGACTCGTTCAATTCTTGCGACTCATTGGTTTCGTTTGTCTGTTTCTGTTCTGTTTCTTTTTCAACGGTCTCCTCAACGTTGCCGTCTTCAATATGGATTGTTTTTTCTTTACTCATAATTGTTATTTATTTGGTCTATGCGTCGGTATGCAAAAACCATGCCAAAGGAATGATATCTCCAATACTTATCTTTATGCTCCAGCTTTCTAACTCAATGCTCCAGCTTTCTAACTCAATGCTCCAGCTTTCTAACTCAATGCTCCAGCTTTCTAACTCAATGATTATTGTCCGTACATCTTTGCCTTCTGCTCCTTGATGGCCTCATCATAGATGTAGTCGTCGTAGGTCATCAGTTTGTCGATGGTACCCTTGGGCGTCAGTTCGATGATGCGGTCAGCAACGGTGTTAATAAACTCATGGTCGTGCGAAGCAAAGAGGATGTTACCCTTAAACTGGATCAGGTTGTTGTTGAAAGCCTGAATAGACTCCAGGTCCAGATGGTTGGTTGGTGTGTCGAGAATCAGACAGTTGGCGTTTTTCAATTGCATGCGTGCAATCATACAACGCATCTTCTCGCCTCCGGAGAGCACGTTCACCTTCTTCTCTACCTCTTCCTGCTTGAACAGCATGCGTCCGAGGAAACCCTTCATGGTGACCTCATTACCGGGGCCATATTGCGATAGCCACTCTACTAAGTTCAGATTGCTATTGAAGAACTCCGTGTTGTCGAGCGGCAGGTAGGCGGTTGTAATGGTTATTCCCCATTTAAAGGTGCCAGCCTGTGCCTCACGGTTACCGTTGATAATCTCGAACAAAGCGGTCATAGCTTTCGGATTGTGTGATAGGAATACAGTTTTCTGGCCCTTCTCAATATTGAACGATACGTTGTCGAACAATACTGTGCCGTCGTTGTCAACAGCTTTCAGACCCTCCACCTCAAGTATCTGGTTTCCTGGCTCACGTTCCATCTGGAAGATGATACCAGGATATTTGCGTGTCGATGGGGTAATCTCTTCTACATTCAATTTCTCAAGCATTTTCTTGCGCGAGGTTGTCTGCTTACTCTTGGCCACATTGGCGGAGAATCGGCGGATGAACTCTTCGAGTTGCTTGCGCTTTTCCTCAGCCTTCAAACGTTGGTTTTGGGCTTGGCGCAAAGCCAACTGACTGGACTCGTACCAGAAAGAATAGTTACCAGAGAAGACGGTTACCTTGCCGAAGTCGATATCCACAGTTTGGGTAGATACCGCGTCGAGGAAGTGGCGGTCGTGGCTAACAACGAGCACACATTGCTCAAGATTGCTCAGGTAGCTTTCAAGCCACTGAACGGTATCGAGGTCAAGGTCGTTGGTCGGCTCGTCGAGCAGGAGATTGTCGGGGTGCCCGAACAATGCCTTTGCAAGCATCACGCGCACTTTCTCGTTGTTTGAGATATCGGCCATCTGCTTGTAGTGCAGGTCTTCCTTGATGCCGAGGTTCTGAAGCAGTTGGGCTGCCTCACTCTCTGCTTCCCATCCGTTCATCTCGGCAAATTTCAACTCCAGGTCTGCGGCGCGATTGCCATCTTCCTCGGTCATTTCTTCCTTAGCGTAGAGAGCCTCACGCTCCTTCATATTTTTCCATAGCGGCTCGTGGCCTTGCAACACCGTGTCCATCACAGAGTACTGATCGTATTTGAAGTGGTCCTGATCCAGCACCGACAGGCGCTCTCCCGGGCCCAGTTCAACCGTTCCTTTATTTGGCTCCAACTCGCCGCTGATAGCCTTCAATAATGTTGACTTGCCGGCGCCGTTAGCACCGATGATGCCGTAGATGTTTCCACTTGTGAACTTGATGTTTACATCCTTGTAAAGAACTCGTTTTCCGAATTGGATAGCAAGATTTGTTACTGTAATCATTCTTCGTTAACCTTGTTTATTTTTAATTTGGGTGCAAAGGTAACAAAAATCTGCTGAATAATTGCCATAGGTAGCAAAAAAGTTGTACCTTTGCGGACGAAATGAGATACTATAACAATCAAGTAAACGATTACGACCATTATACGGTGCGCGAGGAGATGCCTCTGTTGGAATGGATGATAGCTCACCTGAAGGGCAGCCGCACCAAGCTTAAGGCTACGCTTCAGGGGCGTGGCGTGAAGGTGAACGATAAATACGTGACCCAGTTCGACTTTGTGTTGAAACCAGGTATGCGGGTGAGTGTAAGTAAATCGAAACGTAACGACAAGTTCAAGAGCCGTTATGTAAAATTGGTTTACGAGGATCCGTACTTGGTAGTGGTTGAGAAAAATGTGGGTATTTTGTCGATGGCTGCCGGCCATTCCTCGCTAAACGTGAAGAGTGTGCTCGACGACTATTTCCAGCGTACACGCCAGCAAAGCCGAGCACATGTTGTTCACCGTCTGGACCGCGACACTAGCGGTTTGATGATCTATGCCAAGGATATGAAAACCGAACAGATTCTTGAGCACCAGTGGCACGATATAGTATATGATCGCCGATACGTAGGAGTGGTCTCGGGCGTTATGGAGGAGAGTAATGGAACAATAGCCAACTGGCTGAAGGATAATAAAGCCTACATTACATTCTCTTCACCCGTCGACAACGGCGGAAAATATGCCGTAACCCATTTCAATGTGCTTCAGCGCTCCCAGGATTATTCTTTGGTTGAGTACCGTCTGGAGACAGGCCGTAAGAACCAGATTCGCGTGCATTCGGCTGATATGGGCCATCCTATCTGTGGAGACGTAAAATACGGTAACGGTGATGACCCTTTGCATCGCTTGTGCCTGCATGCATTCAAGCTTTGCTTCAATCATCCCATAACGGGTGAGCGTATGGAGTTTGAGACTCCTATACCCTCGTCGTTTAAAAGTTTGTTCTAGTTAAGGAAGAAGAGTGTTTATGGAGAATAATTTTGCTTATTATGTATTTGCCCTGGTGGTGATTGTCGTGGCATTCCTGGTCATCAAGAAAGTGGCCAGTTGCTTGATTCGTTCCATCGTGACGCTGGCAGCCATAGCCTTATTAGCTTATGTCTATCTGACGTATTTGCGTTAGAACCGCCTGCAGATTTCCAGAATCCTGTTCAGACCTTCCATCATCAATGCTTTTGGGCATGCAATGTTAAGACGGATGAAGTCTCGTCCGGCAGGTGTGGTGTCATACATGGTTCCGGCATTTACCATCACTTTCCCTTCTTCCAGAAGCAGAGCGGCAAGAGTGTCGGAGTCGGTATGGAGGCCACGGATGTCCGCCCAAACGAGATAGGTCCCTTCTAGTCGTGTTATAGGTATCTGCGGAAGTTTCTCGGCAAAGAATTGACGTAGTGCTTTATAGTTGTCTTCGAGATATGAGCAAAGTTCGATAAGCCACGGCTCTCCTTCGTTATATGCTGCCTGTAGAGCTATAACTCCAAACGGGTTCACATCACAAACCTCGTTGATGTTGATGGCTTGGTTGATTTTCTCTCTTGTTGGAAAATCGCTGCAAATGATGTTGGAGATTTGCAACCCGGCAATGTTGAACGATTTAGACGGAGAGTTGCATGTGATGCTGTTCAGCTGACATTCCTCGCTGATGGAGGCAAAGGGGGTGAATTTATACCCGCTCATCACCAGCTCGCAATGAATCTCATCAGCCAGAACTCGTACGCTATTGCGCATGCAAATCTCGTTCAGACGGCTGAGCTCCTCACGTGTCCACACTCGTCCGGCAGGGTTATGCGGATTACATAGTATCAGCAGTTTGGCCTTGGCACTTGCTGCCTTGCGCTCCAAATCATCGAAATCCATCTCATAGCTGAACAGTCCCTGTCCTGCCTCTACTGTCTTCAGCGGGTTCAGTACAGCCTTACACCCGTTATTGCGAATGCTGGAGAAAAAACAGTTATAGACAGGTGTCTGAATGATTACTTCATCGCCTGGCTGTGTGAGCGCTTTTACGATAACACTTAATGCTGGCACAACTCCTGGGATGTATTGAATCCAATCCCGCGCAATCGTCCAGTTGTGACGCCGCTGGAACCAGTTCACAGTTGCCTCATAATAACTGTCGGGTACCTTTGTGTAGCCGAAAACACCATGCTCCACACGCTTGCTAAGTGCTTCTGTGATGGCAGGAGCCACCTGGAAGTCCATGTCAGCTACCCACATGGGAATAACGCCTTCTGCGCATTCATCCCACTTTACACAGTTGGTAGCGCGTCGGTTGATCATTAAGTCAAAATCGAATTGTGGCATGTTTTTATTCTTTTCGTTATTCTAGTCTTACTATTCCGTCTTGATCACTAAATCTTCCTGATCTCTATCTTACAATCGGCGGGCATGCGGATATTATCATCGATGGTGATGCTGCCAATCTCGTCGGCAATGATGTGGCCGCTAGTCGGATTCTTGATGTTCTCGATGCGTCCTCGTATGTCGGCGTGTACAGTGGAATATTCAAATACACGGTCGCACGCCTTGTCAAATGTGCAGTTCTCAAGTGTCAGATTATCTGCATAACAAAGCAACTGCTCACCAGCAAGATGGCAGTTCACCAGCCTTACGTTTTTCGAGTGCCAAGCCAGATATTCGCCGTCGAGAACAGAGTCGTAGATAGTGATATTCTCACACTCCCAAAAAGAGTCTTTTGTTACGATTCTTGCATTGTGAATCTCTACGTTCTTGCAATACTGGAACACATATTTTGAGTTGCTGTCGAGACCGTCAACGTAAATATTCTCAGAAAACATGAAAGGGTAAGTGCCTTCGCGCAAGATAACATTCTTCAGACGCAGATTCTTGACGCGCCAAAACGTCTCATCAGCATCGTTAATGGTGACGTCCTCAAGCTCAACGTTCTCCATCTCGCGGAAAAACTTAGGTCCGTCGATGATGCAGTCTTTCATGTTCAGGTTATATGTATACCAGATTGCCGAACGCGAGCCAGGGGCAAAGTAGCAGTTTCTGATGCGTGCACCGTCAACATGCCACCACGGGTATTTACCGTAAAACTTACAATCTTCTGCCTCAATATTTTCGCATTGCTTAATGCCCGACTCACCGTCGATGATAGTTATGTTCTTCAGCATCAGGTCCTTTTTTGCGAATAATGGACGCTCGCCCCCGAACTCTTTATTCTTAATCTCTTCCATGTTAGTTTGATGTTGTTTGTTTGTCTTGGTTAGTTCTTTTCAAGTTTACTTGCTTTTCCTGTCCTTCATTTTCATGCAAAGGTAATGCAAATAAATGAGACTGCCAAATTTTAAGCCTTTATAAGCGATTTTTCCTGAATCAAAAACACTTTCTGGTATTTATACAACTTTGCGGTATGACATGAGGGACGGAAAAAAACGAGTGAAAACTTGGAATACTCGAGATTAATGTCTATCTTTGCAATCAAGAAATACAAAACAAAAAACTGGAATATGAGAAAAGTTGCATTTTTGTTCGTAGCCGCTGTTATATGGTGTGCTACTACCATCCAAGCTCAGAATCAGGCTTTCCGCCTCGGTGTTAAAGGAGGTCTGAACTTGTCGGAATTCTCTTTGAAGAGTAGTGACTTTGATGCAGAGAACAGGATGGGCTTTTTTGTGGGGCCTATCGTTCATATCAATCTTCCGTTTCCTGGAATTGGTCTTAATATTGCTGGACTTTACAATCAGCATGAGTACAAGGTAAACCATGAGGCAATCAAACATAAAACCCTTGATGTTCCACTTAACTTGCGATATAGCATTGGATTGGGACAGACGGCTAATGTGTTTGTTGAGGCTGGTCCGCAAATAGCTTTTACGCTAGGCGATCGTGCGCTGCGGTATCATGACAATGATCTGGGCGACGTGAACTGGCATTTCAACGACTCTGATCTAAGTGCGAATATTGGTGGCGGTCTGACCTTCAGCCATATCCAAATTAGCGTCAGCTACAATGTGCCTCTTGGCAAGACTGGCGAATTTGAATGGGGACGCGGTACCGAGGATCAGTTGTTGCACACCAAAAGTTCTACTAAAAAATGGCAGATTGCTGCAGCATTTTTCTTTTAATGGAAACTGTCATTTAATAGCTTAGTTCAGAAAATTCTTTTTTGGGGTAGTGGTATTACACAATGACATGAAGATAGACGTAAATACTTTCGAGGGGCTTAACAAACCTTATTATATAATAGAGGAAAGGCTGTTGAGACGCAATCTGGAACTGATCAGAGGGGTTGCACAAAAGGCAGGCGTGGAAATTATATTAGCGTTCAAAGCTTTCGCGTTGTGGAAGACTTTTCCGATATTCAGAGAGTATATCCGCTCGACTACAGCCAGTTCGCTTAGTGAGGCCAGATTGGCCTTTGAAGAGTTCGGCAGCCAAGCACATACGTTCTCACCCGCCTATACCGACTATGAGATTGACGAGATTGCGCGATGTTCTAGTCACTTGACATTCAACTCGTTATCACAATATGAACGCTATCATCAGCGTGCACGTTTGGCAAATGCGGATTTGAGTTTTGGATTGCGCGTAAATCCTGAATATTCTGAGATTGAAACGTTGTTATACAATCCCTGTGCTCCAGGAACACGTTTTGGAGTCTCTGCCCGAAGGCTACCAGATCTGTTGCCTGCTGATATCGAAGGGTTTCATTGCCATTGCCATTGTGAGAGTGGGGCAGATGTATTTGAGAGGACGCTTGTACATATTGAGGAGAAATTTGCACGCTGGTTTCCACAGTTGAAGTGGATTAACTTTGGTGGCGGCCACCTGATGACACGCAAGGATTATGATGTGGATCTGCTCATTCGTTTGCTGAAAGATTTCAAGCGACGTTATCCACATTTGAAGGTTATTCTCGAGCCGGGAAGCGCTTTCGCATGGCAGACGGGTCCATTGGTGTCACAAGTGGTCGACGTGGTTGAGGACAAAGGTATTCGAACAGCAATTCTGAACGTGAGTTTCACATGCCACATGCCTGATTGTCTTGAAATGCCCTATTATCCAGAAGTGCGTGGTGCTGAGCATGTGGATCCAGCCCCCATTCTTGATAAGCCAATTGACTTGCAAAGTCAGTCGTTCCCATATGTTTACCGCCTAGGTGGCAATAGTTGCCTGAGTGGTGATTTCATGGGTGATTGGGTGTTCGACCATGAATTGAGGATTGGTGAGAACGTGATCTTTGAGGACATGATTCACTATACCACGGTGAAAACATGCATGTTCAATGGTATTACGCATCCTTCTATAGCGATTGTCAAGAATGGTGGTGAGTTTGAAATCCTTTGTGAGTTCGGTTACGAAGACTATAAAAATAGAATGGATTAGAAAGAAAATGAAGATTTTTTGAAAAAAAACAGCTCAAAAGTTTGTCAGTTCCGAAAATATCATTACCTTTGCACTCGCATTTAGAGAAATGCACTTCTGAAAGCTTGGAATTCAATTGGTGAATGCCTGTCACTTTCGAAGGAAATACGCGGAAATAGCTCAGTTGGTAGAGCACAACCTTGCCAAGGTTGGGGTCGCGGGTCCGAGTCCCGTTTTCCGCTCCATATTCTGAAACAATCTTTTTGGCAGGTGTTTTAGTACT
>JAEEXN010000132.1 GCA_016291595.1 Prevotella sp.
AAAGCCACGAAGGCCAACGGCCAGTACGACTTGAAAACTTTCG
The DNA here is from genome assembly GCA_016291595.1 of Prevotella sp. Classification (GTDB taxonomy): domain Bacteria; phylum Bacteroidota; class Bacteroidia; order Bacteroidales; family Bacteroidaceae; genus Prevotella. The sequence continues at coordinate 44 of JAEEXN010000132.1, forward strand.
AGGTGAAAGCCCGTCCCGTAGATAAGTTCGACGGACTGCGTCCGGGAATGTCACTCATTATTAAGTAAAAGGTTTAATGCGCAGCGGAGCTGCTGGTTCAAGGTTTAAAGTTATGTCCATTCTGACCATGATTTTTGTCGCGACTCGACATATCTGAAGTAAACTTCGTTCTGTGCTCGCTGCTCCAAAAATTCAAAGCGCAGCGGAGCTGCTAGTTCAAGGTTTAAAGTTATGTCCATTCTGGCCATGATTTTTGTCGCGACTCGACATATCTGAAGTAAACTTCGTTCTGTGCTCGCTGCTCCAAAAATTCAAAGCGCAGCAGAGCTGCTGGTTCAAGGTTTAAAGTTTTAGGAACAGAAAAAAAGAAACATGAATACCATACAGCGAATATTACGTATTGCAGCTAGAGAGATAGGGATTCTGCGCCGGAATCACATCTATTTCTTTAGTATGGTGGTATTCCCTATCATGGTGACTTTGTTTTTCACCTCGCTGATGAACGATGGGCAACCGCTGGAAATGCCGGTGGGTGTGGTGGACCTTGACAACACGTCAACCAGCCGCTCATTGATTCGCAAGCTCGACGCTTTCCAAACGTCAAGGGTCGTAGCTCACTATGCCAACATCAACGAGGCCCGCAATGCCATTCAGCGCAATAAGATCTATGCTTTCCTTTATATACCGAAGGGAACGACCAGCGGACTGCTCTCGGCGCGGCAGCCGAAAATATCGTTTTACTACAGCATGACCTCGGTGACTGCCGGCTCACTGCTCTATCGCGACCTGAAAACGATTGCCACCTTAGGCTCGGCAGGCGTTGGCTCTGCCACCATGACGGCGAAGGGATTCACTGAGAAGCAGATCAAGACATTCCTGCAGCCCATAGCTATCGAACTGCACACCATCAACAACCCATGGATTAACTACAACGTGTTCCTGAGCAACATGCTCATACCCGGTTGTCTGATGCTGTTCATCTTCCTGATTACAGCCTACTCTATCGGTACCGAGCTGAAGTTCAAAGGGGCTAAAGAATGGTTGGGGATGGCGGACAACAATATCCACGTGGCACTCCTCGGTAAGTTGCTGCCACAGACATTGGTGTTCCTCATCATCATTTTCGCATTCTACTTCTATACGTTCGACATCTTAGGATTCCCCCATCAGGGCGGGACCTTGTCGATTGTGTTGCTGGGATTGCTCACCGTCTTCAGTGCCCAGGCCTTCGGAGTATTCGCATTCGGACTGATGCCGTCGTTGCGTATGTCGATGAGTATCTGCTCGTTGTGGGCCGTGCTGAGTTTTACCACCTCGGGAGCCGCCTTCCCGCTCTTTGCCATGGACTCTCCTATAGAGGCTATTGCCCAGCTGTTCCCCATGCGCCACTATTACATGATCTATCAGATATGCGTCTTCAACGGCTATCCGTTCACCGACGCATGGTTTAACATCATGGCGCTGATCATCTTCATGTGCTTGCCGGTGTTCACAGTGAAGAACATCAAGAAAGCCATGCTGGAGTATGTGTATATTCCGTAAGCAGCAAAGCTGCTGGTTTAAGGTTCAAAGCGCAGCGGAGCTGCTGGTTCAAATGCGCTGACGCGCGTTCAAAGTTTAAAGTTTAAGGAGTAAAGTTTAAAGCTTTAAGATATATGAGTAACGAACCAAGAGAGAGCCTGTTTGGGCGTATCAACGAAGGATTGCACGACATGTGCTACATCTGGGCGAAGGAGATGAAAGCCACCGTTCAGGACGAGGGTGTATTGATCTTCTTCATCCTGGTGCCGCTGCTCTATCCCCTACTCTACTCTTGGGCTTACAACAACGAGGTGGTGCACGATGTGCCCGTGGCTGTGGTGGACCTCTCCCATTCGCAACTCAGCAGACAGTTTATCCGCCAATACGATGCATCACCCGACGTGAAGGTAGCCTATCATTGCAACAGCATCGATGAAGCACGCGAACTGATAGGTAAGCAGGTGGTACGTGGTGTGGTATATATACCCACCGACTTTGCCACAAACATCAACCGCATGGAGCAGAGCCACATCAGCGTTTACTGTGATATGGCCTTCATACTGACCTATAAAGCCATATACCAGACAGCTACGGCCGTAAGCGCTGAAATCAACAAGGAGATTCAAGTCCATGTGTCGGGCAACTACACCCAGCGTGAGGACGAGGTCAGCACCCAGCCGCTGGCTTTCGACGAGGTGGCCATCTTCAACCCCACCGGCGGCTATGGTAATTTCATTATTCCTGGTGTGCTGATGCTTATCATCCAGCAGACTCTTCTGCTCGGAATCGGTCTCTCGGCAGGCACCGCCCGTGAGAGCAACCGCTATCGCGACCTGGTTCCCGTGAGCCGTCATTACAATGGTATTTTCCGTATCGTGCTTGGCAAGTCGCTTTGCTATTTCATGGTCTATGCCGTCATGAGTGCCTGGCTCACCATGGCTGTGCCCCGCCTATTCCATTTCGTCACGTTGTTGGAGTGGCACTCGCTATTGGGATTGATGGTGCCTTACTTGTTGGCATGTATTTTCTTTGGTATGATGATTTCTTGTATGGTAAAATACCGCGAGAATGTCATGCTGCTCATCGTGTTTATGTCGGTACCACTCCTATTCCTGTCAGGCATCAGCTGGCCGCAAAGCAGCCTGCCGGGAGCCTGGCAGTCGGTAGCCTATCTGTTCCCGTCAACATTCGGCGTGCGTGGTTTTGTACGCCTCAACTCCATGGGAGCTACTCTTGCAGACATCGAGCATGAATATCAGATGTTGTGGATACAGACCACCGTCTACTTCTTTATGACCTGTTTGGTTTACCGTTATCAGATTAACCAGGCTCATCAGCATGCTCTCGAGACCATCAAACGCATGCAGGAGAAGGTTAAAAAGGGAGAAGTTGAAGAAGTTAGGAGTTAAGAGGATTTGCAATTAATGCCTGATTAAGGTCTAATTGATGCCTACTTATGTTCTAATTGATGCCTAGTTACATTCTAATTAATGCCTGATTAGACCCTAATTGATTAACTAGTTAGAGGGTAATCAGGCATTAATTATGAGTTGTTGGCAGCTTAGTGATGGCTGGGAAGGAGGTGTCACTATGCATAAGCAGCTATCCGCTAGGAGATTATGAAGCTAAGTGACACTTGAAAGGTGGTGGGAGTTTTATGGAATGGAGTAGCAGACCAGAAAGATGGTTGCTCGATGGGTAAACCGCTGATGCAAAACACGAGGAGACTTTGCGACGCGAAACGCGCCGCCTACTGTAAAACGAAACATCTTTTGTTTAGATCTCTATAAATTTTGAAACCTGAAGCTCTATAGACCTATAAACCTGAAACTAAACCTGAATCTGAACGGTGGTATATAGGTAAAATGAGTGGGCAGAATTGTGATTTCTGCCCACTCATTTTACCTATTATTTTGAGGAAAATTCCTATATATTTCTTATTCGCCAGATCCTTTTACACCCACAATACGGGTGGGAGCCTGCTCGCGGTTACGGCGGTTGGTGACGGTGACAACAGCTTGCGCCAGATTGAGGAATGCCAAGCCTGTCATGGTCTCAGAACTGAGGGCAGCAGGCTGGCCGTTGTCGCCACTCTCACAGATGCTCTGTACGACTGGAATCTGAGCCAACAAAGGTATGTTCATCTCTTCAGCCAATCGCTTGACACCCTCACGACCAAAGAGATAGTATTTGTTCTCTGGCAGTTCGGCAGGTGTGAACCATGCCATATTCTCGACAAGTCCGAGAATGGGCACATTCACTTTCTCATTCCGATACATATCGATACCCTTGCGGGCGTCAGCAAGAGCAACATTCTGTGGTGTGCTCACGATAACAGCGCCCGTGATAGCCAATGTCTGCAGGAGGGTCAGATGGATATCGCTGGTGCCCGGTGGTGTGTCGAGAATGAAATAGTCCAACTCGCCCCAGTTAGCATCGGCAATAAGCTGCTTCAGGGCGTTGGATGCCATACCGCCACGCCACAAAGTGGCAGTCTCGGGACTGACAAAGAATCCAATGCTGAGCAGTTTGATGCCATATTTCTCCACCGGTTCGATAAGGTCCCTGCCATCCACATGCACCGCATACGGACGGGCATCTTCCACATCGAACATCTTTGGCATGGAAGGACCAAAGATATCAGCATCGAGCAATCCCACTTTATACCCCAAACGCGCCAGGGCGATGGCAAGGTTTGCCGAAACAGTCGACTTTCCCACGCCACCTTTTCCGGAACTAACTGCAATGATATTCTTCACCTGAGGCAACATTTTTCCCACCTCAGGACGTGGTTTCGACTTGAATTCCGTCTCGATGGTAACTTCGATATCGGGAGAAACGTGATAGTGGATAGCAGCCTCCGCAGCCTTGACCGTTGACTTCAGGAACGGGTCAGTGTCACGCGGGAACTCCAATACCACGCGTACTTTCCACTGCTCATCCTCGTTCTGAGGGGCAGTGAGACTGGGGGTATCGGCAACCATGCCGCTCTCAACCAGATTCTTCTTTGTGCCCGGATAAGTCACCTTCTCCAAGGCATCCATGATTAGTTTCGGATATAGTGTCATGTTATGTCGGGTGTTGGATGAAAAGTCCCCCTTCCTACTCCACCAATGGGAAGAGGAAGAGGGGTGTTAAAATACTCTTCAAGGATTAATGCTTCTCGCATTTTCCCTCACATTTCTTGTCTGCGCCCTCGCACTTTTTCTCGCACTTGCCAGCACATTCCTGCTTGCCGTTGCACTCTTTCTTCTCAGCGCACTCGTGCTTGCCACACTCTTTCTTGTCTTTGCAGCAGTCGGCCTTTGCCTCACCTTCTGCCTTCTGGCACTTGCCACAGCACTCTTTCTTCTCGCCGCAGGCTTTCTTGTCACAGTCAGCATTCTTGTCGCACTCTTTCTTCTCTGAGCACTCATGCTTGCCATTGCACTCCTTCTTCTCGCACTCTTTCTGAGCAGCTTCCTTTTTGCTGGCCTGATAGCCAAACTTACCAAAAGCCTTCATGATTGCCTCTTCGTTAGTCTTGTCGGCATCGTACTGAATGGTCACAGCCTGATCGTCGATGTTGGTCTCAACACTCTTGATACCCTTCTCGAAACGGAGGTTGCCCTTAATCTTGGTTTCGCAGCTCTCGCAATGCATCTGCGGCATCGTGGTTACTACGACAGTCTTAATGTCCTTTGCAAATGTGACGGCTGCAATGAGCAGCATGGTCAGCAACATGGTTGTCTTTTTCATTGTTGTATTGTTTTTTATTGAGTTGTTGTTTTTATTTAATGGGAGGGATGGGAATTATGGGAGGAATGAGAGGAATGGGAACTCAATTCTTTAGAGTCTGCCGAAATTGATTCTCACTCCAATATATCCCATTGCACCTTGTACCGGTCCCCACACCATAGTGGCATCGAACTTGTCGCTCCATGGGTCATGGGCGTTGATGATGGGGTTCTTCTGCTTGAAACCCGTCAGGTTCTCTCCACCAATGTAGACAGAGAAATGACGGAACCAACGGGTGATTTGTGCACTTAGCTGTTCGTAGGAATGGAAGTTGGAAGGCCACATCTCCTGTCCGTTACTGTCAATATCCGGTGTCGGCAGTCGTCCACCGCCATTGAACTGCAAGGTAGCATCGAACTGCCACAGACCAAGGGGTGTCT
>JAEEXN010000038.1 GCA_016291595.1 Prevotella sp.
GTAACTAGGCATCAATTAGAGCATAAGTAGGCATTAATTCGAGCATAATCAGGCATTAATTGCAATTTCCAAAAAGTTGCAAACAGAAAAGGAAATCAAAGGGACTGTCCCTCCGATTTCTGACACACAGTTTGCATTATTCTGAATTCGTCGTACTCACGTTAAATAGTACTGATGGCACCTTGTCAAAGTGCTGTCAAATAGCTTGAGTGACTTAAAATACTTACTGCTTACTGATAGCATCTATGAGTAACTTAAGTAAAAATGAATGATAAATCCAAATGTCATTAGGGCGTGTTGATGGGCAAATCATAGTATGTGACTCTTGGTCGGTAGATAGTTAATAAATGTTGAATATCTTCTGGCGGACATATTAGTTGTTGAATTTTTCTATACATTTGCAGTTGAATCGAGTCCTGTTTTGCAGATACAGGGCCCAAAAACATGAAACAGGATCAAACATTCAAGGATTTGTTCAGGCAGCATTATCCGATGTTGCTGTCGTATGCCCGTAGTCTGGTGGGCGACGATGATGCAGAAGACGTGGTAGAGGACGTCTTCCTGGAGCTATGGCAGCACCAAGACCGCATGGAACTTGGCGACCGCATACAGGCATGGCTTTACCGGGCGGTATATACGCGCTCGCTGAATGTACTGAAACACCGCAAAGTTACTACAAGTTACATAGCAAAGGTTGAGGAAATCAACCGGCAGCGAATGTTGTATCTTGACCTATATAGTCCGCAGCAATACGTGGAGAACGAGGCTCTGCGAGAAAGGTTGGATGAGGCTATCGGTGAATTGTCGGAGAAATGTCGTGAGGTATTCCGCTTGAGTTATATGTTTGGAATGCGCAACCGCGAAATCGCAGAAGCTCTTGGTATTTCGGTGAAAACCGTCGAGGCGCACATTTATAAGGCCTTGCTGCATTTGCGAGAGCGACTGAAAGACACGCGCACAGCACAGTTACTCTTACTGTTGTGCTTGCTTCCGTAAGTGTTTTTAAGTTTTGGGTTGTTATTATTATATATGAAATGAAAATGAGCAGACCAGAAGACCATATTATCATACGTTTTGTCAAGGGAGAAGCTACCGACGAAGAGTTACAGGTTGTCTCGAAGTGGATGAAAGAGTCGGACGCAAATGCACGGACAATTTTCGAACTGGAGGCCACATGGCACCGGTTGGAGGCACAGAAGGTGGCTTCTAGTCAGATAGAGCAAGCCCTACAGCGTGTGATGGCTTATCCCGTGAAGGTCAATGCATCGCAACCGGCCCGCGCCGTAGGCATGCGCAGCTGGCTGGGATATGCCGCAGCGGTAATCGTATTGTTAGTTGCCGGAGCAGCTATACTATATAATTTAGGTGTGAATAAGGTGTCAAACGCCACGATGATGGTGGCCCAGGCCATAGAGAAAACACAGCAGATGGTACTGCCCGACGGTACACACGTGTGGCTGAACAAAGGGGCGAGGCTGCGCTATCCCGACCAGTTTGAGGGCAGCGAACGGCAGGTAGAACTGGAAGGCGAGGGCTATTTCGAGGTGACGAAAGACTCGCTGCACCCCTTCATTGTGAGCAACGACGTGATGACGGTGAAGGTGCTGGGCACGAAGTTCAACTTCAAGGTGGATGCCAAGGAGAAGACAGGCGAGGTGAGTCTGATAGAAGGATCGGTGGGCGTGCGCAACAGCCGCATTACCGACATGGTGGTATTAATGCCGGGGCAGAAAGCAGAGATAGACCAGAAAACCGGCATGCTGCGCGTGAGCGAGGTGAACACCCGATTGTCGGCCATATGGCACGACGACCTGATACCGTTTGAGAATGCGAATATCAGCGAGATTGCCCGCACGCTGGAGGCTGTCTATGGCGTGACGGTGGTGCTCTCAGATGGATTGGACCGTCAAAGCACCTACTCGGGAAGCATCCAACGGAAGGGAAGTATTGACTCAGTACTTAACTCGTTGCGCAACACCGTACCCGTGAGCTACCGAATCTCTGGAAAAACCATCACTCTATATTAGAAGTCAGTAGTATCATATAAGGGAAAAGGGGCAAAAGATATGATTTAGAAGATGAGGAATCTCCATTGAATAATCTATTTTTTGCCCCCTGTACTTTACCATTTGCCTTTATCTCATTTTTTTCCATTAAAAAAAAATTTCCCCACAGTAAGTGTTTTTTTACGGGCAGTTGTTATACCTATAAATCAACTAACTATTGTTAAACATAAAAACAACCATGAGAAGAAGTAAGAAAACTTTCCTTTTCGCTAGGAAACCAATGGCGGCGCGCCTGCTGTTGGCTCTCTTTTTCGTTTTTGCTCCGTTTCAGTGGGTTGGTGCTCAAGTGACGCTCAGCAAGGGTAACACCACGCTGGGAACTGTCATTCAGCAAATCCAGAAACAGACCAATTACAAGTTTTTCTACGATGACGACATCGCCAACACACGTGTCAGCGGCGTCGATGTCAAGAACGTATCAGTGAGCAAGGCCCTCGAAAGCCTGCTGGCAGGCAAGGACATCTCTTACACGATAGACGACAAGGTGGTCTATCTGAAGAAGAAAGCCGCACAGCAGAAGGCTGCCCAACAGGGTGAGCGCCGCAAGATCAGCGGCCAGGTGCTCGACGAGAACGGTGAACCGCTTATCGGAGCCGTGGTCACCGTGAAAGGAACCGGCGACCGTGCCGTGACCGACATCGACGGTAACTACACCGTGTTCACAACAGCCTCGAATCCCGTGCTGGAGACTACCTACGTGGGTTATCAGACCAGCGAGACCGCCGTACGCGGCAACACCGCCAACGTGTCGATGCTGAGCGACGTGAAGAGCCTGAAAGAAGTGGTGGTGACCGCCATGGGTATCAAGAAAGAAGCCAAGGCTCTGTCGTACAACGTGCAGCAAGTGAACTCCAGCGAGATTACTGGTGTGAAAGACGCCAGCTTCATGAATGCACTGGCTGGTAAGGTGGCTGGTGTGCAGATCAACGCCTCGTCGGCTGGTATCGGCGGTGGCACGAAGGTCGTGATGCGTGGTAATAAATCTATCTCGAACAACAATAACGCACTCTATGTCATCGATGGTATCCCCATGCCTTCGCTGCAGACCGCACAGCCGGAGGATTTCTTCAGCGGTATGGGCCAGTCGGGCGACGGAGCCTCGATGATCAACCCCGACGACATTGAGAGTCTGTCGGTGCTCAGCGGTGCCGCAGCCTCAGCCCTTTATGGTAAGGATGCGCAGAACGGTGTGGTGATGATTACCACCAAACGCGGCTCGAAAGACCGTACAAGCGTGAGCTATTCGAACAATACTTCGTTTTTCAGCCCGTTTGTAACTCCTGAGTTCCAGAATACCTACGGTTCTGCCACTGGCGAGTTTGCAGCCTGGGGAGCCAAACTGGGAACTCCCAGCAACTACGATCCCATGGATTTCTTCCGTACGGGTTATAACACCACCAATTCGGTGTCTCTGTCGACAGGTAACGACAAGAACCAGACTTTCCTCTCGTTGGCTGCCACCAACGCAGAAGGCATCGTAGAGAACAACACGCTGGACCGTTACAACGTGTCTATCCGCAACACCAGCAGCATGCTGAACGACAAGCTGAAGCTCGACCTCGCCGCCATGTATATGAATGTACGCGAGAACAACATGGTGTCGGAAGGCCAGTACTTCAATCCCATCGTTCCGCTCTACCTGATGTCGCCCAGCTACAGCCTCGACACCTATAAGCTGTACGAGATGTATAATGCCGAGCGCAACTTCAAGACACAATACTGGCCCTGGGGAAATATGGCACTGGCCATGCAGAATCCCTACTGGATTGTGAACCGTGACAACCTGACCAACCACAAGAACCGTTTCATGGTGAGCGGCGGCGTGACCTACGAGATTGCCAAGGGCATCAGCCTGGCAGCCCGCGCAAAGATGGACTATACCAACGCGCTATATGAGAAGAAGTACTCGGCATCTACCGACCAGATTTTCGCCAGCAAGTTTGGTGCTTATCTGAAGAACACAGAGAACACTCGTCAGATTTACAGCGATGTGATTCTGAACATCGACAAATACTTCGGCGACTTCTCACTGAGTGCCAACATCGGTGCCAGCATGCAGGACATCGACTGGAACATTGATTATAATGGTGGCTACCTGAACTCTGTTGCCAACAAGTTCTCTCTGAACAACATCATGCAGAGCTCGATGAAACCCGGACAAGACGGCGAGCACCGCAACGAGCAGGCCGTGTTTGCCACTGCCCAGCTGGGATGGAAGAGCATGCTGTATCTCGACGCCACCGCCCGCAACGACTGGGCTGTAGGTATGGCAGGCACCAACCACGAGAGCATCTTCTATCCCTCGATTGGTGTCAGCACTATCCTCACCGAACTGATTCCCGGTCTGAAGAAAGGCAACGTGCTGTCGTTCCTGAAACTCAGAGCCAGCTATAGCGAGGTGGGTAACTCGCCCAGCCTCTATCTCCCCTACAAGAGATATAAGTTTGTGAACGCCTATCCCGTCAACCAGCCTAACTATCCCAACTCTGACCTGGAGCCCGAGCGCACCAAGGCTTGGGAGATAGGTCTGCAGTCGAACCTGTGGGGTGACAAAGTGTCGCTGGCCCTGTCGCTATATCACACAGCCACCTACAACCAGATATTCAACCCGCCATTGTCGGTTGCTACCGGTTATACCGACATCTATATCAATGGTGGTCGAGTAGACAATAAAGGTATTGAGTTGAGCGTAGGCCTGAAGCAGCCGCTGGGTCCCGTGAACTGGGAGTCGAACTTCACCTATACCATCAACCGTAACAAGATTAAGGAGTTGCTCCGCCCGATAGTTCTGGAGGGATTGGGTGAGATTTCACAAGACCATCTCGACCTGATTAGCATCGGTAATGCCATGACCCGCCTCTATGAGGGTGGCTCAATCGGCGATTTGTATGTAACAGCTCTCCGCACAGATTCCCACGGACATATTTATGTTGACTATGTAGACAACTCTGTGCAGATTGACCGTAATGCAGGCGACCTGAAAGACGGATTTATCTATGCTGGTAACGCTGCTCCTAAATACACCATGGGATGGCGTAACTCATTCAGTTGGAAGGGTTTGAGCATGAGTTGCCTCTTCACAGCCCGAGTAGGCGGTGAGGGTGTGTCGATGACACAGGCGCTGATGGACAACTATGGAACATCGAAAGCTTCGGCCGATGCCCGCGATGCCGGTGGTGTGATGATCAACGGCTCGAAGGTCCCCGCTGCCCAGAAGTGGTTCCAGACCGCCTCTAGCGCAGGCTCGCAGTATGTTTACAGCATGACCAACGTGCGTCTGGCTGAATTCTCACTGGGCTACGATGTGCCTATTACTAAGTTTGTGCCTTTCATCAAGGGAATGAATGTTGCCTTCACCGGCCGCAACCTGTTTATGCTGTATTGCAAGTCGCCGTTCGATCCTGAGCTCGCTGCGAGCACAGGCACTCACTTTGACGGTATGGACTACTTTATGCTGCCCAGTACCCGCAATCTTGGATTCTCTGTGAAACTTAACTTCTAAACGTCAAGACATTATGAAAAGAAATAACATATATACCATTGCAATCAGTGGTTTGCTGCTCGCAGGCAGCATGATGTTCAGCTCATGTACCGGCGAGTATGAGAAATGGAATCACGATCCCAATGCGGCTACAGAAGAAGACATGACACACGACGACCTGCTCACGGGTGGTCCGTTCAGTCAGATGCAACGTGGTGTCTTCATCGTAGGTAAAGACTTGTCGGGTGAGTATCAGATCTCAGAGATGCTGCAGGGTGACATCTTCGCCAGTTATGTGGCACCTATTACCAGCTGGGGTTACACATCACGCCATAATGACCACTACCAGCTGTATCCTAACTGGTATAACGCAGCCTTCACCGATGCCTATACCAATATTATGCTGCCTTGGAAACAAATCTACGACAACACCGACGAGGTATCGCCCGCACGTGCTATGGCAACCATCGTGAAGGTGCTGGCCATGCAGCGCATCACCGATATGTACGGTCCTATCCCCTACAGCCAGTTTGGCAACAGCGCTTCGGCAGCTTACGACAAGCAGGAAGATGTGTACAACCAGCTCTTCACCGAGATAGCCGACGCTATTGAGGTGCTGACCAACTATGCACAGACACAAACCACCTATATGGCCGATTACGACAATGTGTATCAGGGCAATGTGGTGAAATGGGTGAAAATGGCCAACACACTGCGTCTGCGTATGGCCATGCGTATATCTAATGTAAATGAGAGCAAGGCTCGCGAGCAGATTCAGGCCGTTCTGAGTAACAGCATCGGTCTAATGCAGGACAGCGGTGATGATGCATACCTAAGACACAGTTCTACTTTGTCGTATAACAACCCGATGTGGGAGGTATCGGAAAGCTGGGACGACGAGCACATGAGTGCTACGATGGACTGTTATCTGAACGGACTTGTCGATCCGCGTATCAGTGTCTACTTCCAGGAGTGCACTGACGGTGGAGGCTATCATGGAGCCCGCAACGGTATGCCTAACCCAACCAAAGGCAATTATCAGGGAAAGACCTCACGCATGAAGTTCACACAAGATAGCGACATGCCTTGGATGAAGGCTGCAGAGGCTTATTTCCTCATGGCCGAGGCAAAGCTTCGTTTCGACTTGGGTAGCGAGAGTGCACAGAGCTACTATGAGAATGGCATCCGCACCGCTTTCTCGTCGTGGAATGTTAACGGTGCTGACAACTACATCAGCAACGACACCAATCTGCCTCTCACTCAATATACTGATCCCTATACCAACCGTTCGACCAGTGTAGAGAATATGCTGACCAATGTAACTGTGAAATGGGGAGACAACAATGACGACAATCTGAAGCGCATTGCCCTGCAGAAGTGGATTGCCCTCTATCCTGACGGACAGGAGGCATGGAGCGAGATGCGCCGCACGGGTTATCCCGGCATCGTGACCATCCAGAGCAACGACTCGCAAGGCGAGGTGCCCAATGGTGAACTCATCAGCCGACTGAAATTCCCCACAACAGAGTATTCGAACAACTCTGCCAACACACAGGCAGCCGTGTCGCTGCTGGGCGGACAAGACATTGCCGGTACTCGCCTGTGGTGGGATGTGAAAAGGTAAACAGGTAATCAAGTAAAAACGAAAGACAGATATGAAAACAATAAAATTTCTTTTGGCTCTGATAGTTACAGCCAGTCTGATGACAGCCTGCGACACAGACATAGAAAGCAAGGATATCCAGAAACCTTATACCTATAGTCCGCTGTACTACCAGAACCTCCGCGATTATAAAGCCAGTGACCACTCGATTGCATTCATGTGGTTTGCACAATATGGTGCGCAGAACTCGATGGCAGTTCGCTTTGCCGGTCTGCCCGACTCTCTTGACATTTGTTCGTTGTGGGGTGGTATTCCTGCTCCTGAGAATACCCAGTTGTGGGAGGAACTCCGATTCGTGCAGAAGACCAAAGGCACCAAAATGCTGGTGGTAGCCATCACCCGTATAGATGCTGAGACCGATGAGAAGGAGTTTAAGCAGGAATATAATAAGGCTAAGGCAATGCCTAATGGCAGCGATGCTGAAAAAGAAGCCCGCAATGCGGCCATCAACAAATCTATAGAGATGTATGCCGAGTATTTCCTCGATCAGGTGTTCCTCAACGACCTCGACGGCTTTGATGCCGACTATGAGCCCGAGGGTGACTTCCTGAGTGGCAATTACTTCCTGCATTTCATGAAGCATCTGGCCAAGTATATGGGTCCGCTGCCTGCCGACAGTGCTACTGCTGAGCAGGATCGCTTGGCCATGATTAAGGCCCGTTATGGCGACCGCATTACCTACGACGAGAACATCACTAAGAAACTTCTGTGCGTTGACTCACCGGGATGTGGTCCTACCTCTTGCATCGACATATGTAACTACACGTTCAACCAGGCTTATGGCGGTGGCACAAGCAATGGCGGCTGGCCTTGGGAGAAAGTAGTGCTTTGCGAAAACGTGGGCGACAATTGGCAGGGAAGCTTGAGTGGAATGTACAATCAAGCCCGTTTCCAACCTTCTACAGGACGTAAGGGCGGATTTGGGGCATTCTTCGGACATCGGGATTACAACATTCACTCGAACAGTCCAGAGCCTTATTATCGCTTCCGTGAGTGCATCCAGATACAGAATCCTGCCATCTATTAATTCGTTTGATATTAAATAAGCAATAACAATGAAAAAATATATCTATTCAGCATTGATGCTGTTGGGGTTGGCTGCGTGCAACAATGGCGCCGACTATGGCGATGCCATTTTCCTTACAGGAACCCTCAGTTCGCAGAATATCCGTTTCCTGGTAGATGGAGAGTCGAGTCATGGTATTACCGTCTCGTCGACAGCCAAGGCTACTGAGGATGTGAAGGTGTCTATTACGGTAGATCCGTCGAAACTTGAAGAATATAACAGTAAGACCGGCCGCAGCAGTCAGCTGCCCCCCGAAGGAAGCTACTCACTCAGCAGCAACCAGGTAACCATCAAGGCTGGAACGGCTCAGTCGGACCAGTTGCTGGTGAATGCCGACGGCAACAAGCTGCAGGAAGGCGTGTCCTATTGCATTCCTGTAACAATCACTTCTGTGAGTGGCGGCGGTCTGGATGTGCTTGAGACGTCGCGAACAGCCTATCTGCTGTTGACAAAGGTGATTGAGATCAAGGCTGCCTATCTGGCTCGTACAGGAGGCTTCAATATTCTTGGATTTAAGGATACAGAAGATCATCCTAGTCCGGTGAAGGCATTGAACCAGATGACGCTCGAGATGAAAGTGATGCCCGTGTCGTTCCCCAACACACCGCGTAGTGCCAATGGTATCAGTTCGCTCTGCGGCTGCGAGGAGAACTTCCTTTTCCGTTTCGGTGATGGTGCCGGCAATCCCTGCAACAAGCTCCAACTGGCCAAGGCTTCTATTGGCAATCCCAGCCATCCTGACCAGAAAGACCACTACGAGGCTTGGGCTGAGGCTGAGTTCCCCACCAATCAGTGGTTGCATTTTGCTGCCGTTTACGATGGATCATGGCTACGCGTATATCTTGATGGCGAGCAGATTCAGGCTGTAGAAACCAAGGGCGGCACTATCAATCTGAGCATGGCATACGATGGCCACTCTTGGGACGATACTTTCTCTATAGGTCGTTCGGCAGGCAATGCCCGTTTTTTCGATGGTTGTGTCAGTGAGTGCCGCGTGTGGAATGTGGCTCGTACGCAGGCTGAATTGCAAGATGGTATCTGTTATGTTGATCCTAAGTCGGAGGGCCTGATTGCCTACTGGCGTTTCAATGGTGAATTGCAGGATGACGGAACTGTGTACGATGAGACCGGTCACGGATATAATGCCTCTATCTTTGGCAATATTCAGTGGAAAGAGCACCAAAAATGCCCATTCTAATGCGAGTTGACTAATAACATAAAAATCCAAAGAACGTTATGAAACTAAAGAATATATTCATGTTGGGTGGAGCATTGCTTTTCGGAGCAATGGCTCTCACCAGCTGCAGTGACGACGAGACCTACGACTTTGATGGAATAGAAGGTATCCGCGTCTATATGGACAAAACCATGCAGCCTATATCCACATCGAGCCTGCTGAAAACACCTGTGGGGGTTGTCGGGGGTATGGAAGGCGAGGTGAACATCAAGACCACCAGCCTCGTGCAGGGCAATGTGTCAGCACAAATTGCCTACGATGATAGTTTTGTCGACAAATATAATGCCGAAAACAACAGCAATTATAAAAAGCTGCCAACAGGTTCTGTCGTTTTAGAGAAAACCACTCTTACGGTTACCTCTGATACGCTGTGTTCTGAGAATTGCAAAGTAAGTTTCAACCAGGAAATGGTAGCTCAACTCAAGGATGGGGAGTCTTACCTTATTCCTATTGTGTTGACCAACGTAAATGGTCCGGACGTCAGACTTGCTCGCGACGACAAGTTCCGTGTGCGCTACTTCGCACTGAAGTATATGGAGACCGAGTCGCTCATGCGCATCAATCCAACATCAGAAGATCTGGCCAATGCCGGCTCACCACTTAGCAACGATGTGAAGAAAGCCTTCACCGTTGTCAGCTCGCAGAATATGGTAGAAGGCGGCTACAGCAGCATCTTCGCCGGCGGCTGGTATGGCGGCAACTGGGACTTCATCAACCATGAAGGTGAGACAGGCTTCGTGCTCGACATGGGCGAAGAGAAAGAAGTTGGTGCTTTCAATATAACAAGCTATGTTATGTCTTCATTCTCTGTTGCCATCAGTACCGACAATTCCAACTGGATTAACCTTGGCAGCACAGCTGAAGCCAACACCGCTCGCGATGACAACTGGAACGACTGGTATGTGCTCTATGCACCAATGCCAGCCCGCTACCTGCGCTATACCATCGAACTTGACCCGAATAGCTACTACTGGCAGTATGCCTCATGGGGCTATGCCGGCATCATGGGATTGGGCATCATGGCTAAGTAGAAGGCTCTTTGTATTTGCCTTTTTAGGTTAATAACTCTCTATAACAACGTCCGGGGCGCAGGCGCAAGCTTGTGTCCCGGATTTTTTTAATTGTATGCTTTTTGACTTGTTAACGAATCAAAGAGCCTATATACTCATTTTAGGTACAATCAGCCATGGTTTACGGTACGGGTGGGCATGGTTCAGGGTACAATCCGGCACAAGTTGGAAGCCTATCACTGCAGTGAAAGGATCCTCTCACTACAGTGATAGCTTTCTCTCACTCCAGTGGTAGGACTCTCTCACTGCAGTGATAGGTTTTCAAATTATGTTAATTGGTATTCTTTTTAGCCTTTCACCGCGACGGAAAGGCCGATAGGGCTTTCTTCTGCAAAGGTACAAAAAAATAAGGTAAACACCTATGGATTCAGCTCAATTTTTGTATTTGGGAACCATATGGGCCAAATTGTATGTAGTTCTTTTTTCCTTTTCCTTTGGATTACATCCACTTAGTATGGTAAAAGGTTTAGTTTTCTGTAAAGTTTGTTTGGTTGTTCGTTTTTTTATTACTAACTTTGCAAAGATATCAGAAAAATACGACATGAAGAAGTTTCTGTATGTATGGTTTGCGTCATGCGTCCTTTTGTCATGCTCTGGGGGGACTCCGAAACAGGCAAAAATGTCGGCAGAGGATTCTGTATATGCAAGTAAAGTCATTGCCAGACAGACGTATCGGTCGGCAGACTTTGTGACAACCGATACACTGCACGACTTCGGAACGCTGGCAAGTGACAAACCCGTGAGCCACAAGTTTGTGTTCGTCAACCAGGGAACAACGACGGTAGTCATTGATACGGTGAAGACACATTGCAACTGCACGTCGGCTACTTTCGAAAAGAAACCTGTTCCTGCAGGCAGAGAAGGCTGGGTGAAAGTGACTTATACGCCGACAGTGGGTCGTGGGGCTTTTCGCAAGACGGTACGCATTGTGCTGAATGGCGGAACGGAGTATGCCGAGGTAGCTGTAAAAGGAAAAGTAAGGATAGGTGAAAACCGCCCGTAAGTTGTTATTAATTTGGTTGGAAAAACGATATACATCATGAAAAAACAGATACTGATAAGTTGCTTGTTGCTGGTTGGCTTGGTGGCTTTCGCCGCCAAAGTGGTTCCGTATAAGGACAAGAGCCTGCCGGTAGAGACCCGTGTGAGCGATCTGCTGTCGCGAATGACCCTGGAAGAGAAGGTGGGACAGACGCTCTGCCTGCTCGGATGGGAGTCGTATGATATTTCAAGAGACAAGAAACAAGGGAAAAAAGGCAAGAGACAAGTATCAAGAGACGTGTCTTCGGGAGCCTCGGTGAGTGTCTCCGAAAAGTTCAAACAAGAGGTGGACAGCCTGCATGTGGGCGCCTATTGGGGTGTCTATCGTGCTGACCCTTGGACGAAGAAGACACTCTTGAATGGTCTTACTCCACGACTGGCTGCCTTGGCGGGCAATGCCATGCAGCGCTATGCCATGGAGAAGACCCGTCTGGGCATCCCCATCTTCCTGGCCGAGGAGGCTCCTCATGGCCACATGGCCATTGGAACCACCGTTTTTCCTACGGGTTTGGGTATGGCTGCCACGTTTGATAAGCCGCTGATGGGAGATATGGGCCGCGCCATTAGCAAGGAGATTCGCCTACAGGGTGGTCACATCAGTTACGGGCCGGTGCTCGATTTAGTGCGCGACGCACGTTGGAGCCGTGTGGAAGAGACGCTGGGCGAGGACCCAGTGCTGGCCGGCGAGCTGGCTGCAGCCCTCATTGAGGGTCTGGGCGGTGGCCGGTTGGAGCAGCCTTACAGCACATTGGCCACGTTAAAACACTTCCTTGCCTATGGTTCAACTGAGGGCGGGCAGAACGGAAATCCCACCAACATGGGCGTGCGTGACCTGCACGAGAGTTTCCTGCCACCGTTCCGTCGTGCCGTAGAGGCTGGCGCGTTGTCGGTGATGACTTCTTACAACTCGATGGATGGCACGCCCTGTACAGCCAACAGCTATCTGTTGCGCGATGTGCTGCACCGCGACTGGAACTTCCGCGGTTTTGTGGTGAGTGACCTTTACAGTATTGACGGCATGTGGGAGACCCACCACGTAGCAAAGACATTGCAAGATGCGGCTTTGCTGGCTGCCAATGCCGGTGTAGAGATGGATCTGGGCGGTAAGGCTTTCGCCCTGTTGGTTGATGCTGTACGCCAAGGCAGGCTGGACGAGGCTGTGGTCGATGAGGCAGCCCGTCGCATACTGACCATGAAGATGGAAATGGGACTGTTCGATCAGCCATACGTTGATCCCGATGCTGCTGACCATGAGGTGCACAACGACCAGCATGTCGCTCTTGCCCGTCGTATGGCACAGGAGAGCATCACCCTGTTGAAAAACCAAAACCACACGCTACCTCTCACGAAAGATTTGCGCGTGGCTGTTATTGGCCCCAATGCCGACAACCGCTACAACCAATTGGGCGACTATACCGCCCCACAACCTGACGAGAAGGTGAAGACTGTTGTCGACGGTGTGCGCCAAAAGGTAGGTGCGGCAAACGTGGAATATGTGAAGGGTTGTGCCATTCGCGACACGAGCAGTAACCAGATTGCCGAGGCTGTAGAGGCCGCCATGAGGGCAGATGTGGTGGTTGCCGTGGTAGGAGGTAGCAGTGCGCGCGATTTTAAGACCGAATATAAGGAGACGGGTGCAGCCGTGGCTGACAGTAAGACTGTGAGCGACATGGAGTGCGGCGAGGGTTTCGACCGTGCTACGCTCGATCTGCTGGGACTGCAGAACAGCTTGCTCGAAGCCCTGAAACAAACCGGAAAGCCTTTGGTGGTAGTTTATATCGAGGGTCGTCCGATGTTAAAGAACTGGGCCACCGAGCATGCCGACGCACTGCTGACGGCATATTATCCTGGCGAGCAGGGGGGAATGGCCATTGCCGACGTGTTGTTTGGTGACTACAACCCTGCCGGGCGGTTGCCGGTGTCGGTACCGCGCAGTGTGGGACAATTGCCCGTGTACTATAACAAAAAGAACCCTGTGGGACACGATTATGTAGAGATACCCGTCACACCGCTCTACGCCTTCGGCTACGGATTGAGCTATAGCACATTTGAATACGGAAACCTGCAGATCAGCCACAAAGGCGCTATGGAATATGCGGTAAGTTTTGACGTGAAGAACACCAGCCAGATAGATGGCGACGAGGTGCCTCAACTCTATCTGCGCGATGAGGTGGCCTCGGTAGTGCAGCCCAACCGCCAGCTGAAGCATTTCGAGCGTCTGCATATCAAGGCAGGCGAGACGCGCCACGTGACCTTTACGTTGACAAAGGCTGACCTCGAGGTGGTGACTGCCAACCTGCAAAGGGTGGTGGAGCCTGGCGACTTCACGGTGATGATAGGCAGTGCCTCCGACGACATCAAGCTAACGGGGATCTTTACAGTCAAGTAATATTCATAATCTGTGAAACAAATAACCAACATACAATAACTATGCGACGATACCTGTTGTTCTTTTACCTGTCTTTCGTCTTTGTCAGCATGGGAGCACAAGTCATTCCCATGCCGCAGAGTATGAAAACTGGCAGCGAATCGCTCACGCTCAACGACGAGACGAGTATCTGCTATGCCTCGCAAACGTTGTTGCCGGCAGCCGAATACTTGCAGGCTCAACTGAAAAACTGCATTGCCATCGATGCCTTGATGTCATCTGGAAAGAAAGGAACAGTGCGTCTGGCCATCAAAAAACAGAAAACGTCAGGAGCCTATACGCTCAGTATTACGTCAGAGGGTATTGATATCAAGGGCAGTGATTACCCTGGAGTCGTCAACGGAATAACGACCCTCGTACAGATGTTGCTGTTGCAAGGCACTACCTTGCAGGCAGTGAGCATCAGCGACGCGCCATGTTATCAGTGGCGAGGATTCCATTTGGACTGCTCGCGCCATTTTTTTACACGCGATGAAGTGGAACGCATCATTGACCTGATGGCACTCTATAAGATTAACCGTTTCCATTGGCATCTCACCGATGATCAGGGTTGGCGCATCGAAATCAAGAAATATCCGTTACTCACTGAGCGTGGCGCGTGGCGCAAGTATAACAACCAAGACTCCATCTGCGTGAAGCGTGCCAAGACAGAGGATAACATAGACCTGCTGATACCCAACGACCGCTTCAAGGTTGTTGATGGCGATACGCTCTATGGCGGTTATTATACGCAGGATGACATCCGTCATGTGGTAGCATATGCCCGTCAGCGAGGCATTGAGATTATGCCAGAAATCGACATGCCAGGACATTTCCTCTCAGCTATCGACAACTATGAGGGATTGAGCTGCTTTCCGCAAACAGGCTGGGGTACCTTCTTTACAACCCCGCTATGTCCCGGTAAGGACCGCATGATAGAATTCTGTAAAGATGTATGGCGCGAGGTAGCGTCGCTGTTCCCCTATGAGTATGTGCATATCGGTGGTGACGAGGTGCGCAAGGACACTTGGGAGAAGTGCCCCGATTGTCAGAAACGTATGAAGGACGAGGGACTGAAAGACGAGAAAGAGTTGCAGTCGTGGTTTATCCACCAGATGGAAGCTTATCTGAAATCTCTTAACAAGAAGATGATGGGATGGGACGAGATTTTGGAGGGCGGTCTCTCGAAGACAGCCTCAGTTACATGGTGGCGCACGTGGTCTCCCGACGTTCCTGACCAGATTACCGCCCAAGGCAATCGGATTATATATTGTCCTGTAGCTCCTTTCTACTTTTCCCAACCCTCCCAGCCACATAGCTTGAGGTCTATATATGAGTATAGTCTTCATACTGATAAGATGGATGACAGACAGCGGAACCTTGTAATGGGAGTACAAGGCTGCTTATGGGCAGAGGGGGTTCCCACTATTGAGCGTGCTGAATATCTGTTTTTCCCACGCATGCTGTCGCTGTCGGAGTTGGCATGGACACAACCAGACCGCAAAAACTATGACGACTTTTCCCAGCGAGTGGTTGCCCATTATCCGTTGTTACACAAATTAGGAGTCAACTATCGCACTCCTGATGCACAAGGCTTTTTCGGTACGAATGCCTTTATCCGCGAGAGTGATATCAATATCACATGCAGCGATCCCATAGCAACCCTGCGCTACACTACCGATGGCACAGCGCCACGGCAGGATAGCCCAGTGCTCGGCAAACTAAAGATTGACCAGACGACTTATCTGAACATTCGTCCTTTCCTGCCCGACGGACGTTGTGGTGAGGTGACCCATATTAAATATGTGAAACAAGGATACCTTGAGGCAGTCAACCCGGCGAAACCCGTGGAGACCGGTCTAACGGCAGCATGGTACGACTATGACGGAGAAGCGTGCTCGGAAATCACCAAAGCCAAGTTTAATGGTACTTATCACGTCAGCGACTGTGTGATACCCGATGCCTGTAAAGGGAACATCGGACTCGTCATCTCTGGCTACCTGCAAGTGCCCGCAGATGGTATCTATACCTTCGCTTTAATGAGTGACGATGGTAGTTGGCTGAAAATCGACGGCAATATGGTGGTTGACAACGACCGTCCGCAGAGCCCGCATGAGGAAATAGCCCAACAGGCATTGAAAGCCGGTCTTCATCATTTGGAATTACGCTATTTCGATCATAACGGTGGATTGCTGCGTCTCTACGTGAATGACGATCAGGGGCGTCGCCTTTCGCCTGCCGATATTTATCGGCGATAATGGAATGGCAGGAAGGATGATTTGTTTTTGTAAGAATATAATAATAGTAGACGAAAAAACTTATGATAGCCAGCAGATTATTTCGTATCTTGGCCTTATGTGCACTACTGATTCCACAGACTGCCAATGCGGCAGACGACTTGTGCAATTATGTCGACCCGTTTATTGGGACAACTAATTTCAGCGTGTGTAATCCTGGTGCTGTGGTACCGCACGGCATGATGTCGGTGGTGCCATTCAATGTGATGGGCAGCGACCTGAACAAATATGATAAGGACGCACGCTGGTGGTCCGCTCCTTATGAGTATTATAACAAATACATCACAGGCTTTGCCCATGGCACACTTAGTGGAGTGGGCTGCCCGGAGATGGGTTCGCTGCTGACCATGCCCATATGCGGGTCACTGGATGTGGATTACCATCATTACGGTTCAGAGTATTGCGATGAGCAGGCCTCACCAGGCTACTATGCGGTGCGACTGAAGAAGTATGGAATTGATTGTGAAATGACGGCTACGACGCGCACTGCTGCTGAGCGTTATACCTTCCCCGGAGGCGAGAGCCATATTCTGGTTAATATCGGCGACGGACTGACCAACGAGGTGGGAGGCATGGTGCGCAGGGTAAGCGATACGGAAATCGAGGGTTTCCGTCTGCTGGGCACGTTCTGCTACAACTCACAGGCCGTATTCCCCATCTATTTCGTGATGAAGGTGAGTCGTAAACCGAAAACCGGTGGCTATTGGAAGAAACAACCGCCTATGACAGGTACGGAGGCACAGTGGGATCCGGACAATGGAAAATACAAACTCTACACCCGTTACGGGCGTGAGATGGCAGGAAACGAGATAGGCTATTATTTCAGCTATGATTTGCAAAAGGGCGAACAGGTAGAAGTGCAAACGGGAATATCGTTTGTCTCGATAGAGAATGCAAGGAAGAACCTGAAAGCTGAACAGCCGGCGCTCGACTTCGAGAAGGTAAGAAATGCCGCCCGACAGACGTGGAACCGCCAACTAGGTGTCATTACTGTGGAAGGCGGGAACAAGCAGCAACTTCGTATGTTCTATACGGCGTTGTACCACACTCAGTTGCATCCGAATATTCTGCAAGACGTGAACGGTGAGTATCCGATGATGGAAAACGACGGCACAAAGCAACTGTCGGGAAAGAACAAGAACCGTTATACGGTGTTCTCGTTGTGGGATACCTATCGCAATGTGCATCAGTTGCTCACGCTGCTTTACCCCGACCAGCAGCTCGATATGGTGCGGTCGATGATTGATATTTACCGCGAGTGGGGGTGGATGCCGAAATGGGAACTGTACGGACGTGAGACGTGGACTATGGAGGGTGACCCGTCGATTCCTGTCATTACTGATACGTGGCTGAAGGGTTTGCGCGATTTCGACATCAACACGGCCTATCAGGCATTCCGCTATTCAGCGACAGCACCGGGCAAAGAAAACAAGATGCGTCCCGACATTGATGACTATCTGAAGAAAGGCTACGTGCCGATGGGTGCTTATGCAGCCGACCTGTCGGGCGACAATTCCGTCTCGCACGCGCTGGAGTATTACATTGCCGACCACTCGCTGAGCCTGTTGGCTGCAAGTCTGGGCAAGAAAGCCGATGCCAAGCGGTTCTATGAACAGAGTCTGGGCTACAGAAACTATTATTCGAAAGAGTATGGAACACTGCGTCCACGCAATAGCGACGGCTCGTTCTTGACACCCTTTGACCCAAAGGATGGCGCAGATTTCTCCAATGCACCCGGATTCCACGAGGGCAGTGCATGGAACTATACGTTCTATGTTCCCCACGACGTAGCCGGACTGGCGCGGCTGATGGGCGGTAACAAGGCGTTTGTCAACAAACTGCAGAAGGTTTTTGATGAAGATTTGTACGATCCGGCCAACGAACCCGATATAGCCTATCCCTACCTGTTTTGTTATTTCAAAGGTGAGGAGTGGCGAACACAGAAACTGATAAGCCAACTGATAAGGAAACACTATAGCGACAAACCTGACGGAATACCTGGAAACGACGACTGTGGAACCATGTCAGCATGGCTGGTATTCTCGATGATGGGCTTGTATCCCGACTGTCCAGGCTCACCCTCCTATTGTATTACCACACCGACATTCAACCGCGTGACGCTGCATCTGAATCCGGAGTATTATCCTGATGGCGACATTGTGATAGAGAAACAGTCGGCTTCGCCCGCAGATGTGCTGATCGACAAGATGACTCTTGGTGGGAAACCGCTGAAAGCATTCCGCGTAATGCACGATCAACTGATAAAGAATAGAACATTAACGATTAATACTAAGAAATCATGAGAATAGAGAAGCGATTTGGGTGGCTGCTATTGCTGTCACTTTTGCTGATGCCGGCAGTAGGTATGTCCGGTAATCTGACAAAGTTAGTGAATCCGAGAATTGGAACTGGTGGCCACGGACATGTGTTTATGGGTGCCAATGTGCCTTTTGGAATGATACAACTGGGTCCTAATGAGCATACCCGGGGCTGGGATTGGTGCTCGGGCTACCACGAGTCCGACAGTGTGATTATTGGTTTCGGCCACATGCACCTGAGCGGAACGGGCATTGGCGAGTTGGGAGATGTGGCTTTTCTGCCTGTTTTGGACGACAGTCAGCGTGAGGTGTTGTTCTCCCACCGTGCCGAAAGAGTTTGCCCCGGCTATTATAGCGTCATGCTCGACGGAGGCATTCATGTGGAGTTGACAGCCACCGAGCGTGCAGGAATGCACCGCTACACGCTGCCTGCCGACGCGAAAGAAGGCTATATGGTGCTCGACTTGAGTCAGGGCATTGGCTGGGACAAGATGAGCAGCTGCGGCATGACCGTCGAGAGTCCAACAGTGGTGACAGGGTTCCGTTACTCTACAGGCTGGGCAGTAGACCAGAAGGTGTATTTCGCTGCCGAGTTCTCTCGTCCTGTGAAACGCATTCGCCAGGAGGGTGACACGCTGAGTGTCTTCTCCTTCGACAACACCGATGCGCCCTTGCTATTGCGTGTGGGCTTGTCGGCTGTCAGTGTAGACGGAGCCAAGGCTAATCTGAAGGCAGAAATGAACCACTGGAACTTCTCGTCGATTGTGGCTGCTGCCGACCGTAAGTGGGAAGAGCAGTTGCAGAAGGTACGTATCAGTGGTGGTACAGCCGCAGAGCAGACCGTTTTCTATACAGCCATGTACCACACGATGATAGCCCCTTCGGTATTCAACGATGTTGACGGGCGTTACCGCGGTGCCGACGGGAAGGTTTATCAGGGTAACTTCACCAACTACACAACCTTCTCCTTATGGGATACCTACCGTGCCGCTCATCCGCTGATGACGCTGATTCACCCCGAGCGTCAGAAAGACATCGCGCAGACCATGCTTCACATCTGCGATCAGCAGGGGAAACTGCCCGTGTGGCATCTGATGGGTAACGAGACCGACTGCATGGTGGGCAACCCGGGCAGCATCGTGCTGGCCGACTTGGTGATGAAAGGCTATCTCACCGATGCGAAGACCGCCATTGCGGCAATGCGGAAAAGTGATATGCGCGAGGAACGCGGACTGGGACTGCTGGCGAAGCATGGCTACATTCCATGCGACTTGGATCCGACCTATGAAACGGTGGCCAAAGGATTGGAGTATGCCATTGCCGACGGTGCCGCCGCCACGGTAGCCAAGCGGTTCGGAACCAAAAGCGACTATAAGTATTTCTACGATAGAAGCCAAAGCTACCGTCGCTACTTTGACCGTAAGTCGGGATTTATGCGCGGTGTTACGAGTACGGGCGAGTTCCGCGAGCCGTTCAATCCGTTCCACGCTGTTCACCAGCACGACGATTATACAGAGGGAAATGCATGGCAGTACACGTGGCTGGTGTCGCACGACGTGCACGGATTGGTCAGCTTGTTTGGCAGTGAGAAGCGTTTTGTAGAGAAACTCGACTCGTTGTTCATCGTCGAGGGTGATCTGGGTGCTGAGGCCTCGCCTGACATCAGTGGACTCATTGGGCAGTATGCACACGGAAATGAGCCAAGCCACCACATTATCTATATGTACAACTATGTGGGACAGCCGTGGAAAACTGCCCGTTTGGTGCGCCAGGTGTTCAGCGAATTGTATCGCGATGGCCTTGACGGACTGAGCGGAAATGAGGATGTAGGACAGATGTCGGCATGGTATGTGCTTTCATCGATGGGTCTGTATCAGGTGGAACCTGCCGGCGGGCGCTATATGATTGGCTCACCGCTTTTCGATTCAGCGGAGATGAAGGTAAAAGACGGCCGTACGTTCAAGGTTGTGGCACTCAACAACAGTCCAGAGAATATCTATGTGCAGAGCGCCAGACTGAACGGAAAGAAGTACACGAAATCGTATGTTGACTTCAAAGATGTTGCAGGTGGCGGTGTGTTGGAGCTTGAGATGGGTAACCAACCTTCAACATTCGGTACTTCCAAGAAAGACAGACCTTGATATATGATCAATAGGAAGAATGTGAATAAAGACTCAAGAGATATAATTAAATAAGATGAAAGAACTGAAAATACAAGGCAACGCTCTTCCCAACATACCTTGGGAAGAGCGCCCTGAGAACTGTAAGAGCGTGATGTGGCGTTACTCGGCAAATCCGATTATTCCCCGTGATTTGCTGCCTGACTCCAATAGTATTTTCAATAGTGCGGTAGTACCGTTTGGCGAGGGCTTTGCCGGCGTGTTCCGCTGCGACGACCAAAACCGGCGTATGACCCTCCATGCGGGCTTCAGCAGCGATGGCATCCACTGGAACATCGACGAACAAACCATTCGGTTCGACTGCGATAATCCCGAGGTAGGACAGTGGGTTTATGGTTACGACCCGCGGGTGGCCTTCATCGACGACCGTTACTATGTTACCTGGTGTAACGGCTATTATGGACCGACCATCGGTGTGGCGTGGACCAGGGACTTCAAGACCTTCCACCAGTTGGAGAATGCTTTCCTGCCGTATAACCGCAATGGTGTGCTCTTCCCCAAGAAAATCAACGGGCGTTATGCGATGCTAAGCCGTCCCAGCGATACAGGGCACACGGCTTTTGGCGACATCTTCTACAGTGAGTCGCCCGATATGGAGTTTTGGGGACACCATCGCCATGTGATGTCGCCCTCACCGTTCGAGGTCAGTGCCTGGCAGTGCATGAAAATAGGTGCGGGACCTGTGCCTATAGAGACCAGTGAGGGCTGGCTGCTGTTCCATCATGGAGTGCTCCGCTCCTGCAATGGATACGTCTACAGTTTCGGTTCCGCCTTGCTCGATTTGGAGCAGCCTTGGCGGGTGATTGCGCGCAGCGGACCTTATCTCATCTCACCGCAGATGCCGTACGAGTGTATGGGTGATGTGCCCAATGTATGCTTCCCATGCGCCGCACTTCACGATCCGGAGACTGGACGCATTGCTGTCTACTATGGATGTGCTGACACGGTCACCGGACTTGCCTTCGGCTATATTCCCGAGATTATCGAGTTTACCAAGCGTACAAATATTGAGAGATAACAAATAATAGTGAACAGTTAAAAGTGAACAGAGAATAGATTAAAGTTTATCCTGCTCACAATTATTAACTGCTGACTTTTAACTATTAACGGAAAAAACTTCTAACTTCAATTAATATAGCATGATAGATTTGGATTTATCCTCAAAAATGGATTTCGACCATATCATCGACCGACAGTTGCGCCGTGATGTGATTAATCTGTGTATGCAGACGGGCAAACCACTCCTGAAACTGCTTGCTTCCGACTATGTGAACAATGGTCTGGAGCATCTGCTTCAGCAGTATGGACCGGCTGGATTCATCAATATCCGAGTGTTCAACGACCTGCAGCATACCATTACCGGATGGCCTGGTGGAAAGCCAAATGCCGACGACACGTACCGACCTGAGCGTGCCAAGCCTTATCCGAAACGTGTGATTGTATTCTCTCCTCATCCCGATGATGATGTCATCTCGATGGGAGGAACCATACGTCGTCTCGTGCAGCAGGGCCACGGAGTGCATATCGCCTATGAGACCTCGGGCAACATTGCCGTCGATGACGAGGAGGTGACACGCTACATGCACTTCGTCAACGGCTTTAACCAACTGCTTGGCGAGGATGCCGACGAGAATATCAAACGTAAATACCGTGAGATAAAAGACTTCCTGCAGCAGAAAAAGCAGGGCGATGTCGACAGTCTCGACATACGCACCGTCAAACAGCTCATTCGTCGCGGTGAGGCTCGTACGGCTTGTAAGTACAATCAGATTCCCCATTCGCAAATCCACTTCCTCGACCTGCCATTCTATGAAAGTGGAAAAATAGAGAAACTGCCCATGACCGAGCGCGATGTGGAGATTGTCCGCCAGTTGTTGCGTGAGGTTCGTCCTCATCAGATTTATGCCGCAGGCGACCTTGCCGACCCGCATGGCACCCATAAGAAGTGCACCGATGCCGTGTTGGCTGCCTTCCAGCAGGAACTGATGGACGATGAGCCGTGGACGCGCGACTGCCGCATCTGGCTTTACCGCGGTGCGTGGGCTGAATGGGATTTGTGGGATATCGAGATGTGTGTGCCTATGAGCCCTGAGGAGTTGTTGCAAAAGCGTAAGTCCATACTCAAGCATCAGTCGCAGATGGAGAGTGCACCCTTCTTGGGCGACGACGAGCGGCTGTTCTGGCAGCGCGCCGAAGACCGCAACCGCACCACAGCCCGTCTCTACGATGACTTGGGCCTGGCGTGCTACGAGGCTATGGAGGCCTTCGTAGAGTATCGGTTCGATGCCATTTCCGATAAAGAGTAACGCCTGTATATCTTCTTGTTGTAGCCGGATAAGAATTAACTAGTAACATATCCTTGTCAGAAATATGAGATACCTATGGCTTGTCTTCCTGACAACACTCTCATTGTGTTGTCAGGCCACCGAATTCACTATTCAGGTGAAACAGCCACGGCAGACCATCCGCCACTTCGGAGCCTCCGATGCTTGGTCGATGCAGTTCATAGGCCTGTGGCAGAATGAGGTCGAGCAACTGAAAATTGCCGACTGGCTGTTCTCCACTGCCAACGATGCCCAGGGCAAGCCCCGGGGCATCGGGCTCTCCGTGTGGCGCTTCAATCTGGGCGCTGGTAGTGAGGAACAAGGCCGTGAGTCGCAGATCAACCCGGGCACACGCACCGAGTGTTTTCTGACCAAGGATGGAACCTACGACTGGAACCAACAAGAAGGTCAGCGTAAGTTCCTGCGTATGGCCAAGCAGCGGGGCGTACCCCATTTCCTGGCTTTCCTCAATTCGGCACCGGTCTATTTCACCCAAAACGGACTTGCCACCAATACCGGCAGGGGCGGAACCATCAATCTGCGCGACGACTGCTACGACGACTTTGCCCGTTTCATGGCCACATCGCTGAAGGGAATAGAGCAACACGACGGCATCCACTTCGACTATATCTGTCCGGTGAACGAGCCCGACGGCCATTGGAATTGGCTCGGTCCGAAACAGGAGGGGTCGCCTGCCACCAACCGCGAGATTGCCCGGCTGGTCAGGGAGACAGCCAAGGAGTTCCAAAAGCAACGGCTCACCACGCAGATACTGGTCAACGAGTCGAGCGACCTGCGCTGTATGCTCGGTGTCTATAAGACCACATGGGAGCGTGGCAACCTCATCCGTACCTTCTTCTCGAAAGACAGCACAGCCACTTATCTTGGCGCTACCAACAATGTTCCACGGCTGATGGTGGGCCATAGCTATTGGACCAACACGCCTGTTCCTTACATGCGCGAGATTCGCGAGCAGCTGCGTGACACCCTTGCCCGCTATGGTCTGCGGTTCTGGCAGACCGAACTGTGCATCATGAGCAACGACGAGGAGATAGGAGGCAGTGGCGGTTACGATTTCACCATGAAGACGGCGCTTTATGTGGCACGTGTTATCCATCACGATCTGGTGTTTGCCGATGCTGAGAGCTGGTCGTGGTGGCGTGCAGTGGGCGAGAACTATAAAGACGGGCTGATTCGTGTCTACACCACTGACCACATGCGTAGCGGTTATGCCGTCGACTCGCGGCTGATGTGGGCATTGGGCAACTACAGCCGTTTCGTCCGCCCTGGCGCCGTACGCTATGAAGTCACATCACCTGAACCCTTCGACCCCTATGGCGTCATGTGCTCAGCCTACCGCAACAGCAACGGACAGTGGGTCTCCGTGGTTATCAACTACAGCGAGCGCATGCAGCTGTTCTCGCTGCAATTGTCCGACCAAGTTGTTCGTAAGTGGCAGATGTACCGGACGTCCGATGTCTCCGGCGAGGCCCTCAAGCCTGTCGGCATCACCAGCGGAACCGTCACGTTGCCTCCGCGCAGCATCACTACCTTTGTAGCCCAATAACGCAATATGGCGCCACTTATGGGAATCTCCCGCAAGTGGCGCCATTATTCTTATTCTCACCCAACCCTTTCATAGGGTGGAGCAAAGAGGAACGATATTATCTTACCTCAATGTGCTCGTGACGTGCGTACCAAATTGAAAACACTGTACCAACCAACAGCATGGCGGCCAGACTAACGATGTTAAATGTCGTAATGCTATCCATAATCTTTTCTTTTTAAATGTTTTACTTATTATTTCTTTTCTCGGTGCAAAGGTACGCCAATTTCCCTCCGTCGCAAAGCATTGGTTATGATATTATACGATAGTGGCATGGGGCAAAATGCGAATAGCTGCTATAGATAAAATCGATAGCCGGTGCTGAATAGCAAAATATATTCGGATAATCGATGGCATTTTTCTGAATAATTTGTATATTTGCAGCCATGGAACTACGACAACTGAAATATTTTTTGCACGTGGCCGAGACGCTGAATTTCTCGTTGGCCGCCAGAGAGTTGTTCATCACGCAGAGCACCCTCTCGCAGCAGATTCTGCAATTGGAATGCGATTTGGACCAGCCTCTTTTCTTGCGTAACAGTCATGAGGTGACTCTCACCGAGGCCGGACAGACATTAGTGCCGTTGGCTCGCGAGACCATTCAGGCGGCAGAGAACTGTCAGTTGCGGCTTGACGACTTGAAAAACATGATGGGCGGCGAGCTGAACATCGGAGTTACCTTTTCGTTTGCCAGCATCATGGCGGAGACGCTGACGGCTTTCCTGCGCCGTTATCCGCATGTGAAGGTCAATGTCACACAGTCTACCATGGCCGACCTGATGGAGCGGTTGTCGCACCATGAGTTCGATTTTGTGCTGGCTTTCAAGCCCACCCATGCCAATCCGCGCATCGAGAGCCGTGTCCTCTTTCATCATAGGCTGGCAGCCATCGTCAACAAGAAGCATGCTCTGGCAAAGCGTAAGAGCATCACTCTCGAGGAGTTGCAGCGCTACGACCTGGCACTGACACGCAAGGACACCCAGGCCCGCGATGCCTTTGAGCGTAACATAGCCGATACCGACTACCATTATCGTGTGAAGGTAGAGATGACTACCGTCTATCTGTTGTTCCGTCTGGTCCGCGAGTCTAACTATGTCACGGTGCTCAGCGAGAGCACGGCAGTGGGTGAGCCCGACCTCAGGGCCATTCCCATCGCTGATACCGACACGCCCGAGAACGAGATGCAGGGCGCCATCCACCTGCTGAAAAGTTCCTACGTGAAAAACTCCGCGCGCGAGTTTGTCCGCATGCTGAGTGAGAGCACGTCTATCCTCCGCAATCAACTCGATGTATAGAATAAAAAGAGGTTAGATCTCAAAGACTAACCTCTTGTTTTTTCCTTAAATTTTTCTCAGTCTGCTCTCAGTGCGCGCATGGCATTGAGCACGGCGAGCACCGTCACGCCTACATCGGCGAAGACGGCCATCCACATCGTGGCAAGGCCGAAGGTGGCGAGCACCAGCACAGCAATCTTCACACCGATGGCGAACGCTACGTTCTGCCGGGCGATGCCTAGTGTGCGGCGGGCAATGCTGATGGCTTGTGCTATCTTCGACGGACAGTCGTCCATCAGCACCACGTCGGCGGCTTCGATGGCTGCATCACTGCCCAGGGCACCCATAGCAATACCCACATCAGCACGTGCCAGCACGGGAGCGTCGTTGATGCCATCGCCCACAAAGGCGGTAAACCGTTGCTGCTCGTCCTGCTGTCTGTTCGCAGCAAGGTGTTTCTCCATCCATCCGACCTTATCTGTAGGCATCAGCTCGGCATAATAC
>JAEEXN010000039.1 GCA_016291595.1 Prevotella sp.
GCCACCAACGGATTATTGTAGCTGGCATTGCTGAGTGAGAACTTATTAGAGAACTGGAATTTCTTTACACGGTAAATCATGTCGAGGTTGCCACCGAACACTTCACGGTCGGAACCCTTCATCACACCGGTATTACCATTGTACATTCCACCGATGCCGAACATGAAAGTCTCTGAACCACCCTGCACATAGAGAGAGTGCTTCTGGTTGACACCCACGCGGACAGGCTGTGCCAGCCAGTCGGTATTCACACCCTGGGCAATAGATCGCAGACGCTCATAATAAGACTCCGTGAGATTGATCTCGGTCTCTGTCTGATAGGGTGTCTCCACGATACTCGGATCATAACGCCCTGACAGACGCTCAAACTCTGTCTTCTCGGTAGCGTCCATCATGTCATAAGAACTGAGGTCGGGCACCGTCACGTTGAAGTTACCGGTATAGCTCACCTGCAGCTGTCCTGCCTTGGGCTTCACGGTCTCCACAACCACGACACCGTTGGCAGCCTTCGAACCGTAGATAGCGGTGGAGGCGGCGTCCTTCAAAATGGTGATACTCTCGATACGGTTGATATCGAGGTCGTTGATGGCTTGGAGCGAACTCTCGAAACCGTCGAGGATGAACAAAGGCTGGTTGGGGTCGGTGGCTAACTCATCACGCTGACCGAGCATACTGGACTTACCACGGATCTCCATGTTAGGCAGACGGTTGGGGTCGCTACCGAACTGGGTGTCCTCGATGATGGCGAAGGCCGGGTCGAGGGTTTTCAACGACTGCAGCACATTGCTCGAACCCATCTGGATGAGGTCATCCTTATTATAAGTGGCTGCCGAACCGGTGAAGCTCTCTTTCTTACGGTTGAAGATACCGGTGACCACCACGTCCTTCAGTTGTGTGGTCGACGACATCACGATGTTGCGCTCAATGTCGGACGTTCCCTGCAAAACGGCCTCGTATTTGTTGTCCATTCCCACATACGAGAACTTCAACACGGTGCGCTCTACAGGAATCTTGAAGGTGTAGAAACCGTCGGCGTCGGTCACGGTGCACACGCGGGTCTCGCCGATGCACACGGGTACACCCATCAGCGGCTCGCCGGCCTCATCGCGCACGTATCCTTTAATGGTACGCATGCGACCGCTCTTCTTTTCGTTGGCCGACTGTACGTTCACGATTTTTCCCTCAATGGTATAAGAGAGGGGCTTGTCGCGCAGCACATAGTCCATGGCCTGCTGGATGGTGGCGTTCTTCACTTCACCATTAACGGTAAACTTGCCCACGTCTTCGTAGGCGAACAAAAACTTGTAGTCAGTGGCCTTTTCCAGCCGCTTGAATACAGATGGCAGACTCTCGTTCTTGAAAGTCATCGTTACTTTTCCTGTCTGAGCGGCCATCGGGATGGCTATCAGACAAGCAAGCAGAAAGATGAATAATCGGGTCTTTCTCATACGGTATTGTTTTGGTTAATGAATGATTTACTTTATCTATAATACAACCAACTTTAAAAAAGGTTCACAAAAAAAAGCACTTTTTCTCATTTTTGTGCAAAAAAAGTAGTTTTCCGTCATTTTTAATGCAAGAAAGGTTTCAATATTATCCTTTTTTTGTTATTTTTGCAATGCGCTTCACTAAAGCCAACATACCTTAAAAGAATCATAATGGAGAGAAAGCTTGCTTTCGAACGGCTGTTTAAGCAACACTATGAGCAATTGTTCCTTTTCGCCTGCCAGTTTTTGCGCAACGAAGAGGAATGCCACGACATCGTGAACGATGCCTACGAGGATGTGTGGCTAAAAATGGAGCAGATCAGGCCCGAAACAGTCAAGGCATATCTCTTCACCAGCGTGCGCAACCGCTGCATCAACTTCCTCAGACATGAGCATGTGCGACAACAGTATATTGACTATTGTACTATCGTTACATCCACATACGTGAAACCCGACGAACTAGTGGAGCAGACCGAGCGCGACGCAATGGTCGAAAGGGCCATCAACGAACTGAAGCCACCTGCCGACGAGGTTGTCCGCATGTATGCCAATGGCAAGAAATACCGTGAGATTGCCGAGGAAATGAACATCACGCTGAGCTACGTCAAGAAAATCATGAGACGCGCCTTGGCGCAAATCAAAGACTCTATTGTTAAAAATGTGTAAAAACCGGAAACCTTTTTCCTACTTCGTTGTATTACAAATAGAATCTCAAAAAAAGGCATACACTCTATGGAGAATAAAAACGATATAGAAGAAAAACTGCAGAAAGCGCTCGACATCGTAGAGAATGCTACTGATATTACCGACGAACAGCTGGCAGAGCTGAGCGCCGATAAGGAGCTGTTGCAGGATTGCCGCGACATCCACTCCATGAAGATGATGGCACAGAAACAGGCTGCCAGCATTGACGTGGACAAGAAATATGAGGCTTTCGAGCAACAGCATCAACCTAGCAGCCACCGTCGTATGGCCATCTGGTGGGGCGTTGCCGCTGCAGCCGCTGCGGCACTGATAGGCTTTATCTTCCTGCACAAAGACCCGGCGATTGCCGAGGACCAGCCGTTGATGGTCTATGAGGCCGACGCGGAACTGGCTCCCGTCACCATTACAAAGAAGAGTGGCGGACAAGTGGTGCTGAAGACGACCGAGCAGCAGGTGGAATTCACACCCAGCATCGAGGATATGGAGATTGAGGATGTGCTCACGGTGAACGTTCCCAAGGGCGAGAGCTATACCATCAACCTGCCCGACGGCAGCCACGTTTATCTCTATGCCGACAGCCGGCTCATCTTCCCCACCCGCTTTGCAGGCGACGAGAGAGCTGTACAACTGGAGGGCGAGGCCTACTTCAAGGTTGCTCCCGACGCTGAGCATCCGTTTATTGTGAACACGCCCACGATGCAGACCATGGTACTTGGCACCGAATTCAACGTGCGGGCATACGGAAACAGGGACGACAGGGTGACGCTGATCTCCGGCAGTGTGATGGTCAACAGCGACAAGCATCATGCCAAACTGAGTCCGGGCGAACAGGCAAGCTTCAACGACAAGGGCGGTCTGAGCATCGCACAGGTTGACACCGAGCAGTTTACCTCATGGCGCGACGGTTATTTCTATTTCGATAACGTGCAGTTGCAGGACATCATGCGGGCCATCGGACGTAATTACAATATGTCGGTGGAGTTTCGCGATACCTCCCTGCTCGACTACAAGATTCATTTCGTGGCCGACCGCACCAGTGGCATCGAGACCGTTATCAACACCCTTAACCGCATGAGCAAGGTTCATGTGCAACAGGAGGGCAGCAAGATTGTTGTGTATTGATAACGGACCAACAGCCAGCATCATCGATGATCATTCTAAAATAGCATTACGGCTCCGCCAACAGGTGGAGCCGTAATTTCTTTTTATAAAAAAGTAGTGGTTTCCCTCGTCGGGCAAGAAACCACTTGCGCGTGTCATGAAATCACTTGCGGCGGGCTTTGGTCTTGCCTTTCTTCTGATTGGAGAGGTCGAGGACGCGGATGTTGCGCAACTTCAGTCCTTCGCCATGACCGCAGAAACAGATGAGACCGTCCTTGTT
Organism: Prevotella sp.; assembly: GCA_016291595.1. Classification (GTDB taxonomy): domain Bacteria; phylum Bacteroidota; class Bacteroidia; order Bacteroidales; family Bacteroidaceae; genus Prevotella. The sequence continues at coordinate 3,574 of JAEEXN010000039.1, forward strand.
GAAGAGACCGGGATGGCTCTTGTGGTCGACGGTATAGGGATTGGGCTTGCCCTCCTCGGGGGCCATATTGTGTCCCTGACAAGCCTTACGGATATCGCCGTCGAGGATGACCTTGCCGTTCACGGTGACTGTAATGTGGTCACCCACGGCACGAATCTCCTCGGTGTTCCATGTGCCCAAGGGGCCGAAGGTGACATGCTCAGGCACGATGATGCCATACACGGAACCGTGCTGCTGGTAGTCACGCAGTCCTTTGTAGATAGGATCGTCGTGGTCAAGTATCTGAATCTCCATACCCTCGTAGGCGGCGTCGACACCTTCCCGGGTGCGGATGCCTACACCATTATTGATTCCCGGACGCACGAAACAGAACTCAAAGCGGAAAACAAAGTCGGAGTATTTCTTCGTCGTGTAGAGATTGCCCTCTGTTCCGTAGTGGGCACTGACGTAGATGTTACCGTCGATGGGCACATAGTCGGTCTTGTTGCCCTGCCAATTGTCGAGGTTCGTACCATCGAAGAGCAGTTCGAAACCTTCCTTCTCCTCCTCAGCCGAGAGCTTGGTAATCTTCTCGGTAGCGGCATTCGGGTCGTCGACAATCTTTGGCAGGATGGTATTCACCTGATCGACGGCATAGCTGGCACCGGCATTTGCGGCATGGGCCTTGAACACGTCGCGTGCCGCGAGCAGCATATCGCGTACGTGAGCACCACGCTGGAAAGGCTTGTTCTTATCGATGAGGTCGGTCACGGCATAGGCGGCGGCAAGTTCGTTCTGTTTCTTATCCATAAACGATGCCGCGAGGTTCAGGGCAGGCTCGTTGTTCAGCGTTCCGAGCGCCGAGAGAATATTATTGGTCACTGTTATGCCAGGCTTCATCTCGAGAGCCTGTTTGAGCAGCTGATACTTTTGCAGGCTGGGCCAGTTGGCACCCTTGATGAGGGTGAGGGCACGACCGAGCAGTACATCAGCATTCCGGGGGCTTTTCTCAGCGGCTGCCAGACTCATGAGCGGAGCCACGGCATCGGATGTAGCCACCTTCAGCAGGGCGTTACGGGCCTCAACATTGGTGGCGGCAGCACCGACAATCTGCTGCAGGTCATCCTTGTTGGCTCGCTGGGCAAGCAGACCATAGAAGAGGTCGGGATAAGGACGGAAGCGCGAGAGCAGGTCGCCAAACTGACTCTCCCCTACGATGGCGGCAAGACTCTTGGCTGCAGCGGCGTGCAACTGGTCGTTACCGAGCAGGGCGGTCAGCGGTTCGTAGGCGGCAGTGAGATGCCGTTCACCGGCAAGTGCCACAAGGGCGGGCGAGGCTGCGGCACCTTTGGCTTTCAGGGCTGCGAGGATGCCATCGCCGATATGGCCGTTGAAGGCCGCGAGGGCATCGTGGGCTGCAGCGGAATGATTACCGTCGAGGGCGTTGATCAGGACACCCATGGCATCGTTTCCGCCAATCTTTCCCGCTGCCTCAATGGCGGCGGTGGCAATCTCGTTGTTGCCGGAGTTGACAGCCTGAAGCACGGTGCCTATGTTGGCGATGTCGTGGTTGTTGCCCAACCAGCGCAGAACGTCGGCCTGGGCGTCGGCTTTCAGTTTCGGGAAAGCCTTGCAGACAAGCGGTGCGATGACGGCGGCATCCACCAGTCCGAGCGCTGTGACGCGCAACTGGCGGTCGTTGCTCTTCTGAAGCGTCTTCAACAACAAGGATGCCTTCTTCTTGACAGGCAGCGTGGCTGCCTTGTCGCAGAACTCGACGACGGCACGCGAGGCCGGTGCTATCGTGGTGAGGTCTTCCGGAGCCTGCTGTACCTCCTGACTGCCGGGAGTGAGCTTGCTCAGCTGATAGCGAAGGAAAGCCGCATTGCCTTCATCCTTGCACTTTGCGATGGCTGCCTCCAAGCCTTTCCTGACGGCGGCACACTGTGCCTCACGACCTTTCACCGTGACATAGCTGGTCAGACCGTCAATCGCATATTCGAAAGGAGCATTCTTACCTTCGGCAGAGGGTCCCAGCATGGCAGCCAGCTGTTGTATGCCCTCGGCACCCGTGCCTGCTATCTCGCTCATCACCTGCTCCAGTGCCTCGAGGTTCTGGGCGGGCAACTGTGCCAAACCGTCGGCGATGATGGTCGATACTTCGCGGTTGCGGCTATCCTGTGCCGACACCTGGAACGGCATCAGCAACGCCAGCAATACAATAATATATTTGATGTGTGTCATTGTTCAATCATTTTGAAATTTGTTCATCACTCATATCTCTTATTCCTTCCCCGCTCCCCTCTCAGAAGACGAGGGGCTGGGGGATGCAGCTCCTATAACCGCCACTCGCCGCGCATGGGCTGGTTGATGAGGGCGTTGGCAGCAGCATCGCCAATAAATGTCTGTGTCTTCGGGTCGAAATTCAGCACCCGGCGTCCGAGGCGCAGACCCACGGCACCCATATTCACGAGGGTGCAGCTGTGGTGACCATTGTCCTCGTTGAGGGCGAACTTCTGGCGGGTTCGCACACACTCGAGGAAGTCGGTGCGCTGTGGTTCGGGATCAGGCAGTTCGTTGAGTTTGTTCATCACGTCGGGAATGGTGCATTCGAAGCCTTTGAACACCTTACCCTTCGGGCCCTCGATATACGCCAGTTTGCCTTTGCTCTCATAGCCTTCGCCCTCGAGCACGATCTGGCAACCGTCAGCATAGGTGTATGTTATCTTATGCCAGATGCCCACGGCATCGTAGTGTTGCTGCGGAGCGTCAATCTCCACCTTCACCGGGAACTCCTTATCCTTGCCCAGCATATACTGCACAGGGTCGAGATAGTGCTGACCCATATCGGTCAGACCACCGCCATCGTAGTCCCAATAGCCTCGGAAAGTCTGGTGCACACGATGGGCATTGTAGGGCTTAAAAGGTGCCGGACCGAGCCACATATCGTAGTTCAGCTCTGAGGGTACAGCCTGAGGGGTGAGGTTGTCCTTGCCTACCCAGAAGAATTTCCACGTGAAGCCGGTAGCTCCTGAGACGGTAACCTTCAGCGGCCAGCCGAGCATACCACTCTGAATGAGTTTCTTCAGTGGCTTCACGGGGGTGCCGAGTCCATAGAACGTATCTGTGAAACGGAACCATGTGTTCAGTCGCAGGATGCGACCGTAGCGCTGCACGGCGTCCTTCACGGCCTTTCCCTCGCCGATGGTGCGCGTCATAGGCTTCTCCAACCAGATGTCCTTACCTGCCTTGGCGGCTTCCACCGCCATAAGACCGTGCCAATGGGGCGGCGTGGCGATGTGGATAATGTCGGCGCCCGACTGATGAATCAGCTCACGCCAGTCGTCGTAGGCTTTCACATTTTCCTTCAGTTTGGTCTTCGCGCCCTCCACGGCACTCTCCAGATGCTTCTTGTCTACATCACATACTGCCAGCAGGCGGCAGGCCTCCGACGAGGAGAAATGGGTGGACGAACGCCCGATACCACCTACGCCGATGATGGCTTTCGTCAGTTGGTCGCTGGGCGCAATAAACCCATTACCGCCCAACACCTTTCTCGGTACGATGGTGAACAGTCCCACGGCTCCCAACGATTTCATAAATTGTCTTCTATCCATGGCTATTGTTTAGGTGTGTTTAAGTGTTTTTTCAGTAATTGAAGATAAAGTTACAACAAGAACCGATACGTTGAACCGCAGAACCTTATTTTTTAAGACTCTTTCACAATTTATGAAACGAGATTGAGGCATATCGCCAGTTATCAGCAACGAGTGATGCGTTGCAGACTATTCACGTTTCCTTCCCTACGTTTCCTTGAATTTTTTCTTTATACGAGGCCTTTTCCGCTCTTGAGTTTTTTCAAAAAAAGCCGCTTTTTCTTTCTTTTTTCTGCCCATTTTTTTGTATCTTTGCAACTGTAAATCCTTTCCCTGTTGATGCCGATGAAAGGATGCCGTTCCGGTCTATCACTATAGCGAAAGCAATCTATCACTGGAGTGAAAGCAATCTATCACTGGAGTGAGAGGATCCTATCACTGGAGTGATAGTTTCCAAGAGATGCCCGTTTGTACCTTCTCAAGCCATCAGTTGTACGGCAAAAGAGTATTCATTGTACCTGAAAAAGTGCCTTATTGAAGATGACTATGTTTCGACGGCGGGGTGACATCATCATGCCGTTCCTCAGAACAGGGCATCTCGACGGCAAGACACAAAAAGCAAGGAGCAAGAGAATCAGGTTCTGTTGCGTAACCATGTCTCTTGCTCCTTGCTTTATCAATAACTGCCGGAGCGATTGTTCTGACAGCATCTTGCGCTCCACCTTGGGGAAGTTGGAGTTGGCTTTAAGCCACTCTGCCGCCAACGAAACAATCGTCTTGGCACCATTCCATGCTTTATCTCTTCGGTTTCCGGCGTGCCCAGCCTTCTTCTGTGAAGTCGGGCTCCTCACCTTTCAGCTTCAACGGCTTGTTGTTGATGAGCTCACGCCAATCGTTCTTTCCCTTTTTCACAAACTGGTCGTACCATTTCACGTCCTGGCTATCGCGCCCGCGGCCTTTCTTCCGCTCGGTCTTACGGCCCTTTGGAGCCTCTGATGCACGGCCTTTTCCGCCCTCATCGGCATCATTGCAGCGCACCTCGCGATTCTTGTAGAACACGCCGTTGAGTGCTTTCATGACGCGCTTGGCGTCGCCCTCGGGCACCTCGATATAGCTGAACTTGCTCAGCAGGTCGATATGTCCAACCGCCTGACGTCCCTTCACGTGTTTGTTGAGGAACTGCATCACCTCGCCGGGATAGAAACCGTCGGTCTTTCCCAGGTTGATGAACAAGCGGCGGTAGCCCGGCTCAACCTTCCGCACACCGTGAGAAGCACCGCCATCCGACTTGCCGCGTGCTCCTTTCTCTTTGCCACGCTCCCCCTTTTCCTTCTTACGGGAGACAGGTCTCTCGATTTCAGGAGCGTCGGCGTAATAGGCAAGGAACTTACCGAACTCGACCGATACGATTTTCTTGATGATATCCTCTTTGTCGATATACTCGAAGAAACGGCTGATATCCTGCATGAAAGGCGCAATCTGCTCCTCGTCGACGTCGGTCTTCAGTATCTGGTCCATCACCTTGTAGAGCTGCTTCTTACAGATTTCGGCAGCGGCGGGCATGGTTCCCTCGACAAAGTCCTTGCCAATCTCCTTCTCGATGGCACGGATCTTATGCTGCTCGCGCGTGTGTACAATAGAAATACTGGTGCCTTTCTTGCCGGCACGGCCTGTACGGCCTGAGCGGTGGGTGTAGTTCTCGATGTCGTCGGGCAGTCCGTAGTTGATGACGTGCGTCAGATCGTCGACGTCGAGACCGCGCGCAGCCACGTCGGTAGCCACGAGCAGTTGTGTGAGATGCTGGCGGAACTTCTGCATGGTGAGGTCGCGCTGCTGCTGGGAGAGGTCGCCATGCAGAGCCTCGGCATTGTAGCCATCCTTAATCAGTTTGTCGGCAATCTCCTGTGTCTCAATCTTCGTACGGCAGAAGATAATGGCAAAGATGCGCGGATAGAAGTCGACGATACGTTTCAGCGCCAGGTATTTGTCCTTGGCGTTCACCATATAGTAGACGTGGTTGACGTTCTCGGCGCCCTCGTTGCGGCTGCCAATCACGATTTCCTTGTGGTCGTGCAGGTAGTTGAGCGCTATCTTCTCTATTTCCTTGCTCATTGTCGCTGAGAAGAGCAGCGTGTTACGCTCCTCGGGCACGTGCTCGAAAATCTCGTTGATGCTCTCTGAGAAACCCATGTTAAGCATCTCGTCGGCCTCGTCGAGCACCACGTTGCTGACTGACTCAATCTTGGCCTTGCCACGGTTCATCAGGTCGATGAGTCGTCCTGGGGTGGCCACGATGATGTGGGCACCGTTGCGCAGTGCCTTGATTTGCTGCATGATGTCGGTACCTCCATACACGGGTACGACACGAATGCCGGTCATATATTTCGAAAAGTCGCGCAGATCGTCGGCTATTTGCAGACAAAGCTCGCGTGTAGGACTCAGGATCAGTGCCTGAGTGGTCGGGTCGTCGGGGTTAATACGTTGTAAAAGGGGAATACCAAAAGCGGCGGTCTTGCCTGTACCTGTCTGTGCCAGTGCGATTACATCATTCTTATTACCCAGCAAAAAGGGAATCACTTCCTCCTGAACGGGCATCGGATTGACAAAGCCCAGTTCCTCAATGGCGCGGCGAATCTCACTGCTCACGCCCAATTCTTCAAATGTCTTCAAATCGTATAATTCTAAAATGAGGGTGCAAAGGTACGCAAAAAAAGTTGCAAATCAGCAATTTACCGTATAAAAAACGTTTTTTTCGCACTTTTTAATGCCACACTCCCCTGCTTCAGCCTAATTTATTGAATTACTGTCGGTTAACGGGAGTAACCGATTCAGATGGCAAGCAACAAGGAAAATGGACCGTCACTACTGCTTTCTCTTCATATCGCGGTCGGTCATGGCGCACACACACGAGTCGCTCCACACGTTCTCGGCCGTCTCAATCATGTCGATAACGATGAAGATGGGCAGGATGATACCCATGATTCCCACTTCGCAGCCAATGCCCGACATGAGCGAGAGGGTGAGGAAATAGCATCCCATGGGCACACCGGCATTGCCGATGGCTGAGAAGACGGCGATGAACAGCCACAGGAGCATAGTCGTCCACGACAGTTCCATGCCCGAGTTCTGCATCACAAAGAGCGATGTCACCAGAATGAAGGCGGCACATCCGTTCATGTTCACTGTGGTACAGATAGGCAACACGAACCGTGAGACTTGCGGAGAAACGCCCATCCGCTCCTCTGCCGACTCCATGGTCACGGGCAGGGTGGCTGCGGAACTCTTGGTGAAAAGCGCCATGAGCACCGCCGGCGACATGCTGGCAAGCGCCTTCAGCGGATTGATACCACGCGACAAGAGGAACAACGGCAATACGACGAAGAACTGAATGATATTGCCTCCAATGATAACCGCCACGTATTTGCCCAGCGAGTCGAGCACAATGCCCGCGCTCATCTGTGCCGACAACTGTGCGGAAAAGGCGACAATGCCCAACGGCAGCGTCCAGATAAGGCAACGGATGAGCAGGAACAACAGCTCCTGCAGCCCTTGTATGCCACGCACCAACACGTCTTTCCGCTCCGACTGGGGCAGCCGCGAGATGCCGATACCGATGGCAACGGCCAGCAACAACAACGAAAGCACGTTTCCTTCGAGGAACGGTCGTATCACATTATTCGGGATGACCGACAGGATATGGTCGTAATAGCTCACCGGCGCAGCATTCGTCTGCAGCTGGGCGGCAACTGTCTCTGTCGTTGCCGCAGCCGCATCCCCAGCCATAGGCAGGTTGCCCGGTGCAATGATTATATACAACAACAGGCCTACAGCAGCCGCCGAGAAAGTGGTCAGCAACGTATAGATGACGGTCCGAATGAAGATACGGCGTGTCTGACCCTGACTTCCGAACGAGGCGAGTGTGGTGATGACCGCCAGGACGATGGTCGGCACCGCCAGCAATTGGAACAGCCGGGTGTAGACGGTAGCCACAAAGGTCATCAGCTTGTCGAGCCACGCTATTCCCAAGATGCCCAACAAGGCACCTAATACGAGTGCCCCAATCCAGAAATAGAGTTGTTTCCTCATCGCAAAATCACCTCAAGACCTTTTCGGTAGATGTGGTTTTGGTCGTTCGACACCTGATAATACTCGCTCATATCCCACAAATCGCGGGCCACAAGAGCCTTCAGCTGGTTCCTCAGATAAGGCAGCGTGCGCTGCAACTCGGCATCGTCGACGGGTTTTACCTTCTGCTTCTCTGCCTCGGCAATGATGCCGTCAACCAGTTTTTGCGGCACCTCGAAGCCACTGTTGAACTGCTCGAAAGTGGCATAACGGCTCTTGAGCTGCTTGCGGTTGTCGTCGATGTAACGCAGGCTTGCGTTCAAGATGATGCTCTTGGCAGACAGCTGACGATGATATTTCGTATACTGAAGGGTGTCGAGGGGAACGAAGAAGTCGGGCATAATGCCGCCGCCGCCATAGACAACACGCTGTTGACGCAGGGTGTAACACTTCAGAGAGTCGGCAAAATGAATGCTGTCGGGATTGGTCAGCTCACCGTGTTTCAGGCGGTTGTCAAGATCCATCTCGTAGTCTCGCAGGTCACCTTTCTTGTAGGGCTTCTGTATGCAACGGCCCGCTGGGGTGTAGTAATGAGCGATGGTCAGGCGGATCATCGAGCCGTCGGGAAGGTCGATAGGACGCTGAACCAGACCCTTGCCATACGAGCGGCGGCCTACAACCTGGCCGCGATCCTGATCCTGGATGGCACCGGTAACGATCTCTGCAGCCGACGCAGTGAACTCATTGATGAGCACAACCACCTTGCCCTCGATGAGTTTTCCGTGACCGTTGGCCCGGTATTCGGCGCGCTGACTCTGCCTGCGTCCCTGTGTATATACAATCAGGTCGTTCTTCTGCAGGAACTCATCAGCAATCTGAACGGCTGCCTGCAGGTAGCCGCCGCCATTGTCCTGCAGGTCGAGCATCAGGTCTTTCATGCCTTTCGCCTGCAACTGGCGGACGCCTTCCATGAACTCATCGTAGGTGGTCGCACCGAAATTACTGATACGGATATAGCCAACACCGGGACGAATCATATAGACGGCGTCGATCGACTTCACGGGAATCTTGTCGCGGGTGACAATGAATGTCAGCACATCGGCAATGCCACGGCGCACAACACCCAGCTTTACCTTCGTGCCTTTCTTACCGCGCAGGCGTTTCATGATGTCCTCTTTCGACATTTTCACACCGGCAATGGCGGTGTCGTTGACAGCGATAATGCGGTCGCCGGGCATGATGCCCACCTTCTCGGATGGTCCGTTCACCACGGGCTGAATCACAATCAGCGTGTCCTCAATCATATTAAACTGCACGCCAATACCGTCGAAGTTGCCTTGCAGCGGCTCATTCATGGCTTTCACCTCCTTGGGCGTGGCATAGGTGGAGTGCGGGTCGAGCTCTTTCAGCATGCCACGGATGGCATCTTCCACGAGTTTCGACTCGTCGACGCTGTCGACATACAAGTTGCTGATGGCCATTTCGGCTATCTGCAGCTTGCGGACAGGACTGTTGTTGCCCAAATTGAAACGGAGTTGTGCGGACAGGGTAAGCACCACTGAGAGTGCAAAGACCAAAAAAGATGTTCTTTTCATTTGTTTGTTATGCGTTATCATCCTCCTCAGGACGATCCTCTTCTACTACTAAGTTCTCAATAATAAAATTCTGGCGCTCCATGGTGTTCTTACCCATGTAGTATTCCAATAGTTTTTGTACTTGGTCGTTTTTGTGCAGGGTTACTTGTTCCAGACGCATATCCGGACCTATAAAGCCCGAGAATTCCTCCGGACTGATCTCACCAAGACCCTTGAAACGGGTGATTTCCGGGTCGGGACCGAGCTCGCCGATGGCTTTCAGGCGCTCCTCGTCGCTATAACAGTAGCGCGTGATGAAGTCGCCTTTCTTCTCGCCCCGCTCTGCCTTGCGCGTGTCTTCCTCGGCAATCACTTTCTTGCTCTTGATCTTCGTACGGCGGTTTCTCACGCGGAAAAGAGGCGTCTGCAGCACGTACACATGCCCCTTCTTGATCAGGTCAGGGAAGAACTGCAGGAAGAAGGTGATGATAAGCAGACGGATGTGCATGCCGTCGACATCGGCATCGGTGGCCACAATCACCTTATTGTAGCGCAGCGAGTCCAGTCCATCCTCGATATCGAGGGCCGCCTGCAGCAGGTTGAACTCCTCGTTCTCGTAGACAATCTTCTTGGTGAGTCCGAACGAGTTGAGCGGTTTACCGCGCAGCGAGAACACCGCCTGGGTGTTTACGTCGCGGCTCTTGGTGATGCTTCCGCTGGCCGAGTCGCCCTCCGTGATGAAGATGCACGACTCTTCCTTACGGTTGTTCTTCGTATCGCTGTAGTGAATGCGGCAGTCGCGCAGTTTCCTGTTGTGCAGGTTGGCCTTTTTCGCACGCTCACGGGCCAGTTTCGTGATGCCAGCCATGGCCTTGCGCTCGCGCTCACTCTCCTTGACTTTGTTCTCGATGACCTCTGCAACCTCGGTATGGATATGCAGATAGTTGTCGACCTCGCGCTTGATGAAGTCGCCCACATATTTGTTGATCGACTCTCCCTCGGGAGCCATCTGGGTGCTTCCGAGCTTGATCTTAGTCTGACTCTCAAACACAGGCTCCTCCACATTGATGGCGATGGCAGCCACCAGACCATTGCGGATGTCGGCATACTCGTATTTCCCGAAGTATTCCTTGATGGTTCTGGCGATGTGCTCCTTGAACGCGCTCTGGTGGGTTCCGCCCTGGGTGGTATGCTGTCCGTTCACGAACGAGTGATACTCCTCACCGTATTGGTTGGTATGCGTGAACGCAATCTCGATGTCCTCGCCCTTCATGTGCACGATAGGATAAAGCCCGTCGACGGTCATATTGTCCGTCAGAAGGTCCTGCAGACCATTACGGCTGACTATGCGCTTGCCGTTATACATGATGGTGAGGCCCTGGTTGAGGTAGGTATAGTTGCGGAGCATCGTCTCGATAATGTCGTCCTGGAACCGATACTCCTTGAAAAGGGTCTTGTCGTTGTCCGGCTCAAAGTAGATGTAGGTACCGTTCTCGTCGCCGCTCTTCTCGGTCTTGTCGGTTTGCAGGATGCCGCGCTCGAAGGTTAAGGTGCGCACCTTTCCCTCGCGGTAGCTCCTCACCTCGAAATGACGGCTCAAGGCATTCACCGCTTTCACACCGACACCATTCAGACCGACACTCTTCTTAAACGCCTTCGAGTCGTACTTACCACCCGTGTTCAGCACACTGACGGCCTCGACGAGCTTTCCTTGCGGGATGCCACGGCCATAGTCGCGCACGCTTACCCGCAGATTCTCGTCAACATCGACCTCGATGCGCTTGCCGGCATTCATCTTAAACTCGTCAATCGAGTTGTCGATAACCTCTTTCAGCAGCACATAGATACCGTCCTCGGGCAGCGAGCCGTCGCCCAAACGACCGATATACATACCCGGACGCGTACGGATGTGCTCCATGTCCGACAAATGGCGTATGTTATCGTCGGTGTATTCAACTGTTTCGGGTGTTGAATATTGGGGATTGGTAGTTGATGATTGGGGTTTTATCTTCTGTTCTTTATCTGCCATTCTGTTGATGATACTATTAAATTCACTCTTTCACTATATTTCAACACCCATCACTTTGCAGTTAACACTTTCTTATAGCAGCGACGACGCTTATGATTCTCGGTGTGGAAATACGACCACTGGCTCTGCACATTCTCGTTCGACTCCATCTCAACCTGACTCTCGCCCCACTCGATACCATACTTGTTGTACCAGGGAATGAGGTGATAGAACATCAGCGCGTTCACGCCCTTCGAGCGGTATTCGGGCAGCACGCCAATCATCTCGAGGTCGACGATGTTGGTCTTATGGAACTTCAGCGCACGCAGCACATGCCACCAGCCAAACGGCCACAGCCGGCCGCGCCAGCACTTCTGCAACGCACGCGACAACGACGGTATCGTGATGCCTACGCCTACCAGCTTATGCTCGTCGGTGCTCCAGTCCTCAACAATGGGAATCAGGTTCAGGTCGGCAAACGGCAGATACATGTCCACATACTGGTCGATTTGCTTCTCCGACAAACGGGAGAAACCATAGAGGTCCTTGAATGTGTCGTTGATCAGTCCGAAGATTCTCTTGCCCATTCCCTCGTCGAAGATTTCTTTCTTGGTCAGTGTACGGATCTTCAGATTGTAGCGCTTCATGATCATCTCCGAAATCTTGCGCATCTTCTCAGGCACCTCCTCCGGAACGAAAATCTTAAACTCCACATAGTCGTTGTCCTTCTCAAATCCGCCCAAACGCTCCATGTGCTGGGGATAATAAGGATAGTTGTAGATGGTGGCCATGGTGCCCAGTTCCTCGAAACCTTCGGTAAGCATACCCTCAGGATCGAAATCGGTGAAGCCCAACGGGCCGATCATCTGTGTCATTCCCTTGCTCTTTCCGTAGGTCTCAACAGCATCGAACAGGGCACGGCTGACCTCGATGTCGTCGATGAAGTCGAGCCATCCGAAACGAACACTATTGCCCCATCGCTCGTTGGCACGGTGGTTGATGATGGCTGCCACGCGTCCGACCACCTTTCCGTCCTTATAGGCAAGATAATACTCGGCCTCGCAGAACTCGAAAGCCGCATTCTTATCCTGGCTCAGCGTGTTCATGTCGTCGCTATACAGATTGGGTACGTCGTATGCGTTGCCCTTATACAAATCGTAATGAAATTCGATGAAGGTCTTCAAGTCGCGCTTGTTCTCTACCTTCTTGATAATTACTGCTGACATATCATGTTTGCTTAAATCATGCAAAAATACTAAAAAACTACGACACAACCAAAAAACAACATGAATTTCAACTTATTTTAAGGGGAAGACCTCATAATCAGGCAGATTGTGCTACTTTCTGATGCTTTCAAATGCTTTCCTTCGGGAGGGGGTGGAAACAATAATCACTCCCATGAATTGAAACCACATCAATAAAAAAAGTAATATTTCTGTGAAAACATCGTAAATATAAAAGGGGAAACAACCTACTTTGTAAAAATGTGTAGCAGGTTTTTGTTTGCTCAAGGGATATTTATTACATTTACGGCGCCAAACGAATCATCACAAACGAACAATGAACAAGAACATCATTTGCAGTCTCCTGCTCACCCTTGTATCGTTAGGAGCGGACGCGCAACAGAAGAGCGTGAAAGGACAGGAACCCGGACAAACAGCCGATACGGCCATTGTTCTCAATTATGGCTATCAGGCGATAGATACCATTCTCTGCAGCAAATCGCCGGATACGTTCCGGCAGATACGAGAGGCAGAGGCTGTCGTACAAGGCATCACCGACCAAAAAGCCAAGAACCGCACCGTGGTGGGCTATGTGCTGAGTCATCCTGACAGCGACGGTTCTGTTTATTTGTTAGGTCATGTCATGGGGGTCGGAAATGGGAAGAAATGTCTTTCTGCCTTGTCTGAGCGCGCCAGAAACGGCAACATGAAGAAACTCTACGATGCTTACGTGGCTGGAATGAAGGAGTTTGACGAAATGACCGCCAAGACACGCGAGGCCTGTCCCATCGGGAAAGAGGCAAAGGACTTTACGCTGGAGGACATCAATGGGAAACAGCTGACGCTGTCGTCGCTTCGCGGACGATACGTCATGCTCGACTTCTGGGGCTCATGGTGTGTTAACTGCATCGCTGCCTTTCCCGACATGAAAGCTTTCTACGAGCACTATCGCGACAAGTTAGAGATCCTTGGTGTTGCCTTTCACGACACTAAGGACAAATGGAAAGCTGCCGTCGAGAAGAACAAACTGCCTTGGAAACTTGTCATTGACACCGAGGGAACAGACAGCGTGGCAGAGCGATATGGCATCATTGCCGCCCCCACATACGTGCTGATAGACCCGGAAGGAAAGGTCGTGGAATGGACAATCGGCAGCCACGAAAGCATCGAAGAGTATTTAATGGCTCTGTGAGTCTTTCTTTAAGTCCTCGTCGTCGCCTCTTACCTTCTCAAGAACGGAAGGCAGGAACTGATTCGGCACAGCCGGCGGAATGTTACCAGACAGTGACAAGAGTGGAATTATAACAATATGACGAAACCAACGATGAACATGAAAACCATCCTTACCATCCTGCTCGCCCTCGTTACAGTAGCGGGGCAGGCGCAGGAAATCAAAATGAACGAGTCGACCATCAACGACTATATCCCGTTGCTCAAAGCCAAAGGCTACCAGGCATACAGCTTCAATGTCAGTGCGATAAAAGGCCGGAATGTGGAAATATACTTCAGGGAATTTGTGAACGGAAAAGAAGTCGAAAACTCTCCTCGTCTCTTATTCCCATACTATTTTGAGGCAAGGGGCAATAAACTGATTATCGGTTTCCTCCCTTCAGAGAAAGATTCGTTAGCCCTTTGCTGCTTCAGTTGGGAGAATACGCTCAGCTTCACATCCTCCCTGAAACTCAAGCCTATCTTTTGGGAGAGCGAAAATAAATACATTTACTCATACAGGTCGGATCCTTTCGAACCCACATCGCCAATAGAAAAGGAGACTTTCATTCCTCTTGTGTATTATTCTTCATTCTGGTATGATGCGGAGGATAAGGTAACCCGCTGTTGCGGTAGTATCTCCGACATTACCAAACAAAGCCCACATTACTTTGTCCTCGGAATTAAGGCATATTAGGAAAAGATTGGGGGATAAAATTGTTTGCTGGTAATAAAGACTATACGGCACGATGGAACACAAATTCAGCGATAATCGTCTTGACCTTCAGGCACTGCGCGAATTCTGCGAGCGCGAAGGCGAAACGGCCACTTACCGCAAGGGCGAGCAGCTGGAGCGTGAGGGCGACCCGGCACGGTGGTTCGGCTTCGTCACCGAGGGCTGTTTCAAGTACGTCACGCGCGGCATCAGCGACGGTCGTGAACACATCACTTGGTTCTCGTTCGAGGGCGAGTATGTGGGCGACTATCCCGCCTGTCTCTACGGCCGGCCGTCTCAGACCACCATAGAGGCGATGATGCCCAGCCGCGTGTTCAGGGTAAACGGTAAACAGCTGACGGACTTTTTTAGTCGGGATACAGAAACTGCGGAACTGCGGGCTGCCATTGCTGAGCACCTGCTCAGTCAGGCACGAGCCCGCTATCTGGATTTCCACCGCACAACGCCCCGCGAGCGTTACGAGTTGTTGTTGCATCGTTGTCCCGGCATCGTTGAATTGCTCGACCTACAAGACATCGCCTCATTCCTTAATGTCACTCCCAAGACTATCAGCAAAATCCGCAAGGTAATCACTTTCGGCAAAGAATAGCCCCAATTTTCCACCAAACTCTTAACCTCGGTTAAGACCTACACCCCCAGCATCCGCTTTTCGGTTTTGCCGGGGGCATTTTTGTTCGCTTGCCCCTAACTTTGTGAACAAAAAACAGCAAGGACAATGAAGCAGCAAGAAAAGACTTCCTTAATAATCGTTAAGCCTTGTAATGTCGAATCAACCATATCGTATAAGTGAGTGATGGGACAGCGTTACGAGACAGACCAGCAGATCATCGGACGGGTGTTGCACCTCGGTCATAGGGCGGACTATGCCCTGCTGGTAGACCGCTACGGAGCAAAACTCTTCGCCTTTGTCGCTACGATTGTGACACGCCGCGAGGACGCCGAGGAACTGACAGAAGACTGTTTCGTCAAGGCTTTCAGCCGACTGGCGCAATATGATGCGACCCGCAGTTCGTTCTACACCTGGCTCCGCTGCATAGCCTATCGCCAAAGTATCGACCACGTGCGACGGCAGTCTGTGGTTTGGTTGGAGATGGACGAGAAGACCTTACAGACAATACCCGACGTTGAGGCAGAGCATGTGATGGACACCGACGACGACCGGCGTATCCGTCTGCTGACAGAGGCCATCCACCGACTGCCACCTACGGAACGTCTGCTCGTCCAGCAGTTCTACTTCGAACAGCAGTCACTCAGCGACCTGGCAGCCATCACCGCCACCAAGGCGGGTACACTGGCCACCCGTCTCTGCCGCATCAGAAAGAAACTCTATCAATACATCATGACGAAAGAACATGGGAAATAAGAGATACGACAAACTCAAGACCTCGTTCGAGGCATCGCAGCCACAACTGCCCGACGACTTCACCAACCGCGTGATGAGACGGGTGGAGAGGAAACATCTGCAATGGCGCACCGTGATGACAGCTTTTGCCATAGCTGCCAGCATCGCTCTTGTCGTGCTATTGGTAAAACCGCATCAGGCAGAACGAGAGCAAACCTTAGCCTCAACGGCCCATGTGGCTCCACGCCCTAGACCCACGCACATCGAGACCATCAATCCACATACCTCGGCAACCTCGTTCCACGTGGAGTCCCCTGTTCCCAAGCGACGGACCAAGACTCCGCTTCCAACGGACACGATGGCCGTACCCGACAGGCAGACTGAAACGGAGGTGGCGACAGACCCCAGTCTCCACTACGCTACCCACCAACAGACAGAAGATACGGTTGAATATCAGAACCCCAGTCGCGTAGACGAGTTTATTGCCAAGATGGCAGCCTACAACAAAGTGACGCCAGTACCACTGAACTGTGCTGCCGACACCAACGACACTACCGTCGTCAGCGCAGCCTACGTCTTCGAGGACAAGGAAGGCCTCGACCTCTTCGGCCGGCTGCTGCAAGTGGCCTGCTGGTACGACTGCAAGACGCCCGGCTACCTGCTCAACTTCTCACGACAACAACTGTTTTTCACCCTGCAGGACAGCCGAAAACAGGAGAAGTACCTCTGGCTGGCCGAGCGCATCAACAACAACCGGATTCTGCTCTTCTGCACCCACTGGCCCGTAGGCACAGAAGTCTCATCGGATTGTTACCAGCAATATCGAGATAGCCTGACACATACAAACAGTAAGACGCTAAACCTTTAAACAACATAGAGATATGAAAAGAATCTTGATTCTCAGTTTCCTGACACTGAGCAGCATCACCTTGCTGGCACAAACGAAAGATGTGAAGGTCTTGGTAAAGGGCGCTATCGTTTGGAGTTCCATCCCCCAAGCTGTCGTCGACAAAAAGACCAAGAAGAAGATTATCCTCTGGGGAAACACGGAGAACAACTCTTGGCACGACAACATCGGCATGGTCGGGAATGTCCCTGAATGTAAGAACTTCGAAAACCTTTTCCCTGAGGCAGTCGATGCAACTCTCAACGAGACGACTCCCTACTGTTCCATGTGCTGGCAGCTGACGGAAGAAAAAACGTCGGGGATGGATGCGGAGACCGTACTTCACTGCTATTTCCGTATGCCTGCCGACATCGTCGACAACCTGTGGCTGGCCAGCGACGAGTGCGCCATCCTCGACACAGAGACAGGCACCATCTACCGCTCACGCCGTACCGTACCCACCGAATGCTACGGCAAGGTGTTCACCATCAATGGCAAGGAGGGGACAGTGCTCGATTTCCAGATTTTCTTCCCCCAACTGCCAGAGAGCACAAGGGAAATCGCTATCTATGGTGTCCCCAACTGGCACATGCGAGGCCTTGAGGTCAGCATCAACCGCACGTTTGACGCAGTGGGCAACTTTGTCCCTTACGACAGCATCCCCCAGTTCCACCAGCCCCACCTCGTCGCCGAGGCGAAGGATTACGACAAAGATAACCATAAGACGTGGGCTGTCTTCGATGATGCCCACCTCATCAAACCTGTTAAGGACGGAACACTGGCCATCTGGCGCACCCCCGATGCCACCTATCTGGCCGAGGCATGCGAGATGAACTGGATGCGCGAATACTTTGGCCGTGGCGGTAAGGAATTGCTCATCGACCAGTCGGGACGCCAATACAAGTGCAAGGGACTGCTATACTATCCCAACGGCGTACTGTTCTGGAATGAAGGCGTCACGGGCGACCACTTTGCCATTGTCCGTGTCTTCGAGCCGTTACCCTTGGATATAGAGACCATCACCCTTGTTGTTCCTGAGAGCGAGCCCTTTGCCATGTGGGGTGCCAACTGGAGCGGGAAGGTCGAGACACTCAGCATCAAGCAGCTCTGCCAAAATCGGAAGCTGTTCGAGTATCACCCAAGGTCCGTTGTGGAATAGATGTTACAAACAATATATTGACAGATTTTGATTCACCCGGGTATTGGCATGGGGCGCAGTGATGCGGCCTGTGCCTTTGTCTGAGAACTAACTAAGCAAACGAGCGAATACGTTCGATGCAACATCATTCTGAGACAATAAAGACTAAAAAAGTCGCTTCATCACTTAACTTAGGTTAAGACTTTCACCCTCGGCATTCGCTTTTCGGTCATGTCGGGTGCTTATTCGTGCGTTTTCTGTAACTTCGCAGCGAATACGAAACAACATGGAAAATCTGATAATAGAACTAAGACATTGGACGCTGTCAGACAAAATGGAACTGACGAACCTGTGTAATGCAGTTGACAGGCGTTTCCTTTCAGACCGTCTGCCCAATCCTTATATAGAAAAGGATGCGGAGGAATGGTTGAAGATGGTTAACGATAATGATGAAATTACTGGTATCTATCGGGCTATTGTATGCGATGGGAAACTCATAGGCAGCATATCGGTTGAGAAGAAAGATGATGATGCAGAAATCGGTTATATGCTTCTCAACGAATATACAAACAAAGGTATAGCAACGGAAGCTGTAAAACAGGTATGCACTATTGCATTCAAGATTCTGTCACTTGAACAGATAACGGCTAATGTCTTTCCACAAAACATTGCTTCAATACGGGTGCTACAAAAGAATGGCTTCAAGTATAAAGGTGCTATACCAAATGCCGTCATAAAGGATGGGAATGTTTATGACTTGCTCATTTACGCATTGACAAAAGAAAAAAATAAAGCATAAGCAATATGAAAACAATGAATAAGAAAACCATCATCACTATCCTCCTTGCCTTCGTCGCAATGGCGGGACAGGGGCAGACAGCCAATGATTATTGGATAGCAGCAGACAAAGCTCTGGTGGCAGGTAATACTGACAGCACATTTTATTATCTCAATCTGTTTAGGGAGCACTTCGGCAGGCAATATGCATTTGCTTACACGACGTTTTTAACAGAAGAAGACTATAGAACGCTTCACAACGATGCACGATGGACGGCCTTTATGGACTCTATGCGTGTTTACAAGCATGAGGCCGAGGACAAGAGGGAAATTTCTTATCCAAGGAAAGCGGTCGTGGAGGACACCAACGCTCCAACCGTTAAGCGATACGACATTCTACTGGACATTGACGTGGAGAAAAAGACCCTCGCCGTGACTTTAACGGCACAGATTGATTTCAAGGGCAGCAAAAGCATTGATTTCACGCTCTGGAAATATTCGGACATCAAACACATCCGCAGCAAGAACAAGGAACTGGCATACTCATTCGACACTAAAGCAAAATCATCTAACACATACATCCGACAAGGAGCACCGCTTCGCCTAACAGTTCCAAAGAAGAAGGGCGTTTGTAGTATCACCTTCGACTATACCTGCAACCTCGACAGCCTCGACACTTGGATGAGTTCGATGGAAAAGGACTGGGTGCAACTGGGCTATTACGTGGCATGGTTCCCTGTCAACAGCGACAGCCGAGACTTCACGGCAAACGTCTCTGTTTCCATCAACGATGGCTACACGGTCAGCGGCTCGGGCATTGTAGAACACAAGGATGACAAGTGGGAAATGTTGCAACCGTGGGGAGGTTTCGACCTTCAGATTGTGGCCTCGCCAACACTCAAATCGAAGAAGATGACCAATGATGGACGTACATTCGAAGTAGTCTATACCGACTTCGCCGATGCAGATGCCGACTCTGCGTTGTTAGCATGCAGCGAGGCACTGCAATTCTATACCCGCTTGTTCAAAACCAATCCCAGCAATGACTACATGAAATTCCTTGTTGTGCCACGTCGTGGTGGTGGTATCAGCCGCAAAAATTTCATTGCCTATGCGACGAAACGCTTCAACGAGCACTTCAAAACCGCCATTGGCCACGAAATGGGTCATTTCTGGTGGAACAAGGCACCGACATTTAGTTGGGAAGACTGGCTCAACGAAGGCTTTGCTGAGTTCAGCATGCTGTGGTACATCAAGTGCCATTTCGACAAGCACATTTTTGACTGCTACCTGGAAGCCTGTCGTGAGAATGCCCGCCATGCTTGTCCCATATACGAGGTTGACCGCGATGCTCCTGAAGCTTACGATGCCCTATATAATAAAGGTGCCTTGCTCCTGTATGACTTGGAACAAAAAGTAGGCGAACAGCGTTTCTTCGAGTTTATGCAGGGAGTGGCTGAACGTGAAATAACCTCTACAACCCTTCTTTTAGATTATGCAGAAGAGGTGTTTGGGAAAGAGATAAGGAAATGGATTGAAAACAGGATTAAATCATAAGCAAAACAATGATAAACAATAAAACAATCATTACAATGATGCTCGCCCTCGTTGCTATGACGGGGCTAGCACAGACAAAGACAGCCACCATCAAAGGCTATTCGCCTGCACTGAAAGACAGTACGGTGGCGGAGTGTATTATTGAGAATGAGCGCGTAGCATCCGACACCGTCATCGGTGGGCGTTTCACCCTGACAGTTCCCGTGGAGGGACTTACGATGAGCAATCTGTTCCTTCTGGGAGAAGGATGCCCAAATTATCTGATGACCATCTGGCTGAGACCCGGTGTGGACGTGAAACTAACGGGTACAGACTGTCTCTACCCATTATGGAAAGTGGATAGCCCGGTGCACGAACAACAGACTCTCAGCCGTATTATGGAATATGGTCATGAGACGCTGGCAGATTTTTTGCGACTCGGTCTTGCCAAGGCATCGTGGGATGAAGAACGGCCTGTCTATATGAAGTATTTGAAACAAACGATGGACGTTCTTCCCTCATTGCCGGTAGATGCAGCATCGCTCGATGAGTTAGAAGGAGTGGCCATGATGGCAAGAAACTATACGAAGGACTTCCCGTATATGGAGCAGTTGAAGGAATTGGAGGCATCCACCGCCGCCCGTGCGCCGAAAGGGTTTGAAGAGCAACTGGCACTGATACACAGTCAGGTTTATCCGCCGCATATCTTACAGGTGGGTGAAGAGGCCATCGATGCCGAACTCATTGACATGCAGGGTCAGAAACACCATCTTGCCGAAGTATTGGGACAGCCCGGCCGATATGTGCTGCTCGATTTCTGGAGTCTGGGATGCGGCCCCTGCCGTATGGCTGAGCCAGAGATGAGAAGGGCCTACGAGCAATCGCAAGGGAAGTTGGAAATCATCGGCATCAATCAGGATAAGATCTCTGCGTGGCAAGAGGATAATTTCAGCAAGAACATCGCTTGGAAAAACTGGAACGACGGCAAAATGGGCAAAGGCGACATCGAAAACAGCTATTGTGACATGAAAGCCATACCCTATTATGTGTTGATCTCGCCTAACAAGCGCATTCTCTGGAAGGGCGCCGGATATGGTGTGGGATGGTTTATGGGCTTGGGTTCTGCCATCAATGGTCCCCAACAGGACAATACCGCCAACCTTCAACTCGCCATCCGACAAGTGGATACAGATACTAGAGGCACCACCGTTAGTTTCCGCTATTACGGTCAGGAAGGCTATTGGTTCCGTATCGTCAAAGATTCCTACCTTGAAGCCAACGGCAAAAAATACAAGGTAACAGCTGCTGACGGCATCAAGCTTGACGAGAATAACTATCCCAAACTGAAAGCGTCTGCCATCACAGAAGGTATTATGGGCAAACTATTCTTCACAGATTTTACCCTCACTTTCGAGCCGTTTGATACTACTCCAAATACTTTCGACTTCAAAGAGGGTGACGGCGATGGTGCTTTCGTCATCCGCAACATAACAATTGAAAAATAGAATATGAATAAGCAAACCATCATCACCATATTGCTCGCCCTCGTCGCAATGACAGGGCAGGCACAAACGCCTAAAGATAGTTGCTCTATTCCAAAGGATTCTCTTTGTCAAGAAAGAATAGTCAAGTCCGATACTGTAAACTGTCCTTTGGACAAACCGTTTCTTTTAAAGGCAAATGTCACGAATAAGGAGGAAAGCAAGAGAAATTTGCCAAAGATAGCCCTCCCGAAGAATGATATTTATAGAGAGAAATTCATGAATCTTCAATTGATAAACATTATAGGTAGTCATTTGTCCCGATGAAAAAGCTGTTTTTTCTGTTAGGTAGCATATTTGTTCTAATCCCTTCTGTCATAGCCCAAACTGATTTGATAGTGAAGGACAGTTTGCTATATACTTATACCAAATTGTATTCTTTACATTCAGATTCTACTTTATCTCTGATAGATACAGGTAGTAGCTTATGCGCCATTGACTCAACTTATGCTGTTGACAAAATGGGAATATGCCTAAATGAAACAAATAAAGTACGAGTAAATTCAAGAACAAATAAGTTATCTACATGTCTGATAGATTCTGTTAGTTTCTGTGGGAAGATATATAGGAAAGTCCCTTGCATCGTTGCAGATCTTAAAGGAATATTTCAAAAATATGCGCCTGATTTTGTAATAGGAGCAGATATCCTTCGAGACAGGACTTTAGTTTTTAATCTCTCATCAAAAAAATTATACCCAGTCCGTAATAAAACAATCAAGAAAGAGGCTGTGAAACTGACTTGGAAAGACTGCAAACGATATCCAGACGTTCCTTTATCATTTATCATTTTTGAAGCCAAAATATCAGGGGAAGACGTTTGTTTCGCGTTTGATACGGGAAGTAGGACCAATAAATTGCCTATAAATTTTCATCCATCATCTCCCGAGTTGATACAACGAGAAACTGCAAATCTAAGTAGCAAACTGAAGACAAAGACATTAAAATGCTATAAGAATATCACCTTTCAAATTGAGAAGAAACAATATGCATTAGATTTCTTTGAGGGGAATTATACTTATGGCCTATTGAATTTGGAATTCCTTGGGGGGCATTCCTTTATATTGGATTACAGGAAGAGAAACCTAGTGATACTTCCTTCAGAAGTTCTTTAAAAGTAGTATTCAT
>JAEEXN010000040.1 GCA_016291595.1 Prevotella sp.
TTTGACAGCAACAGCCAGCCTGTGTATCATTTCTACCTACAGGACCATCTGGGGAAGAATCGCGTGGTGGCTAACGCCAGCGGGCAGGTGGAGCAGGTGAACCACTATTATCCCTACGGCGGCCTGATGGCAGAGTCGACAGGCGGCGATGTGCAGCGGTATAAGTACAACGGCAAGGAGCTGGACCGCATGCTGGGCCTGGACTGGTACGACTATGGCGCACGGCACTATGACGGGGCACTTACTGTGTGGGGAACCATGGATCCGCTGTGCGAGAAGTATTATGGCATCAGTCCGTATGTGTATTGTGTGAATAGTCCGATTAATGCGTTTGATCTGGATGGGAGGGATGCCTGGGTTTTAATTTGGGCCACTCAATCCACAGATGCAAAAGGCTCTACGCGTATAGGACACACAGGCGTTGTTGTTGAAAATTTCAACCGCTCATATGAATCAAAAGGAACATATACATATTATGACCTTTGGCCATCTTCTGCCAATCTAGGAGGAAAAGCAGCTGTTCAGAATGTAGATGCAGTATATAATTCTCAATCTTTTTATATACTGACAAACGGAGAAAAAAATGTAGATTATTCTGCTTTAGAGAAATACATGTCAGGACATGATATGTCTCAACTTCCTGGCATGCTCCAAAATAATATCAGTGAAAATTCAATAAAAGGATATGGAGAAGGTTATGCACCAGATGGGATTATTAGGTTGGGGTTAGATGGCCAACAGTCATATCAACTTCAAAAAGAATATATTTCCTTAATACAACAGGGAGAACCTTATAACGGAGAGTCTAACAACTGTACAACTTTTGTGGCAAAAGGAATCAACAATTCCGGTGTTGGTACTATTAATGAGGAAAGTATTATTGATTGGAGAGGCATCTTCATAAACTTCAATCCTTTTCATAAGTCATTTACTCCCAACGCCACATATAATCAACTTAAAAACAGGAAAAATTCTGTTATAATTAAAAGTGCGGGCAATAAAACAAATGAGTGTTATGAAGATGCAATTATTGATCGTTAGTTTGTTATTCTTTTCCGGATGTGATGATACGGTAAGTGTTCCAAATAAATTGGAAGAATATGAATTCTATTCACTTCACGAAATGGGAAAGGAGATAAATGTATCAGAAGATGTGAATATAATAGAGAATTTGAAGAACTCATGCAAAATAAAAGGACCTATTATTGGCATAGATGTTAAGAATCTGCGTCTTGTAAATAAAAAGGGACTCGGAGATACGTTAGAAATCGTCATATATGGCAATAAATACTTCCGTATAGGGGACGACTTCTATATGACAAACAATTATGTTCTGTCAGAAAACAAATGATTAAGATAATAAAATAATGAAATGATGAACAAATGGATTTATAGGTTTGTACTCAGCCTTTATGCCTTGACAACACCCTCGTCTGTTTGTTACTCCCAGGTTGTAATGCATAGTAGTTTGGACACAGTTGTGGCACGAGCAAAGACCACGCAAGAATCTATAATAGGATTCAAAAAAACAGTTGTTCCGAGTTATTTGAGGTCGGGCGGGGATGAAGAAAAGGAGCTTGTTGAGGAAGAGGAGGAGATTCCCTATACAGACGTTACCGACTATTGCGGCAACTACATCTACGAGAACGGCACGTTGAAGACGATTCTCGTAGAGGGTGGATATATTACATTCGACAGCAGCAGCCAGCCGGTGTATCATTTCTACCTGAAAGACCATCTGGGAAACAACCGCGTGGTGGCCAACGCCTGCGGGCAGGTGGAGCAGGTGAACCACTACTATCCCTACGGCGGTCTGATGGCAGAGTCGACGTGCGGCGATGTGCAGCGGTATAAGTACAACGGCAAGGAGCTGGACCGCATGCTGGGCCTCGACTGGTACGACTATGGCGCACGACACTACGACGGGGCATTGACTATGTGGAGAACAGTGGATCCGCTGTGCGAGAATTACTATAATATCAGTCCGTATGTGTATTGCGTGAATAGTCCGATTAATGCATTTGACCCGGATGGAAGAGATTGGTTTTTTTACTCACTTGATGGGCATTCTGATCCAACTTGGAATTGGAGAGACGAGCATGAATACCATACAGGCATATTAGATTCAAGCGGTAAAGAGTATATTATAAAAGGACATAAAGCTGTTGTGGAGTTTAATGGATATTATAATGAAACTTTAGGAGATGCGAACAATTTGTATTCGCAAGATGCTTTGTTAGCTGATGTAACAGTCTATGGTCCTCATGGTAGGGATGACATTAAAGAATATAAAGGCTTTTCCATGACAAGTAATCCATCAAGATATGGTGTAGTGGCGGACGGTGATTATACAGTAAATCGAGTTGTTAAACCAGGCCCATTCAATTCCCCATGGGCTATTAACAACAGAGGAAGAGTAAAAGAATGGACCAACTTTAATCCAAAATTCCCCGAAAGAAATCCTGCATATTTAACAGGTGTTTTTATTCATCGGTCTAACAATAATGGTTTTGCAGGAGAATTTTTTAAGAAAGGTAAATACCATGGCATTTCCGAGGGATGCCTTTTAATAAGGCCAGACCAATGGGATGAGTTTAACAAACAGTTGGCACCTGTATCAACTTTGTTTTTAAGAATAAAAAGGAGATGAGAAAAATCAGTTTAATTCTTACAAGTTTTTTGCTGTCTTGTTCTGTTTGTCATAATACACAAGACTATAAGGCGTCATGTCTTCTGATACCAACTCAAGAATATGTAATGATGTATAAGACGATGAATGAAACTATACCATTTGACTCCATTATTAATGACTCCATAAAAGAGAGTTATGTGGTGATAGGAATACATAAAATATCTTCAAATATGGCCTTTGTAAAGACAGAGAACACATTAGGGACTATAGAACATAAAGGATGGGTGGATAAACGGTTTTTAGGTATTTTCCTATCGCAACCCAATATATTCCTCTATGACCAACCGAAACATAATTCCCGTGTATGTGATAGTATTAGGGGAGTATTTTGGGGGGATTGGGTTCCTATTATAGATTGCAAAAATAAATGGATTTATACTAGTAAAAATGGGCATGAGGGATGGATAGCCCCACAAGATCAGTGTGACAATCCATATTCTAGTTGTAATTGATAATAATAGTTGGAAAATTTTGTTACAAGTGTTACCTACAACGGCAACCAGCTGCAGAAGGTCACCGACGCTGTGGAGGACCCCACATGGCAGGGCGCATTCAACTTCATGGACGGGGCAGACCTGCAGGCAGAGTACGAATACGACGAAAATGGCAACCTGACGAAAGATTTGAACAAGGATGTTTTCGACGATTATTGACTAAAAACGTTGCAAAATATGCTATATTTTATGAATTTATTTGGCGATTCGGTATTATATTAGTATATTTGTCGCAGAAATTGCGACGTTAAGCATGAAGTTTTGTCGTACAAAGTATGAATGCGTTATGTATATATACGAAAGAGATAATTGGACAAGCTTCCGTTGGGACACTTCTCAGGTGTCACTTCTTCAGGAGAAAGTATTCCGCAAACAAGGCTTGCTTTATGGCAGGTTGAGTTCGCTGGGCTTTGATAGCAAACTGCGTGCTATGGCAGAGAACCTGACATATGATGTGGTGTATTCTTCGGAGATAGAAGGCATACAGCTGAACGTGGATCAGGTGCGTTCTTCTATTGCTCGAAAGCTTAGGATTGAGAACGTGAAATATACTGCGCCTTCGCACTATGTTGATTCTGTTGTGGGTGTAATGCTCGAAGCGGTTCAACACTATGATATGCCTCTTAGTAAAGAGAAACTGTGCGCTTGGCAAGCCGCTTTCTTTCCATCAGGCTATAGCGAAGGCGGTCAGATAGAAATTGGCAAATACCGAACTCATGAGGAGCATATTGTCAGCGGAATGTTCGGACATGAGAAAGTCCACTATATTGCTCCGTCTCCGGACCGTGTAGAAGAGGAAATGCAAAAGTTCCTCGCATGGTTTGATGGGGAGGAGCAAGAGAGTAGTGTTATCCGTTCTGCCGTTGCTCATTTCTGGTTTGTAAGCATTCATCCCTTCGAGGATGGCAATGGCAGATTGGCTCGAATTCTTTCAGACATGTTGCTGGCACGTGGAGAGAAGAGTGAATTCCGTTTTTACAATGTCTCTTCGCAGATTAACAAGGACAAGAATCACTACTACGACATTCTGGAGCGCATGCAACATGGCGATGGTGACCTTACGGAGTGGTTGGTGTGGTACATGGAGAAGTTGGTGGAAGCACTCGACGAGGCAGATACCATCGTTACCACCATCTTGAACAAAAGTTTCTTCTGGCAGAAGGTCTCGTCCGTCCCAATGACAGAGCGACAGACCCAGATGCTCAACCTCTTCCTTGATGGTTATGAGGCTAAGATAACGTCGAAGACATGGGCAACATTGGCTAAGTGTTCGAAGGATACGGCCATACGTGACATACAGGACCTTGTAGATAAGAACATACTGAAAGAGGACATTCCAGGAGCAAAGCGTCCAAGTTATTCCATCGTCTATGATGCTGAAGACCTAACGCAATTTTTCACCGATATAAACATCACGGAAGAGGATGGCATTCCATATCTCAATGTCATGTATAAAGGGAAGAAACCTATCTGCGAAAGAATTCTAAAACTCGATGCAGAACGATACCAGAAAGGCGATTTGCCATTGTCTAATCTGCTCAGCAAATACTGCTCGTATATCGTTGCAGGTAATAGAGAATAGCTAATGAATAAATCGGAGAGTCAGGTCCCTTTGTTTCCCTGATTTTCCTTTGTTTTTTCCTTACGGCTGCTTAAACTCCTGTACGCTCATGCCAGTCAGTTCGGCGAATTTCCGGTAGAAATAGCTACGGTTGTTGAAACCGCTCTGCAGGGCAACCTCTTGTATCTTCATGGCGGGTTGCTCTCGTAAAAGTTGCTTGGCCATCTCGATGCGCAACTGATTGCGCCACAGGGGGAAACTGGTCTTCATGACCTCGCGGAAATACCAGTGCAGCTCGTGGATGGTACACTCCATTTCGTTAGCCACATCCTCCACCGACTTGTCGAATGCCGTATAACGTTTTTCCTCTACCCACCGTGAGATGCCTTGCTCCATGTGGCGTATGAGTGCATTCCGCTCGTCTTGGCAGGAGGCACCCGTAGCATCATCTTCTTTCCTCTTGTCGTCGAGGTTTTCGTCAGAGAGCATCGGATTTCTTGCTATGGCCGGTTGCACAATCTGCAGTTGACGGTGATAGTTGATGAACTGGATGGTGAAGTATATATAATATGCAGTATAGATGATGATGAAGACCCCATCGAGCCAATAAATACCTGTCAGCGAGAGGAACGACAGCAGTCCTACCGCCAATGCCGACCAAAAGAGCCTCCGTATCCACCGCAGGCTGTAGTTTATCTCCTCCTCCTCGTAGTAGGTGTTGATTTCCTGGCGGAACAGGTGGAAACTGTGGATGAAGCTGCGGGCATAATATCCCAACAGTAACAAATAGGCGATGATGCCGAAATAGAAGGCGGCTCTCGACATTTCTGGCGAGAGACCACATACCGACATCACACAAGCTCCCCCCGCAACGATCAGTAGCGTCTGGAGCAGGATGTAGCGCCTGGTCACCTTTTGTACAGCTATGATACTGAGGATGGTCATGGTGAACATCATGGCCTGTAATGCTGCGATACATAAAACAACGACACGCAGCCACATCGTGTGGTTGACATCAGCTGGTATCAGCTGGTTGACAGCCATCAGCACCCCCAGTGTTACACACGCCACGCTGAGCCATTTTCTGGCCGCATGGTATTTGTGGTATTCATGTCCGTCCTTCGTCTTAAAGAGTGCGAGCACGATTCCCAGTTCGAAGATCATAGCTGCCGACACCCAGTTGATGATGGTATATAGTGTAGTTGACATACTCTTTGTCTTTTTTAACCGACACAAAAATAAAGTTTTATTTTGGAATAGCAAAGTGTTCGAATCGAAAATGTTCACCTAAAAGGGGTGATTCTTTTTTTTGTGTACTTTTGGCGTGAAAAAGAAAAGTGCACACGCCGTCGGCGGGGGTAACAGTCAGTTTTTTGTATATTTGCGTAAAACAATTAACAATTCATCTTATGAGAAGACTTTTTACACGATTATCAGCTTTTTTGTTGCTGACCACGGCAGGAGTTTTGATGTTTCAGATATCTGCCTATGCAGACGATACGAATAAGTATCAGGTCAAGATGAACGTTGGTGAGGGCGGAAAGGTGGTCGTCAGCGCCACACAAGCGACTCAAGGGAGTGGTATATCTCTCTGGACATACGTGAAGGAAGGATACAAGATGGATTCTTTCACCGCCACCACCGCCGACGGTCAGGAGGTGGAGATTTTTCCCATCGTAGGCTCTACTTCCTCAGAAATGCTTACCAATGGCATTTGCGACGGAACCCTCAACAATTGGGAGAAGTCTGATGGCGGAAGCGGCTGGAGAGTCAGCACCGAAAAAGACCAGATTTGTTGGGTGTCGTCTTATAACCCTTGTACGCTCTGGCAGACCATCAATCTCTCAGACTACGGAATCAGTAATAGTGACATAGACAAAGGAAACATCTCGTGCAGCGCCTCTGCCGAGATGACATCGATATGGGAGAAAAACGGCCAGGGTGGCAGAGTGGCCGAAGTAAAAGTGGAAATGCAAGATGCCAGCGGCAATGTGATAAACACCGTTACTGTGCTCAACGAGTTGAGTTACCTTGAGAATTGGAAAACTTTCAACGCCACTTTCACGCTTGCTGCCGGCACACGAATACTGAGATACGTAGTCAGAGGACAGGATGCTATCAACTGGAATGGCTGCTTTGGCCCAGCTTTCCGCAATCTGTCGCTCATGATTGCCGGCAAGGGCTCTCCCCGTGAATTCACCATGCCAGCCTCCGACGTAACGGTTAATGCCGTATTCAGCAAAGATGGCGGCGGCACGGTAGTGACACCAGAGCCCACCATCACTTACGAAACCACCGACGATTATTGTCTTATCACCGCGACGGGTGAGGGTGAGGTCAAACTATATGTCGACGGCACAGAGGTTGAGAATCCTTGCATGTGGGACCGTACCGACCAAGACCAGACTGTCACAGTCACAGCCACCGCCCAGGAAGATGGCAAGGAGATGAGTACGGTCACCCTCCAGATTAAGATTCCTAAGAAAGAAGGCGGGACAACAGCCCCCACTATCAGTTACGAAATCACCGATGATTATTGTCTTATCACCGCGACGGGCGAGGGTATGATTATACTTTATGTAAATGACACAGAAGTAGAGAATCCCTGCATGTGGGACCGTACTGACCAAGACCAGGAGATTACCGTCACAGCAGTAGACGAGATTAATGGCAATGTGGTCACCGAAGCGATTTGGATTCCTAAGAAAGAAGGCGGAAGTGCTTTCACAGGAAAGGTTTGTATCGACAACATCTATTACAATCTGAATGGAGATGACAAGACCGCAGAGGTCACTTATAATGTAAAGTATGAAGGCTATATTGAGGGAGATCTCGTCATTCCTGAAAAAGTAACCTATGAAGGAGTGGAGTACACAGTCACAAGCATTGGAGAAAGCGCATTCTATAGTACCAACTACGTCGCGCCGACCTCTGTCAAGATACCCGGCACAGTGACGACCATCGGAGAATATGCGTTTCGAGAATGTGACTTTAAGATTATAAAGATCCCAGAGGGTGTGACCACCATCGGTATGCAGGCATTCTATAGTTGCATATACTGTCACGAACTTTATCTTCCCAGTACGTTGACGAGTATCGGATCCCAGGCTTTCGGATGGGGATTCCAAAGTAAAGTCTATTCTTCCATGGAGAATCCGTGTGAAATGCCCGAGGATGCCTTTGATGAGGATCGATATCATGCAACCACGCTCGAAGTTCCTGTCGGAGCAATATCAAACTATCAAAACACGAATTACTGGAATAAATTCCAGAAAATCGTGGAATATGGGGAAATAGCGGGAGCTGATGGGAAAACCCTTCGTTACTACTTGTATTCGGACAGTAAAACGGCGGAAGTGACCCACAGGGATGATTATTCCGGGAAGATTGTCATTCCTGAGAAGGTGACCATCAAAGGTGTGGAATATACTGTGACAACCATCGGAGAAGAAGCGTTTTACGGATGCGAAGACCTTACTTCCGTGAGCATTCCTGGCAGCGTGACCACCATTGGTTATTCTGCCTTTGATAGCTGTTCAGGACTGACCTCCATTACCATTCCTGGCAGCGTGACTACTATAGCTGATTATGCCTTTTATGGTTGTTCAGGACTGACCTCCATCACCATTCCCGGCAGCGTGAGTAGGATTGGTAATTTTGCCTTTGCTGATTGTTCAGGACTGACCTCCATCACCATTTCCAGCGGCGTGATCATCATCGGTGATTATGCCTTTAGAGGATGCTCAGGACTGTCCTCCTTCACCATCCCCAACAGCGTGACCACCATCGGTCGTCATGCCTTTAGAGGATGCTCAGGACTGACCTCCATTACTATCCCTGGCAACGTAACCACCATCGATAATTATGCCTTTACAAACTGCTCAGGACTGACCTCCATTACTATCCCTGCCAGCGTAGACTCCCTCGGATTTAATCCTTTCGAAGGCTGTTCAGGGTTGGCGTCCATGAAGGTGGAAAGCGGAAATACCAAATATGATTCTCGCGACGGGTGCAATGCCATTATTTTGAAAGAGGAAAACACGCTGGTGTCAGGATGTAAGAACACCATTATTCCCAACACGGTGACGAGCATCGGAAGGGATGCTTTCGCAAGTATAGTGACCTTGACCGCCATAGAAATACCCAACACGGTGACGAGCATCGGTGGGTATGCGTTCCTGGACTGCCATGGCTTGACTTCCATCACGCTGCCTAATGGTCTGACAAGTATCGGCGACCAGGCTTTATCTTATTGCGACAACCTCTCCTCTGTGGTCATCCCTGGCAGCGTTACACAATTAGGCAAATGGGTTTTCTACCAAAGTCTTGCGCTGAAGGAGATACATTGTCAGATTCAGGAGCCTATCGAAATTACTGAGGCATGCTTCTCAACAAGCACTTATTCTGAAGCTACCCTCTATGTTCCTACAGGCACAAAAGAGAAATATCAGTCAACCGCCAGCTGGAATCTGTTTACCAACATCGTGGAAGAGGAAGTGACTGCCATCGACCGCATTCTTCTCGGTCAGCAGGGTTCTATGACCGTCTACGACCTGAAGGGCCGCAAACTGGATATTTCAAATATCAAGAAAGGCGGTATCTACATCATCAACGGTAAGAAGGTGGTCGTGAGATAGAATAACTTACTATGCTATGACAAAGTAAGGCAATCTTCCTGCTATGGGAGATTGCCTTTGCTTATGTTGTTAGCACGAGATGCTTACTTCAGCTTCTTGTAAGCGTAGCGGCTGGTAGCGCCAAGCTCTTCCTCGATGCGGATGAGCTGGTTGTACTTAGCCATACGGTCGGTGCGGCTGAGCGAACCAGTCTTAATCTGACCGCTGTTGGTAGCTACGGCGATGTCGGCGATGGTAGCATCCTCAGTCTCACCCGAGCGGTGTGAGGTAACGGTGGTGTAGCCGTGACGGTGAGCCATCTCGATAGCCTCGAGGGTCTCGGTCAGCGAACCAATCTGATTTACCTTGATGAGGATAGAGTTGGCAGCGCCCATCTCGATACCCTTCTGCAGGAACTTGGTGTTGGTAACGAAGAGGTCGTCGCCCACGAGCTGGCACTTCTTGCCTACCTTCTCGGTCAGCTTCACCCAGTTCTCCCAGTCGTTCTCGTCGAGACCGTCCTCGATAGAGTCGATAGGATAAGTGTCGATGAGGTGCTCGAGGAATGCGATCTGCTCGTCGGCAGAGAGCTTCTTGCCGTTAGGATCCTTCTGCTTGCCGTTCTTCAGCTGCTTGTAGTCGTAGAACCACTCGCCGTTCTCCTGTACTGCGAACTCAGAGGCAGCGCAGTCCATAGCAATCTTCACGTCCTTGCCCGGCTCGTAACCAGCGGCCTTGATAGCGTCGCAGATGATCTGCAGAGCGTCCTCGATACCGTCGAGTGCGGGAGCGAAACCACCCTCATCACCTACAGCGGTAGAGAGGCCACGTGCCTTCAACAGCTTGGCCAGGTTGTGGAACACCTCAGCACCTACGCGCACAGCCTCGCGGATAGAAGGAGCAGATACCGGACGGATCATGAACTCCTGGAAGGCGATGGGAGCGTCAGAGTGAGAACCACCGTTGATGATGTTCATCATAGGAACAGGCATGGTGTAGGTGTTGCAGCCACCGATATAGCGATAGAGAGGCAGACCCAGAGCGTTGGCAGCAGCCTTGGCAGCGGCCAGAGAAACGCCGAGGATAGCATTTGCGCCCAGCTTGCTCTTGGTGGGAGTTCCGTCGAGAGCCAGCATCTTGTAGTCGAGTGCGCGCTGGTCGAGCACACAGTCGCCAACCAATGCGGGAGCGATAATGGTGTTCACATTCTCAACAGCCTTCAGAGTACCTTTACCCAGGTAGCGGCCCTTGTCGCCGTCGCGAAGCTCGAGAGCCTCGTTCTCACCGGTAGATGCTCCTGATGGAACAGCAGCACGGCCCAGAACGCCGTTCTCCAATACTACGTCAACCTCAACTGTAGGATTACCACGTGAATCCAGAATTTCTCTTGCGTGAATTTTTTCAATCTTCATAACTTAAAAAATATTTAGAAATTTGATATTTTCATTGTTTGTGACTGCAAAATTACTGCCAATTATCGTAAATAACGAATAAAAAGTAGTATTTATCATGTTGATTTTTAAAAAATTAAGATTTTTGTAAGCAGAATGTCCGGAATGTTGGCTAAATGACATTTCTGCATTACAAAACTAAAGGCTTCTGCGTTGGTTGTTGAACCTGATTCCGAAGCCGAGCATCAGGTTGTTGGGGTTTTTCAGTTCGTTGAGGCTGTAACCGATATGGAGGAAGGTGCGACGGGTGAGATTCAGTTTCAGGGCCAGTATCTGATACCAGCCGTCGAGGTGTCCCCTGGCGTTGATGAAATGATGTCCGGCGCCCAGGTTAATCGTGAAATAGGGCATCACGAACTCCGCACGTGCCGACAGTCCGAGTGCCATCTGCTTGAAGGTCTTCGGATAACGGGTCTCATGGCGCAGTTCATGATAGCGGATGTTGGCACTATGGTCGTAGACACCGTCGAGCGAAAGGCCTGCATTCAGCCAGTGGTTGATGTTGTACATGGGGTTGAAGTTGAATCCGGCTACGGCAAAGCTGCCGGGAACCGATGTCGGTCCCTCGTTGCCATAGAATCCCATTCGCTTCCACGCACCATAGAAAACGAGGTCGTAGCTCATGTGGCGGTTGAATACCGGGATGGGCTTGTCGGATTCCTGCGGCTGTTTGTCGCGGTTGAAATAGTAGGCGAGCTCCACTTTCGCGCCCGCCACGTTCAGTCCGGAGTTGGGAATCTTGGTGTTTCCGTTGGAGAAATGAGTCAGCGAGACGCCCGCATTCAGGTCAAATTCCCGGCTGATCTGCCAGTTCAGATAGAAGTCGGTATTGATAAAAGCCGTTACCCGCGACCCAATCACCTTGTTGTCGGGGTTCGTCAGCTTGTCGTATGGTTTCCAGCCGCAGGTCACTCCAAGGTTCCATTCGTAGTTCAGCGAGAGGCGGGGAGCGAGGGTTGCGATTCTGGCTCCCTGGAAGATGAAGGCTGATACGGGATTGCTCAGCTGCGGATTGAACTCGTGCCAAGCTACGCCGATGCCCTGGTAGGCGCCTTTGTAGATATGTGCCTCGACGGTATTCTGCGGTTTCATGAAAGCGTATTTCAACTTTGCCACGAACGAGTGGTTCATGGTGCGGCCCTCTTCGTTGCCTCCTTTCAGGTATTCGTTTGTGTGAAGAATGGCTCCTGTCGCCGCCTCGGCCCTCACCATATGCACATAATGGCCCTGTTCCGGCAGCGAGTCGTTGTCGTCGGCACAGGCAAGGAGTGGCGATAATGCCAGCAGGAGCAAGGTCAGCATGTTGCGCTTCATGATGGACGGTTGGATGGAAAGTGCGTCAAAGGTACAGTTTTTTTCATAAAAATGAAATGATTGTGGCCAAAAAGTTGTATCTTTGCGAAGATAATCCACTATTTGATATAAGAATATGAAACAGCTACTTATCCTCGTCGTGTTTGCTTTTTCGGTTGTCTGCCAGGCGAAAATTGACCGTCAGCAAGTGCTCTCGCGCAATAATCCGCACGTCACCCGCATCGACTCGCTGGCCTCGTTGTCGGTGGGTAACGGCCATTTTGCCTTTACCGTGGATGCCACCGGACTGCAGACGTTCCCCGACGCCTACCGCAACGGCGTTCCCTTGGGCACGATGAGCGACTGGGGATGGCACTCGTTTCCCAACAAACAACAGCTGACCACCCAGGAAACGCTGCGCCTCTACGACTTCGGACGAGGCAGGAAAGAGCCGTATGCCGTGCAAATGAAGGTGGACGGGCGCCAGAAAGACGCTGCCAACTACTACCGCGTGAACCCTCACCGGCTGCATTTGGGCACCATCGGCTTCGCCATTCCGCAGAACGAGACGGAGGAAATCAAGGATATCGACCAGACGTTGGTGCTGTGGGACGGTATCATCAAGAGCCGTTTCAACTATAAGAATGCCGTTTACGATGTGCGCACAACTTGCTTGCTCGATGCCGATGCCGTAATGACACAGGTGGAGACCACCCGCCAGTTGCCCTTGCTGTTCCGGTTTCCATATCCGACAGGCGTGCATAGCGACGACGGTTGCCGCTGGGATGCCGATCCGCTGCACACCACCACCATCGTCAGGAAAACGGGCAAGAGCGTCCTCTTGCGCCGTGTGCTCGACGCGACCACCTATTATGTGCGCATCAGCTGGACAGGCAAGGCCCGGTTTGCACAGCAGTCAGCTCATGCTTTCACGCTGACACCCAAGGGGAAAGGCGCGTTCTCGTTTGTATGCGAGTATCTTCCAAGTGAAAAGCTGCAGCTGGCAAGTGAGAAGGAGGATACGCCCGACTTGTTTGTTACTTCCCGCACGACGGATTTCTGGCATCGTTATTGGGACGAGGGCGGTATCATCGATTTCTCGAAATGTACCGACCCGCGTGCCGCCGAGTTGGAGCGCCGCATCGTGTTGAGCCAGTATCTGATGGCTATTCAGGATGCCGGTGACACACCCCCGCAGGAGACGGGACTCACTTATAACTCGTGGTTCGGCAAGTTCCATTTGGAGATGATTCTCTGGCATCAGGCTCAGTTCGCCTTGTGGGGTCATCCCGAACTGCTTGCCCGCAGTCTGGCGTGGTA
Source organism: Prevotella sp. (assembly GCA_016291595.1). Classification (GTDB taxonomy): domain Bacteria; phylum Bacteroidota; class Bacteroidia; order Bacteroidales; family Bacteroidaceae; genus Prevotella. The sequence continues at coordinate 13,428 of JAEEXN010000040.1, forward strand.
TGGGAAGGTGGAGGATAAGGCCCGTGAGATTGCCCAAAGACAAGGCTTTAAGGGCGTCCGCTGGATGAAAATGACTGACCCGGAGGGCATTGAGGCGCCGTCGAGTGTGGGTAGTTTCCTGATTTGGCAGCAGCCCCATCTGATTTATCTGGCGGAGTTGCTGAGAAGGGCAGGGAACGAGACTGCCGAGTCGCGGCTGATTGACGAGACTGCCGAGTTCATGGCCGACTTTGCCGAATACGATAAGAAGAACGACCGGTACGTGCTTCGCGGGTGTATTGCCGCACAGGAGACGCTGCCTGCTGCTACCACCATCAATCCGCCTTTCGAGCTTTCTTATTGGCATTGTGCCCTGCAGATAGCCCAGCAATGGCGGGTCCGTCAGGGTAAAAAGCGCGTTCCTCTGTGGGATGACATCATTCAGAAAATTTCTCCTCTGGCTCATAAAGACAGCCTTTACCTGGCTGCCGAGAGCGAACCGAACACATATCAGACGCTCCGCATGTATTCTGACCATCCTGCCGTGCTCGGAGCGATGGGCGTATTACCGTTGAATCGGGCACAGATTAATCCTGAGATTATGCGAAACACGCTCAACTGGGTGTGGAAAAACTGGAACTGGGATAAGACGTGGGGCTGGGATTTCCCAATGACAGCCATGTGTGCGGCGCGGTTGGGTGAGCGGCAAAAGGCCGTCGACGCTTTGTTGCTGCCTCTCCGCACCAATACCTATCTCGTCAATGGGCATAACTATCAGGACCAGCGGCTGCGCCTGTACCTGCCGGGCAATGGCGGATTGCTCATGGCTGCGGCTATGATGTGTGCCGGATGGGACGGAAGTGAGGGCAGGAATCCCGGCTTCCCCAATGACGGAACATGGAATGTTGAGTGGGAAGGGCTCTTGCCGATGCCGTAGAAACCGTTGTTACAGGGAGGTATAGCTCCCATAGCTCCCATAGTTCCCATAGCTCCCATAGCTCTCATAGCTCTCATAGTTCAGAGCCTTCAACTCCAATCTGTTAACTATTAACTGTTAACTATTCTCTGGAGAGTGTTGCCACGACATATTCCGAACGGGTGCCGATGCGGAATTTGCCGCCCCAGATACCGATGCCTGAACTGACATAATATTGTGTCTGTCCTCGTTGATAACTGCCAAACGCACATTCGTAGATGCGGTGGGTTATCCATGAGATGGGCCATACCTGTCCGTCGTGCGTATGTCCGCTAAACTGGAAGTCGATGCCAGCCTTCTCGGTTCGGTCCAGATGGTAAGGCTGATGGTCGAGCACGATGGTGTATTTCGAATGGTCGGCAGTACGCGCCAGTTCGGCAATACTCTTTCGTGAGGGATTTGTGCGGTCGTCGCGGCCGATGATACACACATCGCCAACAACCACACTCGTGTCGCGCAACAAATGAATACCGGCATCGCGGTAGAACTGTTGGGCGCGAGGCTCACCACTATAATACTCATGGTTGCCCAGACAGGCATAGACCGGAGCCTTTAGCCGGCGGAACTCTTCAGCCATGTTCTCGTCGATGAGCGGCCGTACGCTGATGTCGATAATATCGCCTGCAATAAGAATCAGGTCGGGTTGCTCGCTGTTCATCATGTCTATCCACTTATGGAACTCTGCCCTGCGGTTGTGATAACCCAGGTGCAGGTCGCTTATCATCACCATCCGTAATGGTTTGGTGATTTGTTTGGCGGTAGAGAGCTGCAGCGGTTGCCGTATCTTGTTGTGATAATGCAGGTTACCGTAGATGAATACGGCCAGCATGAGCAGCGTGATGACCAGCGAGGTGGTGCCGTTGTGGATGAGCCAGGCCTTGGGGATGAGGTGAAAGAGCCGTCCGATGTCGAGCAACAGAAAGATGATTACCAGATAGAGCAGAATAATGAGAAACGAGTTGCCGAAATCGTAGAACCTCGAGGCAACATTTAACGGCAGCCGCTCGAGCGTACCACTAAAATTCAAGAATATGCAGGCAAAAGCCAGCAGCCCCGCTGCCAGCACACAACACTTCCACGCTGTGGCCCACGGCAGCACCTGCCATACGTGCCAGGCGGCATAGCCCACGCCCAACAGGGGTAGTGCCAAAAAGATGATCATCCACATCATTCGCATGTCTGTTTTTGTTCTCCCGCACCTTCGATTGAATAAACCGGTTTCTTACGGTTGTCAACTCCAAAGCAATGGTGCAGATTGTTGTTGCAGATTTTCGTATTGGAGACAAAGGTACGAATTAGCGAGCAAAATGCAAAAGGAAATTTTCTTTTTTATAAGAAGAATATGTATTTCGAAAGGCTTTCGTTTTTTGATAATGGCAGGAGCCTGAACGGAAATCCGACAATATAGGGAAGATGCATCAGAAAGGGAAGGAAAGTGGTGATGTAAGCACTCGGCATAGCCTCTTTCCTTTTCCTTCCCTCAGAATTGTTTATGTTTTTTATGTGTTGAGATGGAAATAAATGTGTCTGAACAATAATGAATTGTGGATAAATTCGTATCTTTGCACGGAATTAACGTTTTATGCAGTGGATTGAGAGTCTTTTTGCAGTCCATTCAGCCATGCAGACGGTAATCGTCTTGTCGCTGATATGCGCGGTGGGGCTTGCGTTTGGCAAGCTTCGCGTGGGCGGTGTGTCGCTGGGCGTGGCGTTTGTGTTCTTCGTAGGTATTCTGGCTGGTCATCTGGGGCTGTCGGTAGACGGGCGTATGCTCGACTACGCTGAGAATTTCGGTCTGATCCTGTTTGTCTATGTGTTGGGCATGCAGGTGGGTCCGGGCTTCTTTGCGTCAATCATGGACGACGGTCTGCGGCTGAACGGCTGGGGACTGGGCGTGGTGGCGGCAGGCACGTTGCTGGCGCTGGTGTTCGCCCAGCTGACGCCGGTGAGTCTGCCCGACATGGCGGGAATCCTCTGCGGAGCAACGACGAACACGCCTGCGCTGGGTGCCGCCCAGCAGACGCTGCAGCAGCTGGGGCTTCCCGCAAGCGGTGCCGCCTTAGGCTGCGCGGTGGCCTATCCCTTGGGTGTGGTGGGCGTTATTATCGGGATGGTGGTGCTGCGCAAGGTGCTGGTGCGCCCCTCGCAGTTGGTCAGCCACGTAACGCACAACGAGGACGAGACCTTTATCGCCCGTTATGAGGTGGCCAATCCCGCCCTCAGAGGTAAGAATCTGGCGCAGATCAAGCAGATGAGCCATTGCGAGTTTATCGTCTCGCGCATCTGGCGGGGTCACGAGGTGATTGTCCCGAAGAGTGCTACGGTGCTGCAGATGCACGACAGACTGCTGGTGGTGACCTCAAAAGGCGAGGTGGAGGCCATAGAGATTCTCTTCGGAAGGCGTGAGACGGAAGACTGGAACCGGCGCGACGTGGACTGGAACGCCCTCGACGCGAAGGTGGAGAGCCGCGTGATTGTGATTACCCGTCCCGAGCTGAATGGCAAGAAACTGGGACAATTGCAGCTGCGCAATACGTATGGGGTGAACGTGAGCCGCATCCTGCGCGGTGATGTGAAGATTCTTGCCACCTACGACAAGCGCCTGCAGTATGGCGACCGCCTGACGCTGGTGGGTGAGGCGGCGGCCATTGACCATGCGGAGAAATTCCTGGGCAATTCGGTACAGACGCTCAACGAGCCTAACCTGGCTGCCATCTTCATCGGCATCATCCTGGGACTGGCATTGGGCGCTATCCCCATCCACGTGCCGGGCATGACGATACCGGTGCGGCTGGGCCTTGCCGGCGGTCCTATCGTGGTGGGAATACTGGTGGGGGCATTCGGACCTCGTTTCCATCTGGTGACCTATACGACGCGGAGTGCCAACCTGATGTTGCGCAAACTGGGACTGTCGCTCTACCTGGCCTGTCTGGGGCTGGAGTCGGGCGAGCACTTCTTCGAGACGGTGGTGCGGCCGGAGGGGCTGCTGTGGGTAGGCCTGGGATGCCTCATCACGGTGGTGCCGGTGCTGATCGTGGGAGCCTTAGCCCTGCGCATAAGCCGTTTCGACTACGGTACCATCTGCGGAATACTCTGCGGGAGCATGGCAAACCCGATGGCGCTGAGCTATGCCAACGACACGCTCGAGGGCGACTCGGCATCGGTGAGCTATGCCACGGTGTATCCGCTGTGCATGTTCGTGCGCGTGATAATCATTCAAGTAGTATTAATGTTTTTTCTATAGATAACTTATGAAGACACGATTCAAACTCTTTCTGCTTACATTCTTTCTGTTTGTGCTGCTGTTCGTCTTGCAGAAGCCGTTGTTCATGTTGCGCTATCTGGGCATATACAAAGAGTGTCCGTTGCTGGACTGGCTGAAAGTGATGTGGCACGGGCTGCCGCTCGATTTCTCGGTGGCGGGCTATCTGACCATCATTCCGGGGTTGCTGCTCATCGTCAGCATCTGGACCAGGCGACGCTGGGTGCGCCGAACGGCGAAGATATACTTTCTGATCGTGTCTTTTCTGATGTCGATGGTGTTTGTCGTCGACCTGATTCTGTATAAGTATTGGGGTTTCCGGCTTGACGCCACTCCGCTTTTCTACTTTTTCTCGTCGCCCAAAGACGCCTTTGCGAGTGTCAGCGTGTGGACCGTCATTGGCGGTTTCCTGGCGATTCTGCTGCTGACAGCCGTACTGTATTTCATCTTTTGGATATGCTTGTTGCGCACCAACAAACTGGAGAAGAAACTGCTGCCGCTCAATCCGTTGCTCTTCACGATACTGTTTCTGTTGCTTCTCGCCCTGCTCATATTGCCCATCCGCGGCGGGGTGACGGTGTCGACCATGAATGTGGGCAAAGTGTATTTCAGCGAGAACATCCGTCTGAACCATGCCGCCACCAATCCGATATTCAGCCTGCTGGAGTCGCTGTCGAAACAGAAGGATTTCGGTCAGCAGTATCGGTTTGAGAAAAAAGAGGATGCCGACAAGCTGTTTAGCGGAATGCTCGATCCTCAGGTGAAGGGAAGCAGCGTGAAGGCAGCCGCCCCCGGCGACTCACTGGCACAAAAGCATATTGATGTACTGAATACCGACCGTCCCAACGTGCTCTTCATCATCTTGGAGAGCTTCTCCAACAAGCTGATGGCTACGCTTGGCGGGGAGAAAGACGTGGCGGTGAATCTGGATGCGTTGTCGAGAGAAGGCTTGCTGTTCCGCAATTTCTATGCCACCAGCTTCCGCACCGACCGTGGTCTGGTTAGTATCCTGAGCGGTTATCCGGCACAACCCACTACCAGCATCATGAAGTATCCGAAGAAGACGCAGTCGCTGCCTTCCATTGTGGGCCATTTGCGCAAGGCGGGCTATAGTGCCGGCTACTATTATGGTGGCGATGCCGACTTTACGAACATGCGTTCCTACCTCATGTCGTCGGGATTCCAGGGCATTGTCTGCGACAAAGACTTCCCCGTGACCGACCGGCTGAGCAAGTGGGGCGTCCACGATCATCTCGTGTTCAACCGTCTGTTGGGCGAGCTGAAGCGCGAAAAGACCAAGAAGCCGTGGTTCCGCGTGCTGCAGACATCGAGCAGTCATGAGCCGTATGATGTGCCTTATCACCGTCTGGCGAATGAACGGCTTAATGCCTTTGCCTATACCGACAGTTGTGTCGGCAACTTTGTGCAAGAACTCAAGCAACTGCCGCAATGGAAAAACACGCTGGTCGTGCTGGTTCCCGACCATCAGGGTTGTTATCCTGAGAAGGTAGACAATCTTACTTTGGAGCGCTATCAGATACCGCTTATCATGATTGGCGGTGCCTTGAAGGGTCCTGGCAATATCGATATTTACGGTTCTCAGACCGATCTTGCCGCCACGTTGCTGGCGCAGTTGGGCATCTCACACGAGGAGTTCACCTTCAGTAAGGATATCCTGAACCCGCAATCGCCTCATTTCGCTTTCTTCACCGTGCCCGATGCTTTCGGACTCGTTGACGGTGACAATCAGGTTATCTTCAATAACGAGACGAAAAAGGTGGTGCTCGATCAGGGAAAGAAGAAAGGAAAGAACCTGGCATCGGGTAAGGCTTACCTGCAAAAGCTATACGATGATATAGACAAGCGATAGGGCGGTGTTTCCAAAAGTGAAGCAATGACTGAAATCATCCAGCTCGACCAAGAGATATTGCTGTTTGTCAACAGCCTGCACTGCACGTTCCTCGACTATTTCATGAGAGCGTGCAGCGACAAGTATGTTTGGATTGCTTTCTATCTTGCACTTTTCGCGATTCTCGTACATGTCTTCGGATGGCGGAAGGCAGTCTATGGCTTGCTGCTGATAACTGTAACTATCGTGCTGACCGACCAGATTAGTTCGTCGTTGATTCGTCCGATGGTGGGTCGTCTGCGTCCTGCGAACCCGGATAATCCGTTGTCGGCGATGGTACACATTGTCGACGGCTATCGAGGTGGCGCCTACGGTTTCCCATCGAGTCATGCGGCAAATACGGCCGGTTTGTCTTTCTTCATGATGCGGGTGTTCCGTAGAAGGGCGTTCATGTGGCTGATGACGATTTGGATGTTGCTGGTATGTTATTCGCGTATGTACCTTGGAGTTCATTATCTGGGCGACATACTGGTAGGACTGGCTATCGGAGCCGTTATCGGGACAATCATGGGTATTATCTTTTTGTCAACAGAGAGGCGAATGCGTGGAAGGGAGCGAGACGGCAACCATAACTCCGGTGAAAGTTACCAGTCCTTAGTTTTAGGCTCTCAATCCACAGACAGATTGGCCTTGGCAGTATTCCTCGTTACCATTCTGGCTCTGATGTTATATGCAGTGGTTCGCCTGTTATAGGATGTGTGAACCACAACTCAGCGGCATGCAAGTACAAGCGGTCCGCCTTCTTTCCATATAGTCCGTCGCCAAGAATCGGACAATTCAGTCCGTTCTGATGAGCGCAGTGGACACGCAGCTGGTGCGTGCGTCCGGTTTTGGGGTAGAGAGCAACACGTGTGTGGCCGTTCTCTACCGATATAATCTCGTAATCCGTGATGGCAGTCTTGCCGTTTTCCCAGTCTACAATTTGCCGGGGACGATCCAAGTGGTCTTTGCTGAGAGGGAGCGAGATAGTACCAGACATCCCCAGTTCCTCTCCATTTGTGGAGATGCTCACGATGGGTTTCTCCAGTAGCGCGATATATTTTTTTCTTACCTCTCTTCTCTCAAACTGTTGTTGAAGAAGCATATTCACCTTCTCGTCTTTTGAGATGATGAGCAGTCCCGATGTCGCCATATCGAGACGATGCACAATCAATGGCCCTGTGTAGTCGGGATAGCGTTTGCGCATCAATGTCGTTACCGACTGGGTTACCTCACGACCGGGAATGGTGAGAAGATTGGCAGGTTTGACGATGACAGCCAGCCACTCGTCCTCGTAGACGGTTTCCAATGGCAGTTGGCAATCATCATACTCATTCTGTAAGGCAGGCTTTCCCCAGACATCTTGCTCACTGTCGTAGTCCAAGCCCTGCATCATCCACGTCAGGATGGGCAGGCATTTGCCACGGCAAGCTGGATAATACTGGCCATGATGGCGCACCTCCGCTTTGGGTGATTCCCCCCACCAGAACTCAGCCATGCACACAGGGTGCAACTGATGCTGATAGGCGTATTGTAGCAGTTTGGGTGCGCAACAGTCGCCCGATCCGCCTGGAGGCAGTGGGAATTTCTTGCGGATTTTCGGTCTTGTATGGTAGTCATGCCATATCTCCACAAGGTCTTTCGTCTCTGCCCGTGCGTTCAGCATCCGGTATTGCCGGAACAGCCATAATTGCAGTTCTTCCGACATCTGTTTTCGTTGGGTGACGAGAGACGGGTCTGCAAGATGTTCCTGATTCTTGTCACTTGCCGATTGAAGGATTTGGTTGATTTCCGATATTTTCCGCTCCGTCTGTTTGAAGTGTCCGTCGGGCTGTTGAGCATCGAAGACGGGCGGCACAAACTGAGGCCAGTCGTTACGTCCCGCCAATAAACCGGAATAGGCGGCAAGGAAACTGCATCCGCCAGAATTCTCAACGACCAACACCCCGAACATCTTGCCCCGGTCAGCATCCTCTTTCAGCGTCGGGTCTGCCTTAATCCAACGCTTCACCTCCTCTGCTGCCATTATGCACAGCGGATGAGGCTCGTAGTTGAAGGGATTGTTCATCCTCGCGGGTTTCTCGATGTCGGTAAGTAACGGGTGAATAAGCATAACCTCTGTTTTTTCCTCCTATCTTTTATCTGTTAATAGGCTAATACTGGCCATAGCTCCCGAATGTGTTTTTCGGGATTCCACTCTCCTCCGAACGTCCATTCTGCGGTAATACCAAAGAAGTCGGGAGCATTGTCGGCCTCTTGCAGATTGTTGTTCAGCCAACCGCTGTGTCCTCCTTCGCGCGAACAATTATAATAATAGGTACGTTGTCCCCACGGACAAGGGTCGAGCACTTTGTCGGTGTATGCGTAGCTGATATTTGCATCCATAATCTGCTGGCTGAGCTGGCAGTTCACGAGGAAGAACTGCGCATCGTGGTGATAACGTCCCAGTGGCGTCGGTCGTTTCGCGTCGAACGTAGAGTTGGTAATCACCAGTTTCTTCTGCTTGTCTCCCCGGCCGTCGTGCCAGATAATAGCGCGTCCGTCACCGTAGAAACGGCAGCGGGTGGCATAGCACCAGCCCCGTGGACAAAGGAAGTCGACTCCCGGACAGCGCAAGTTGAGGTCGGCATGATAGTACATGCCATTACCGCCTTGAGCCCAGAGCGACAGCGCGTCATTGCCGTCGGCCCAGACATTGCAGTTGATGACGATGGTGCGCGTGGCTCTGCCGAAGATGGCCATCTGGTGCGTGGTGGTATTCTCGACGGTCGTTCCGTAGTTGTTGTATACCGTCAGGCCACTAATCACACAGTCGTCTGCGCCCTCTTGCAGCACAATCACGCCATTGCCCACAGGCTTGCCGTGATATTCTTTGATGGTTTGTGTCTTGGCCGTCTCAGCCAGAACGAGCAGGGTACTGTCGCGTTGCTCTCCAACCAGTACGATATTCGGGCGGTCGATAATCACCTTTTCATGGTATTCCCCTTTCAGAATCAGAATCTTGAAAGGCTTTTCAGCGGGATTGGGAGCTTGCTCTATAGCGGCCTGAATGCTTTCTCCAGGTCCGACAACAGCATCAAACAAACTGCGCTGGGGCTTGCGATAGTTGAACATCTGCAATGTGCCGTTCTCGTTGGCGCCTTTCGTGCTCAGACTGATATTTACCTTATGTGCCGGGTCATAGCGGTCGGCCCACTCATCGTAGAGCGGATAGAGTTCGGCAGGATGGCTCCCGTACCAGCTGTAGCCGTTTCGCCGCTCATGTCCGATATCCTCCAGCCTGCGGCGTGGCACTCCGTCGCGGTCGCACACATACGGCTCGCAATGCTCCAGGTCGTAATAGCGTGCCCAAAGGGGACCGCCATGTTCGTCTTTAACAAGTTTCACGTCGGGTGTTCCCTCGCGCCAACCAGTCCGGACCAGGCGCAGACCCGTCAGTTTGTATTTGTCAAACCAGCGCATGGCACCATGTACAGCCTGTTTTACCCGTTCATCAGGATTGGGCAACTGCATCAGCAACTGCACCAGCGAGGCACTCTCCTGTGGTCCGTACGAAGGCAGTTCATAGGCTCTCGCCTTCGCTGGCTTCAGCGTCTCATGGTCGTGCTGCTGGCACCAGATGGTTGGTTGTCCGTCCACTCTTATCTGAGTAGCAAGGATGCACTCCACACCTTTGTCGAAAGCTTTTTGCATGCGCTGCCGCAGCTTTTTGTCAGTTAGTTTCCCTTGATACGGTTCCTTCATCTGCACCATATCGCGCAACATGACCATCGTGTTGTAGATGGCATCGTCGTTGAAGGTGATATGCACCTGATAACCGTGTGGATTGGGCCAGAACTGCGGCCAGCCACCATCCTCATATTGCCCGCTGAGCAGAAACTCCACGCCACGGATGAAGGCCTCACGCGTTTGTTTGTCGCCCGTTTGCTGGAAGAGTCTTGCCAAAAACCTCATCTGTTGTGTGGTCGCTCCGTTGTCGATTGTCGAGTCGTCGGTAAGCTGCTTGTCAGCGGCAACTTTCTGTTTCTGCTCATCGGTCATGGGAGTAACCATGTCGATGTTCTTCGGCCATCCGCCCGTACAGCGTTGCCATAATATCAACTGCTGTCCGATGCGTCTGGCCTCCTCAGTTTTGAAGAAATCGGGTCTTGTCTCATTCAGCGTATTGCGCCACGAGCGGTTGCCCGAAGGTCGTCTGTCTCTCCGGGGCTGTGCCGTCATGCTCTGACAAATCATCAGCAGAATCAGCAGAATAACTGTTTTTGTCTGGTTGTTCTTGTGTCTTGTTTTCATCGTTGTAGTTTGTTTTTAGCTTTCTTTTTGCAAAGATACACATTATTTTTTATTCTTCCAAATCGATGTTCATGCTCTTTTGTTTGATGGCAGGTCTGCAGAAGGTTCTTCCAGCGTTCCCGAGGGCGTTCCCAGCTTTCCCGAGGGCTCTTCCAACGTTTTGGAGGACATCACCAGAAAGCTGACTTTTGTTTCAATAACTGGTTCAATATACGAAAAACAAACAGGGCCCATGCCGGTGCATGAACCCTGATACCTTATGATGAAAAGTAGTTGCTTACTCGTAAACCTTGATTTCCTGCTCGCCGCGCATGGCCCGTAGCACGTTCATGGCCAGTGCGGTCAGCTCGTCCTCGCCTGGATAAACATGTACAGGAGCCAGGTAAGAGAGGCGCTGCTTCAGTCCGTCGGTCACATACTTGCTGTTGGCGATGGCACCCGTCAGCAGGATGGCGTCCACATGGCCGTTGGTCGACGGGGCAAGCGATGACAGCCAGCGCGAGATGCTGTAGATCATTGCGTCGAGAATGAGCTTGGCGTGCTTGTCGCCATTGGCAATGCGCGCTTCCACCTCGCGGCAGTCGTTGGTGCCTAAGTGGGCGGTAAGTCCGCTGTGGCCGTTAATCTTGCGCAGCATTTCTGCCTCGTTGTATTTTCCGCTGTAGCAGAGCTTCACCAGCTGAACGGTGGGAAGCATACCGGCGCGTGACGGCGAGAAGGGGCCGTCGCCGCTGAGTGCGTCGCTGCACTCGATGGCGCGTCCGTGATGGTGCATGGCAAACGAGATGCCGCTGCCCATGTGGCAGACAATCAGGTCTTGCTCCTCATATTTCAGTCCGTGCTCCTTGCAGTAGCGCTTGGCTATCTCGCGCTGGTTCAGCGCGTGCCAGATGGTCTGGTGGGGCAGCTCGGGCATACCCGTGATGCGGGCTACATCGTCGAGCTCGTCCACTACGCCCGGGTCCACTGTAAAGGCGCGGCAGCCCGGAATCTCCTTGGCCATGCTCAGCGCGATGAGCGAACCGAGGTTGCAGGCATGGTGCAGGCGCGGATGCTTGGTATCCTCAATCACTTTCTCGTTCAGCTCGTACACACCGCTCTCGATGGGTTTCACCAGTCCGCCACGGCCCACTATCACGTCGAAGTCGATGGCTATGCCTTGCCGTTGCAGCTCCTCGATGAGTTTTTCCTTGCGATAGTCGAACTCATCCATGATGAACGGATAGCGGCACAGCTCCTCAAACGGATGGTTGAGCGTAGCATGCATTACCAGTTTCTCATCGTCGAACACACCAATCTTGGTGGAAATCATTCCGGGGTTAATGGCTAATATTTTCATAATATTCCTGTCGATAGGTTAAAGGCTTTTAAGTATAATCTGTGCAAAAATATAAAATAATTGTGATATTGTCAAAACTTATCGGTAGAATTAGCGTTTTTTATGATACCATAGCTTGGCATTGCACATGCACATGGAAAAGAATAAACATGCCTGTGTCACCAAACCATCGAAAACGCCCATGCTAAAAGGGTTTGCAGTTGGTGACTGCATGATGACCGGGCTACACTCCGGCAGCAATGAAAGAGACAGCCAAACATGATTCATGGAACGCTTAATGACAGGCAGACACACTACTGAATTACCTTTCAATTCGGCATCAATTACAGGCCAACTCGGCATCAAATGCATGCTAATTAAGCATCAATTAAACTCTAATTAGTTACCAAACTATAGTATAACTCATTGATTAGTTAGCGGGTAATTAATGCCGAATTAGACCTTAATAGATATACCAATTGCAATTATCTTTGGAAGTGGCCAATAAGGAGGGCATCCGCTTAGGCAAAAAGGCCTAAGAATGTTAAAACGTCCCTATGTCTCTGTGTCAAAAATACTCTATGTCGAAAAGCGGCAACGAAGGACACGGATGTACTGGCATTGCAGCCATACTCGCATCATTCGTTGCCGCTTGGAGGCGCCTGTTGAAAGGGCGATATTTGCATCGATTGGCGAAATAACCAACTTTTGGCGGTTGATTCTTTCGCAATCATCGTGCTTGTTATTCCGACTTCATGGTCTTGATCTTGCCATTCTCGTCGAACTCGATGGGCTTCACTTTGAGGCTGCGCAGCCATGTGGTGTCGTTAGAGGGCACGCAGTCGTGGTGGAACAGATACCACTTGCCTTTGTATTCAACGATGGAGTGGTGGGTGGTCC
>JAEEXN010000133.1 GCA_016291595.1 Prevotella sp.
AATAGAAGCGCATCCTGATCAGTGCCAAGAAGAATACGGAGAACACGCTGACCGACGGTGCCAATGGTTCGCAGAAGGCCTGCATCTACTCGAAGGGCCAGATACAACTGCAGGGCAACGGCACACTGAACGTCATTGGCAACACCAAGCACGGCATCAAGAGTGCGTCGTATATTGAAATCAAGAATCTGACGCTGAACGTCACATCGGCTGTCGGCGACGGTATCAACTGCGAGGAGTACCTGCAGATGAAGTCGGGCACGGTGACCATCAGCGGCGTGAGCGACGACGGCATCCAGTGCGACCTGGGCGGCACGACGTCGACCGGCGAGACCACCGACCATGAGGACGAGGACACAGGTAATGTCTATATCGAAGGCGGCAAGCTGACCATCGACGTGACTACAGATGCCGCCAAGGGTATCAAAGCCAATGGCGACATACGCATCACCGACGGCACCATCACCGTCAAATCAACGGGCAATGCCATCTGGGACACTGACGACGCCGAGGTGAAAGGTGGTGCCTGCCTCAGTGCCGACGGCAATATGGTCATCAGCGGTGGCACACTGACCCTCACTAATACGGGTTCGGGCGGCAAGGGCATCAAGGCCGACGGCACGCTCACCATCAGCGACGGGGCGAACCTGAACGTCACGACAAGCGGACTGATAGCCTACTGCTCCAGCACCACCAATACGACTATCCATACCACCACAACGTCGAGAACGACCGAGCGGCTGAGCGACGCGCTGCACACAGCGCCCAAGGGCATCAAGGCCGACGGTGCCATGACGATCACGGGCGGAACGGTCCATGTCAGTGCCTCCTACCACGAGGCTATCGAGACCAAGGGCACGCTCGACATCAGCGGCGGATACATCTATGCCTACTCGGGCGACGACGCCATTAACTCGAGCAGCACCATGACCATCAGTGGCGGATACATCATGGCCAACTCGAGTGGCAACGACGGACTCGACGCCAATGGCAACCTGAACATCTCGGGCGGTACCATCGTGGCGGTATCGGCATCGGGAGCAGAGGTGGGCATCGACGCCGCAGAACGCTATAAACTCAATATCACTGGTGGAAACATCATCGCCATAGGCGGCCTGGAGAGGGGCTACACCATGACGGGTACTGCCTATCAGGCATCGTCGTACAACAAGGGGACATGGTATGGCTTCTACGATAACAGCGGACAGCTGATTACGGCTTTCAAGGTACCGTCGAACAGTAATATGGGTACGCCCATGGTGGTCTACACCTCAACGGGCACACCAACGCTGAAGTCGGGCGTGACGGGCAGCGGCAACAGCTACTGGAGCGGCTACGGCTACGATAACTGCAGCGGTGGTACATCGGTAAGACTGTCCACCTATAGCAACAGCGGTGGTGGTCCTGGCGGACAGCCGTGGATGTAAGAGACTGGCTCTGTCTCCATCGTTAAAAAGCCCAAACAGACACAATATCCGAACCCAAGCCAGCGTTATCATGAAAAGTCTAACGTTCCGGATGAAGCACCAGTCGAAGTACGAGAATATCGTCTATGTGGCACTGTGGGGCATGCTCTTCGCAGTGCCCCTGCTGAGTCTGTATGTGCACTCTGTCAGCGATTCAAACGTCACTTTCGAGTGGGCCAAGGTGTTTGTCCTATGGCGTAAGTTTGCCATCTATCTCGTGCTGTTTCTCGTCCACAACTTCCTGCTTGCACCATTACTGGTGTATGGACGCAAGCGTGTGGCTTACTATTGTATGGTGACTGTCGTCGTTGCCGCATTCACACTGTACCAGTGCAACACCCGTCCGCCGGTAGCGAGACATGCTGGCGACAGACCTCCCATGGAACGGCGGGACAGACCCATGCCACCCCATTCCCATCATGAGGCGGAAAGGCTGATGCCCCCTCCCTTCGTCGAGCGCGACATCATGGCCATCGTGGTGCTCATCCTGATGAATGGCATGAACCTCGGCATCAAGTTCTACTTCAAGAACCGCGACGACCAGCAGCGGCTCGTGGCTCTGGAGAAGGAGAACCTGGAACAGCAGCTGGAGTATCTGAAATACCAGATCAATCCACACTTCTTCATGAACACGCTCAACAACATCCACGCCCTGGTCGACATCGACCCGCAGAAGGCGCAGGCAACGATTCTGGAACTGTCGAAGATGATGCGCTTCATCCTCTACGAGGGTGACAAACAGGGCGTGCCGCTCACCAAGGAGTTTGAGTTTATCCGCAACTATGTGACGCTCATGCGGCTGCGCTTTACCGACAAGGTGCGCATCAGCGTAGACCTGCCTGCCGAGGCGCCCGACAAGACGATACCACCACTGATGCTCATCTCGTTTATCGAGAACGCCTTCAAGCACGGTATCTCCTATCAGCACGACTCGTTCGTCGACGTCAAAGTAGAGATATCCCAGTCCGCCACCCACACCGCCCAGCTCTTCTTCCGCTGCCGAAACTCAAAAGCCGACAAGCCCAATCAGGAAAAGGGAGGCGTAGGACTGAAGAACGTGAGACAACGGTTACATCTGCTCTACGACAACAACTTCGCGCTGAACATACAAGATGAGGCGGACATCTATAATGTCGAACTAACCATACCACTCACATGATCAGATGCATGGCCATTGACGACGAGCCCCTGGCTCTGCAGCAGATAGCTGCCTACATTCAGAAAGTACCGTTCCTGGAACTGGCTGCCCAGTGCCAGAGTGCCCTGGAGGCCCGTTCGTTTCTGGAGCGTGACACCGTGGATGCCATCTTCTGCGACATCAACATGCCCGACCTCAACGGCATGGACTTCGTGAAGTCGCTTGCCAACCCGGTGCTCGTCGTCTTCACCACAGCCTACTCGGAGTATGCCGTCGAGGGTTTCCGCGTCAATGCCGTCGACTATCTGCTGAAGCCCTTCGGACTGCAAGACTTCCAGCGGGCAGCCAACAGACTCCGTGAACGCTGGGAGAGTCATAGCTCCGTGGCAGGTGACTCGCCTGCCGACACGCTCTTCCTCAAGGCCAACTACCGCATCGTGAAGGTCCACATCCCCGACATCCGCTATATTGAGGCCATGAGCGAATACCTGAAGGTATGGATCGAGGGCGAGCCCAAGCCCATCATCACCCTGCTGTCGATGAAGAAGATGGAAGAAAGGCTACGGGTAGGCGAGCGCAGCTCGGGAATGAGGCTACGGGTAGGCGAGCGTAGCTCGGGAATGAGGCTACGGGCTGGCGACCAAAGCTCGGGAATGCGCCTGCCCGGCAACTTCATGCGCATTCACCGCTCTTACATCGTCAATCTCACGAAGATTCAGGAGGTCAACAAGAACCGCGTCATTCTAGACTCCCACACATACCTGCCCATCGGCGACATGTACAAGGAGGCCTTCCAAGCCTATCTGAACACAAGATTCCTAGGGAAGAAATAAATCCCGAAACCGCGCATCATGAATATTGAGGATTACCGTGAGTATTGCCTGTCACTGGGCGACGACGTGGAGGAGAAACTCCCCTTCACCGCTTTTCACCATGCCGCTGGTGTGCCGGGGTACCCTCCACGAGATTATCAATTTCGCGGATTCCTCCCTTCTATGTGCATGGTCACATGTTCTCCTTCTTCGATTGTGATGATTTCAGTGTCATCACGCTGAAATACATTTGAGTTTCCCCGCACAACGGGGAAACGGCCTAAGCAAAGGGGGCATCAAGAGAAATTCCTTTGACACAGCCTAACCATTCATCACATATTCGTGCTATTTATCCCAAATATTTGAATAAACGGCACGAATACTTTATTTTTGCACCATCACAAATCATCAGTAACGATGACTCAAGAAACAATTGCAGGGATCGTCTTGTGCGTTTTGAGAGTTTGTTTGGCGTCAATCTAATGACTGACTTAGGTCTAATAGGGAAAAAATAATATCATCATCAAAGAATGAAACAAGAAATCAATCCTCAAGACACGAATCGGGCGATAGCATTCGAGTTGTGGATAAAGTCGCCCATGCCGATGGTGACAATCACGAAGACCTTCGACGTGACACGGCTGCGCAGGGTGAGCCGTCGGCGAGGGCTGAAATTCACGATGCTGCTCTGTTGGTGCATCGGCAAGGCTGCATCCAGGATTGAGGAGTTTTACATGCTGCCCCAGAACGGAAAGCTGTACAAATACAACCATATGGCCATTAACATCATTGTAGAAAATGTCAAGGGCGGACTCAGTTTCTGTGACGTTGCCGTCAGCGACGATTTAGAGCAGTTTAATGCCAATTACCTGCATCTGACAGAAACCATCAGCGAAACCTGTCATGACATATTAGACGATGAGGCCGTGATAGTAGGTACGTCGGCAGTGACAGGCACGGAACTCGACAGCATCGTCAATCAGTACAGTGGCCAATTCAACAACCCGATGGTGATGTGGGGCAGATATCGCAAAGGCTGGTTGAAGACCACCCTGCCCATCTCGTTCCAGTTCCACCATGCCCAGATGGACGGTGGTCATGCTGCACATTTCTTGGAAGAACTGCAGAAAACAATCAATATGATATGATGCGAGGTCATTCGTCACAAATCGATGACGTTTATCCAAGAAATGTGGTATATTCCACAACTTTTTGTATTTTTGTAGCATCAAACAGAAAAAGACAAGTAAAATAGAACAAGCATTAGAAACGGATAGTATGAAGCGCCTTTTTTATCTGGACAATCTGAAAGTATGCCTGACGGTGCTGGTGATATTCCACCACGCCGGTCAGGCATACGGTGATGGTGGAGGCTGGGCCTATGCACCCAGTAATCCTGCCGAGGTGATGCCTTGGATATGGCATTTCTTCTCAGTAAACGCTGCCTTCTTCATGGGACTGTTCTTTCTTATCTCCGGCTATTTTGTCCCTGCGAGTTACGATAAACAGGGAACCTCGCTTTTTGTCCAAAAGAAACTGATACGCCTGGGCATACCCCTGTTAGTGATGGGAGGATTGCTGAGTGTGCTGTCAGGTAAATTAGAGATTGGTCATATGTGGTATATAGAGAGTTTGCTTGTATTCTGTCTTCTCTATGCCTTAATACGACAGTTCTATCAACCTACTACCGACTCTTGCTCGTCCAAACCAACCATCATTGGCTTGCTGATATTCGGTGGCGTCATAGGTATTGGCAGTTATCTTATACGTTTGGTCAGTCCGCAGGATCATTGGATATGGCCTTTCGGTATCATCCCCTTGCCAATGGAACCGGCTCATTATCTGCAATACGTGATGATGTTTGTCGTCGGCATTCTGGCCAGTCGCTTTCATTGGCTTGAGAAAATAAAAAATACCACAGGAATCCTGTCGCTTT
>JAEEXN010000041.1 GCA_016291595.1 Prevotella sp.
CTGTCCCACCTCCTGGCGCTCAGCGGCCTTCTGCTGCTCGAGCATGCGCTTCACCGAGGGGTAGTTCAGGAACTCGTCGCCGGCAGAGGCGATGAGCTCTTTCTGCTCGTCCTTGTTCAGGCGGCTGGAGAGACGTGAATAGTAGAAGGCGCCCACCAGGTTGTCCTTATTCTGTTTGAGGAATCGCTTGGCAGCCTCGCCGAACGGGCGCTCTGCATCCTCGAACATTTTCATAATCTCGGCCTTGCGAGTCGCAGAGGTGTTCTTGTCGCGATACTCCGTAAACAACTTCTGCTGTTCCTCGCGCGACATCTTGTTGCCAAACTCCTTCATCATGCGGTCGTAGTCGGCGAGGGCTGCCGTGCGCCTGCCGCCCTTCACGGCGAGGTTCTCACCATCGTAGGTAAATGTGGCGGGCTCGTCCTCCAGGGCGAACATCACCACCTTCGTCAGCTTGCCGCCCTTCACCATCAGCTGGGCTACGGCGGGCTCGGCATAGGTGCCGCTCAAGGCGAACTTGCCGCCACGGACCACCGTTGAGTCGACGGGCACGCGGTCGTTGGCAATAGCATAGACGACTACTTTTTTGCCGTTCAGCGCGGCGGGGAACTGTCCCTTCAGACTATACTTCACGGGACCGGCGGCTGCTATCATGCAGACAGCAGCGAGCACAATTGTCAATAAAGATTTTTTCATCTTGAATAATGCGGTTTTTACTTGTCTTTGATTGTTGTTTTATTCTAAGACGAAAAGAGCGTAAAAAGGGTTTAAAAGGAAGATGGTTTTTGTAATTATTTAACAGGAAATGCAGGAGGCATCGGAGCTGATGGTTTAATATTCAAAGTTTGTTGCCCACAGATTTCCACAGATTTCATAGATTTTTTATATAAAAGAAACGAATTTCCACGAATTCTTTTAATGCATAATGAATAATGCATAATGCATAATAAAAGTGGGTTCTCTAGAAGTCCCCTCCGACTCCCCCGTCGGGGAGAGATGAGAGGCTCAAGGTTTAAAGAACTGGAATCTGCTAACTCTGTTGCCGGGTGATGGGGTAATGGGAATCGTGAAAGTTTCAGGGAGCTCAGGCTTCACAGACTATCGTCTTGTAACTCCTTGAACTCCCTGAAACTCCTTGAACTCCTTGAAAGAGAAACTCCTTGAAAGAGAAACTCCTTGAAAGCGGAACTCCCTGAAAGAGAAACTCCCTAAAGCTTACTCGTCCTCAGCAAAGAGGGGATCTTCGGGGACGACCATGGTGGGTTTCTGCTCGAACTGACGCAGCATCTCGGGAGAGACGTATTTCTTGTCGACCACGAGACGGAACATATACTCGCGGAACCACTCGGGTGTCAAGATGACGCAGCCGCCATTCTCGCCCCACGACGGGCCCCATGAGTTCTCTACCTTCCACTTGCGGGGGTTGCCCTGGGCGTCGAGGTCGACGGCGGTGAGGGTCATGGCATGTGTGGAGCCACTGTCGAAGGTGGCGATGCGCTGTGCCTTGTTCATGTTGAAGGTGGTGCCGAAGAGCGATCCGTAGTCGAAGTTATTAAGGTCGGCATAGCCGCGCTTGCGGTCGAGGAACTTGCCGGCATCGTAGGAGCTGTAGAGCTTGCGACCGTCCTTGAGTGTGGCGATGGCGAGCTTCTCGATCTCCTCCATGGGCAGGTTGAGGTATTTCCAGTTGTGGCCGTCGTACATGTGGCGGTCGAGCTCCACCTCGTAGGTCTTATAGTACTCACGGCGCGGGTCGTTCATCACCATGATGAAGGTTCCGTTCAGGTCGCCGCCCACCACTTCTTTGTAAAAACTCTGCGGGGTGTAAGTCTTAGGCTGTGTAACAGCACGTCCGCGGCTGTTGGTGAAGGCATAGGTGAACTCCATAGGCGGCTGGCCGATGGTGAGCGCGAGCATGTGGTAGATGACGCCCAGCATCTCGGTCTTGGCGGCGTCGAAGTCTTTCTGCTTCTTTCCCTGGGCAACCATGTCGCGCAGCTGGAGTCCCTGCTCGCGGAGCTTCGACTTGATGAGCGACGCCATCTTAGAGGTATTGTCGCTGGAATACGACTCGGGCATCACGGCCTTGGGCACCAGTCCGTACTTGGCGGTAAGGTCAGCTACACCGCAGAAGGTACCTCCGTCGCTGATGGGATGGTGGAAGAAGAACTGCACGCGTGGGTCGTCGATGGGTTTCTTGCCGGTGTCGATGACGCCCTGTAGGAAGAGGTTAGCCTTCTCGAGCTGGTCCCAGAAGAAGAGGTATGCCTGGGAGAACTCAACACGGAGCGAGTCGGTCTTCTTGGCAAAGTTAGAGCGCAGCACATTGAATCCGGAGAACATCCAGCAACGGCCGGAGCTTTTCTGATCGCTGATACTCTGTTTCGGGGTCTCCACGCTGAAATAGGTGTCGAGCTGGCCAGCAGTCTCGTGATTCTGTGCCAGGTTGTCGATGGCGTTGGCGGCAATGGCGTTGCCAAGGGCGCGGTCGGCAGCGGTTTGTTTCTGACTCTGCTGAATCTGTTTCAGCATCTGGGGTGAGATTCCTTGTGCGTAGCTTGTCAGACAGGCGCACATGAGGAATGCCATGCAAATTACTTTTTTCATTTTATTATATTTAGGGTTTATAAATCTTGTTTTCCAAACGTCAACCAACTAAAAGCCAAATGGTTATGCGGACGGACAGCCACCTGTATTCACAGCCAGGAACCGCAGCTCCGCCTCCAGCATTTCCAACTTGGGCATCGGATAGCCAGCCTTGCGGGCCTCCTCGATGGGACGCGAGTAGAGATATTCAATCTCCATGGGACGGTGGAAGTCGAAATCGAGTTTCATGCTCGGTGAGTAGGGCACCATCACGTCGGTCGTAGTGAGCATCTTCTCGGCAAACGAGGCGTCGAGATTCCTCACCCCCAGATGCCGGGCTGCCCCGATGACCTCCATCATCAAATCGCGGACCAGCTGGCGGGTCACTGGATTCCTCAACAGCTTGTCGGTGCTGGTATTCAAGGCCACGGTCAACCCGTTGAACGGCATGTTCCACACGGCCTTCTTCCACCGGGCCTCATGATATTCCACCTGATGGGTATTGATGCCTGCTGAGATGAAGTCGTCGAGCAGCCGCCGCATGCAAGCCTCGTCGCGGCACGAATAGTCTGCCAAATTGATGCTGCCATAACACTGATGGTTCACCCGACCGGGCTCTGTCTTGGCTGAGCAGATGAAAGCCAGTCCCGCCACCAGTTGCAAACCGGGGAACATAGCCTGCACATCGGGTTCTACGCCGATGCCGTTCTGAATCATCACCACCACCGACTGCTCATGAATCAGGGGTGGCAACAAGTCGCGCAACAAATGGTTGTTGACCGTTTTCAGGCTCACAAGCACCACATCGCACACGGGCATGTCGGCCGCATTTTGATACACATTCACATGGTCCAGATGAAACGACCCGTCGCACGAGTCGATCTGAAGACCATTCTTCTTTACATAGTCATAATCGCTGTGCAACAGAAAGTGCACGTCTAGTCCAGCTTTTGCCAGCTTTCCACCGTAGAAGCCACCAATGGCTCCGGTTCCAATAATTCCGTATTTCATAAATTTCATGCAAAGATACATCATTCTGATGACTTTCGCAAACGAAAACCGATGAAAGATTTTGAATTTTCAACAAAAAAGCGTATCTTCGCAGCGGAAATAGCATGATGCTAATGACAGTAGAAGAAAAATACACTGGCAGTCAGCAGGTTGAGGAAGACTTCAAGTTGCTGAAGCAGATTAAATATCCCGATGACTTGCGCAAGTTGCGAGTCGACCAATTGCCTGAGCTTTGCAAGGAGCTGAGGCAGGACATTGTGAACGAGCTCTCGGTCAACCCAGGACACCTGGCATCGAGCCTCGGTGCGGTGGAGCTGACCGTTGCCCTGCATTATGTTTACAACACACCTTACGACCGTATCGTGTGGGACGTGGGACACCAGGCTTACGGACATAAGATTCTGACGGGACGGCGCGAGCAGTTCTGCACCAACCGCAAACTGCATGGCATCCACCCCTTCCCCACTCCCGAGGAGAGCCCTTACGACACTTTTATGTGCGGACACGCCAGCAATTCCATCTCAGCAGCGCTGGGAATGGCCGTGGCCGCCAAAGTGACCGGTGACGAGGATCATGCTCCCAACGTCGTTGCCGTCATCGGCGATGGTGCCATGAGTGGCGGACTGGCCTTCGAGGGTCTGAACAATGTGTCGTCATCGCCCAACAACCTGCTGATTATCTTGAACGACAACAACATGTCGATCGACAGGTCGGTAGGCGGTATGAAACAGTATCTGCTCAACCTGAGCACCACCAAGACCTACAATGCCATCCGGTTCAAAGCCTCGAAGTGGCTGAAACAGCGCGGTTACCTAAACGACGACCGCAGGAAAGGCATCATCCGCCTGAGCAACGCCATCAAGAGTGCCATCAGTCATCAACAGAACATCTTCGAGGGCATGAATATCCGCTACTTCGGACCGTTCGACGGGCATAATGTGGTGGAGATTGTGCGCCTGCTCCGACAGATGAAAGACATGAAAGGGCCTAAGCTGCTGCACTTGCATACCACGAAAGGTAAAGGTTATGAGCCTGCAGAGAAAGCAGCCACCGTATGGCACGCACCGGGAAAGTTCGACGTGGGCACCGGAGAGCGCATCGTGAAGGACTCCAGCAACCAGCCGCCCAAGTTTCAGGATGTGTTCGGGCATACTCTGTTGGAACTGGCGCAGCAAAACCCGAGGATTGTCGGGGTGACACCAGCCATGCCTACCGGCTGCTCAATGAACATCATGATGAAAGAGTTGCCCGACCGCACGTTCGACGTTGGTATTGCCGAGGGACACGCCGTCACCTTCTCTGCGGGAATGGCGAAAGACGGACTGCAGCCTTTCTGTAACATCTACAGTGCCTTTGCCCAACGGGCATACGACAATATCATTCACGATGTGGCCATTCTGAACCTGCCCGTGGTGATCTGTCTGGACCGCGCCGGACTGGTGGGCGAGGACGGAGCCACGCACCATGGCGCATTCGACCTGGCTGCGCTGCGCCCGATACCGAACCTGACCATTGCCTCACCCATGGACGAGTGCGAACTCAGAAGACTGATGTACACCGCTCAGCTGCCAGACAAAGGCGCATTTGTTATCCGCTATCCGCGTGGAAAAGGAACAATGGTCGACTGGCGTTGCCAGTTGGAGGCCGTTGAGGTGGGCACAGGCCGCAAGCTATGCGAGGGAAGTGATGTGGCAGTACTCTCGATTGGTCCAATAGGAACAGTGGTCACCGAGGCTCTGAAACAAATACAGACGGAGGTCAGCGTTGCCCATTACGACATGCGTTTCCTCAAGCCGCTCGACGAGAGCATCCTGCATGAGGTGGGACGCAAGTTTAAGCATATTGTCACTGTGGAAGACGGTGTAAGGAACGGCGGACTGGGCTCTGCCGTGCTGGAATGGATGAACGACCACGGATACCAAAACAACATTGTGAGACTGGGACTACCAGACAACTTTGTCGAGCACGGAACGGTGGCAGAACTCAGAAAGATAGTAGGATTAGATGCCGAAGCCATCGTGAAAGCCATCAGACAGCTGTCGGCACCTGACACGCAACACGTATCACTCAACACATAACAGCCATGAAGATCATTATAGCCGGCGCTTATGCTATAGGTACACACTTGGCAAAACTGTTGTCACGCAACAACCATGACATTGTGCTCATGGATGAGAACGAGGAACGGCTCGACGGACTGGGCAGCGACGTAGACGTGCTGACCTACCATGCCTCGCCGACAAGCATCAAGGCTCTGAAAGAGATAGGTACCAGCCATGCGAACCTGTTCATTGCCGTTACTCCCGACGAGAACAAAAACCTGACAAGCTGCATGCTGGCCTCTGGTCTCGGTGCCAAGAAGACCGTAGCCAAGGTTGACAACTACGAATACGTGGCTCCAGAACTGAAAGAGCACCTCAACAAGGTAGGCATCACCAGCATTGTATTCCCTGAGATGCTGGCAGCACGCGATATAACCAACGGTCTGAAGATGAGTTGGGTGAGACAACGATGGGATGTACATGACGGAGCATTGGTGATGCTGGGCATCAAACTGCGCGAGAGCTGTGAGATTCTGAACCAGCCATTAAAAGAGATAAGCGGACCGAACGACCCCTACCACATTGTGGCCATCAAACGAGGCGACGAGACCATTATCCCCAGAGGTGAGGACGAGTTGAAACTATACGACCTTGCTTATTTCATGACGACAAGGAACTACATTCCCTATATCCGCAAGATTGTAGGCAAGGAACACTATGTTGACGTGAAGAACGTGATGATCATGGGCGGCGGAAGTACGGCGGTAAGGGCCTGTCTGACGATGCCTGAATACATGAATGTGAAGCTGATAGAAAAAAACGAAAAGCGTTGTGAGTTGCTGAATGAGGTGCTGGATACCGACCAGACTATGGTAATCAACGGCGACGGACGTGACATGCAGCTGCTCATGGAGGAAGGTATCAAGAACACTCAGGCTTTCGTGGCACTGACCGAGAATGCCGAAACCAACATCCTGGCGTGTCTGACCGCCAAGAGAATGGGCGTAAGAAAGACCGTGGCCATGGTCGAGAACATCGACTACGTAAGCATGGCTGAAAGCCTGGACATCGGTACCATCGTCAACAAAAAGGCTATGGCTGCCAGCCACATCTACCAGATGATGCTCGATGCCGATGTAGCCAACATCCGCTTCCTGATGACTGCCAATGCCGATATTGCAGAGTTTATTGCACAGCAAGGCTCAAAGGTTACACGCAAGAAAGTGTTTGAGCTGGGACTTCCCAAAGGAGCCACAATCGGCGGACTGGTTCGAAACGGTGAGGGTATGCTGGTAAGTGGAGGAACGCAGATACAAGCCGGAGACATTGTGGTGGTTTTCTGCCACAACATGAATATCAGCAAGATTGAAAAGTATTTCACCTGAACGTTTTTGTAGCAACACTCTGCAGTAGCTGGGATCTAACAAAAAAGAAAGAATGACCAATCTGAGGATAGTATACAAGATTATCGGCCAGCTGTTATTCCTGGAAGCAGTAATGATGGCATTGTGCGCTGGTCTCGCGCTGTATCTGGCGGAAGACGATGTGGTCGCATTTGTCATTGCCATCACCGTGACCATCGCAGCATCATTTATCTTGAGATTCTTGGGACGCGATGCGGAAAACACGCTGGGCAGGCGCGAGGCCTATCTGGTGGTAACGCTCACTTGGGTTGCATTCAGTGTGTTCGGGGCATTGCCCTATCTCATCAGCGGCTACATCAACAATCCTACCGATGCCTTCTTCGAGACCATGTCGGGGTTCACCACCACAGGATGCAGCATCGTCAACGACGTGGAGAAGCTCCCTCACGGACTCCTGATGTGGCGGACCATGACCCAATGGATTGGCGGACTGGGAATCGTATTCTTCACCATTGCGGTGCTTCCGTCGATGGTAGGCGGTAACGTTAAGGTATTCGCTGCCGAGGCAACAGGCCCGATGAGGGCTAAACTTCATCCACGACTGAGCACCACAGCCAAATGGATCTGGACAATCTATAGTGTGCTGACCGTAACATGTGCCGCATGTTACTATCTGGCAGGAATGGGGTTGTTCGACTGTGTGAACTACGCCATGACCACAACGGCGACAGGCGGCTTTGCTACTCACAACGAGAGTACGGCCTACTTCCACAATGTGTACATTGACTACACCGCCATCACCTTCATGTTTCTCTCGGGCGTCAGCTTTACCTTGCTTTACACTACTTTGTTTAAGGGACGTATCAAGCAGTTTTTCAAGAATGCCGAGTTTAAGCTCTATATCACGCTAGTGCTGATTGCCACGCTTGTTATTGCAGGTATTTTGATTCACGACAGCCATTTTCATGTGTTAGATGCCATCAGAACCTCACTTTTCCAGGTGGTGTCGTTCATCACCACTACTGGAATCTTCAGCGATGACGCCAGCCAATGGCACCACATCATATGGATCATATTGGGACTATGCATGGTTATAGGAGCCTGCTCGGGCTCAACCAGTGGAGGCTTCAAGTGTATCCGGGCCGTCATGATATTTACCATTTTGCGCAACGAAATCCGACGTATCCTCCATCCGCGCGCTGTATTGCCAGTGAAGGTCAATGCTACAAGCGTTCCCTACTCGTCGCAAGTAACGCTACTGGCGTTCTTCACGGCTTATATGACGCTGTGTCTGTTCACTTATGTGGTGATGATTCTAAGCGGTATCGACAACACGAACTCTATCACGATTGCCATCAGTTGCGCCAGCAATGTGGGACCTGGCCTGGAGATGATAGGGCCTCCTATGCTGTGGAGTGATTTACCAACCATTACCAAGTGGATGCTGACGGGCCTCATGCTGATGGGTCGTCTTGAGATATTCAGTGTGTTGGTACTTTTCACACCTTCGTTCTGGAAAGACAATTAACACATAGAAAACTACCCAAAGTAGATAACTGTGAACAGAGGCATCCGACTCTAAATCGATGCCTTGATACTAATTTGATAATGAATTATGTATAAATTCAAGCCACTATTAAAATCCACTCTTTGGGGTGGTGACAAGATTATCCCGTTCAAACATTTGCAAAGCACTCAGCAGCAAGTGGGTGAGAGTTGGGAAATATCAGGTGTAGAAGACAATGAGACTGTCGTCAGCGATGGCGAGTATTCAGGAAAAAAACTGAATGAGCTGGTAACGCTGTTGGGTGAGAAACTTGTAGGAAGAGACAACTATAAGCGTTTCGGTAATGAGTTCCCGCTGCTCATTAAGTTCATTGATGCCCGTCAGGACCTATCCATTCAAGTACACCCCACTGACGAGATTGCTCACCGGCAGGGTAAGGAGCGCGGAAAGACTGAGATGTGGTACATCATGAACTCTGATTCCGACGCAAAGCTATACAGTGGTTTGAAATTGAGAATCACACCTGAGGAATATAAGCAAATGGTAGAGAATGATACGATTTGCGATGCCTTGGCACAATATAGCGTACAAGAAGGAGATGTGTTCTTTTTACCAGCAGGCAGGATTCATGCCATTGGAACCGGCTGTTTCTTAGCTGAGATTCAGCAAACCAGTGATGTCACCTACCGTATATACGATTTCAAGCGCAAGGACAAAGACGGCAATTACAGGCAATTGCATACGCAAGAGGCCTCAGAATGCATCAATTATGAAGTGGAAGACACCTATCGTACTTCCTATCAGCCACGAAAGAACGAAGGAGTGAGTCTTGTGGAATGTCCCTATTTCAGCACTGCTGTTTACGACCTTAACGAGCCCATGACACTCGACTATTCAGAACTCGACTCGTTTGTCATCCTCATTGGGATGAAAGGAGAAAGCAGAATCACTGATGATGAAGGACATACGACCACTCTAAACGAGGGCGAGACTGTATTAATCCCCGCTACGACGAAAGGCATTCAGGTTGAAGGTACTATAAAGTTTCTGGAGACGTATGTTTAGCCGCTTCCTCCTGTGACGGGAAGAAGGACTGTTCCTCATATTCCGACGACGGGCTTACTTGGTCTTTATTCTCTTGAGACAAGTTGCAGGACGGTTCCTCTTCCTCCTGAGGCGGATTCAGAAAATGATCCAAATCCTTGCAAATGCGCTGATAAGGCTCAGAGAACATATATCCGACATTCTTCTTGAGCATGGCCGAAATATCCTCGATACTTCGGGTATAGCATGACAGTTCATTACGCCGCTGCGTGTTATGCACACTCTGGTGCGAAATCTCATTCTGACGTTCCCGAACAAGCTGGTCACAGATTTTTTTCATCATCGGGATCACCAGTTTATTGAACAGATGATGACCCTGTATATATAAATAGGTGGTTTCAGGAGTAACACCCAACCGTTTCAAATCCTCCTTCACCGCCAGATAACTCTCCTTGGCATTAGGATTCTCACGCTGCAAATGAGCTATCTTCGCACCCACCTTGCGACGCACATTTTGCAAGATGACAGGAGCTTTGACAATACTGAAGTTACCAGTCTCGATGACGCGGCAGAAGTCTGTAATGGTGAATTTGGTATAATTAGGCGTGCGATAATACCAGATGCTCCAAACGAACAAGGGGAAAATAGCCTGCGAGTATTGCCGCATATACTCTTCCATATCGAAGATGAAATGGTCGTTGAGCGTGACAGCCACGCTCACATCGTGCAACGAGGGTGCATAACACTGCAGGTTCTCGATGGCATATGCGTAGGTATGAAAGATACATGGATTCTGCAAGATCTGTTTCGAGGCGGAAGTCTTCCCTTGTATCAGATAATCATAGTCTGCATCCACGCACGCAATCATGCTCTGCCCCACCCTTTCGGTAATGAGCCTCATCATGGCAGCCTTCTTGCCGCGCTCCAGTTTGTTGACCCTTGTAGGCAGCATCACCTCGAAGCAACGCTCACTATTCTCGAAACGAGTCAGCACCGTACGCCAAAAGAAAATATCATCGTAGCTCTCGACGTAGGCCACGATTCTGCGTCGCGACCGTTTGGAGTTCAACCGATTGGCCGCCTCCAAGTACTTCGATGATATATTCTCATTCAGTCGTTTACTCATAGCTTCGATTTCATCAATACCCGATATTCAATTGGGGAATTCTAAACCGTGATATCGGTCACTTCGGTTACATGATCCATCCAACCATTCATAATGACGGCTGGCGAATGAGTGGTAAGTATAATCTGTACGTTAGGGTTCAACTCGAGTATTAAATCTATCAAACGCTGTTGCCAATCGACGTGTAAGCTTACCTCAGGCTCGTCCATAAAGAGCACATAAGGCTCATTGTCCTCAACCAGCACCGTAAGCAGGATGGCCAACATCTGCTTCTCACCGCTTGAGAGCTGATAGGGCACCAGTGTTTCGCCTATCTGCGTAAAGCGGATCTCATTCTCAGTCCGGATGATTCGTTTACCAGTATCCTGAAACAAATCGTCAATCAAATCCTGAAAACGCGTCTTGCGAGCGGAAATCTCCTGCGCGTCAAAAGCGGCATTAGGACCTCCTTGTTGCAAAACTTGAATGATGCGATTGCCTATATTTACCTGATAGTCCAGATACTTGCGCTGCAACTGGAACAACTGCCAATCGAGCTCAGTTGCCAAGCTAAGATCCATTTTGCTAACCATGTCAGCATTCATGATTGGACGGTCGAATGACCGAATCACGTCGAAGCGAATCCACTTGGCATCTTCGGGCATCACCTTCAGTCTGACACCCTTGAGCATATGACTGGGAAACTCGCCACCGGCCTTCAGTCCTTTAATCACCTTATTCAAGATGGTGCTCTTTCCCACACCGTTAATACCGCTCAGGATGTTCACCTGCCGGTCAAGATTCCACACAATGTGCTTTTTCCCGCTCCAAAGGGAATCGATTTCTATCTGCTGGATATAGTCTGCAAACTTCTGCATAGCGTCGTCGGTAATGTTTTTCCAAAGGCAAAGATAATAAAAAGCCCAATATGAACAAAAAAAATTTTTTGTTTTTATAAAAAACGTTTGTCTGACCAAGATCTGACTCAGATATACAAACCACCACCTTGCTTCACCTCGCTCATCACGAACGTACTCTCAATGGAGGCCAGATGCTCGATTTCGCCCAACTTGTTCAGCACAAATTCCTGATACTGTTTCATATCCCGCGCACGTACCTTTAAAAGATAATCGTACGAGCCTGATGTGTTATAGCATTCTGTCACTTCGGGAATACGCATGATGCGCCGGACAAAAGCATCGGCAATCTCATGATTAATCTGCTGTAGTTTCACCTTGCAAAATACCAGCAGGCCAAGCCCTAATTTATCGGGATTCAGCACAGCCACATAGTTCTTGATATAGCCTTGCCGCTCAAGCCGTTTTTGCCGCTCAAAGACAGGAGTCGGGGTTAAATGAACAGCTTCAGCCAACTCTTTGGTGGTCAATTTGGCATTTTTTTGCAGTGTTCGGAGTATCTGCAAGTCGGTTTCATCTATTTCTTCCATACTATTCGTAGAATAATATTCTAAAACAAGACGGTAATTGAAGGGTATTCAGAAAATACACAAATTAAAACTGTGCAAATATAGTGATATCTTCTGAATTTTGCAAGAAATTTGGAAGATATTTCCAAACTCACTAACTTTGCACCCATCATTATTAACACAAAACAAAGAAAGGACAAAATCATGAGTAACAAGAAACTACACTTCGAGACATTGCAACTGCACGTAGGACAAGAACAGCCCGACCCAGCAACTGATGCGCGTGCCGTACCTATTTATCAGACAACCAGTTATGTGTTCCGTAACTCACAACATGCTGCCGACCGGTTCGGACTGCGCGACGCCGGTAATATATATGGTCGTCTGACCAACTCCACACAGGGAGTATTTGAAGAGAGAGTAGCAGCCCTGGAGGGAGGCGTTGCCGGTTTGGCCGTTGCCAGCGGAGCCGCAGCCGTCACCTATGCACTACAGAACATTACACAAGCCGGTGACCATATTGTGGCAGCCGACAACTTGTACGGAGGGTCGTTTAACCTCATCACCCACACATTGGCAACCCAAGGCATCAGCAATACTATTGTCAAGGTAAACGATCTTGAGGCACTTGAGGCTGCCATCCAACCCAACACAAAGGCTGTTTACGCAGAAACTTTCGGCAACCCTAATTCTGATGTGACAAATATTAAGGCCGTGGCAGCAGTGGCCCACAAGCATCATGTGCCGCTCATTATCGACAACACTTTCGGAACTCCATATCTGATCAGGCCCATAGAACTTGGCGCCGATGTGGTGGTGCATTCAGCCACTAAATTCATCGGCGGTCACGGAAGTTCGCTGGGTGGTGTGATTGTCGATGGAGGCACCTTTGACTGGAAAGCAAATGCCGACAAATTCCCCTCGCTGGCAAAGCCCGATCCTTCGTACCATGGCGCCATTTTTGCCGACGTGGCAGGCCCTGCAGCGTTCGTCACACGCATTCGTGCCGTCATTTTGCGCGACACTGGTGCAACAATTTCACCCTTTAATGCGTTTATACTATTACAAGGACTGGAAACGCTGAGTCTTCGAGTGGAGCGGCATGTCGAAAATGCCCTGAAAGTAGTTCAATTCCTTCAGAAGCATCCGAAGGTGACGAAAGTGAATCATCCGTCTCTTGAGGGACATCCTGACCATGAGCTCTACAAAGAGTATTTCCCGAAGGGAGGCGGCAGTATCTTTACATTCGAGGTGAAAGGCGGGCAGGAAGAGGCATGGCGATTCATCGACGCGCTTCAGATATTCTCGCTGCTGGCCAATGTGGCAGACGTGAAAAGCTTGGTTATCCATCCTTACACCACCACTCACTCGCAAATGACTCCCGAGGAGCTGGCCAGCCAGCATATTACTCCTGCTACCGTGCGACTGAGTATCGGTACCGAACACATCGACGACATTATCGACGATTTACAACAAGCTCTGGAGAAAATATAGGATGCCAAGAGTATCCTGAATCTCCCGGATATATAGAAAAAAAAACATGACTAAAATTGCAAGACAACTGACAGAACTCATTGGCAATACGCCATTACTGGAACTCGGAAAATTCTCAGCATTCAAAGGGTTACAAACACCACTCATCGCCAAGGTGGAATTCTTCAATCCCGGCGGAAGTGCGAAAGACCGTATCGCACTGGCTATGATAGAAGACGCCGAGCGAAAAGGAATCCTGAAACCCGGAGCAACTATCATCGAACCGACAAGCGGCAATACGGGTGTTGGACTGGCGCTGGTCAGTGCTGTAAAAGGCTACAGACTCATTCTGACCATGCCGGATACGATGAGCATTGAGCGAAGGAATCTGGTGAAAGCCTATGGTGCAGAGGTCAGACTGACTAGTGGCAAGGACGGAATGGCAGGAGCCATCAGCGCCGCGGAACAACTGCGCGACAGCATTCCTGACAGCGTTATCCTGCAACAGTTTGAGAATCTGGCAAATCCTGAGAAACATTACCAAACCACAGGTGTGGAGATTTGGAATCAGACTGAAGGAAAAATAGACATTTTCGTGGCGGGAGTCGGTACTGGTGGCACAATTTCTGGTGTCGGGAAACGGCTGAAAGAATACAACCCACACATTCAGATTGTGGCTGTTGAGCCCGCAACCTCACCCGTATTAAACGGAGGAAAGAGCGGACCACACAAGATTCAGGGCATCGGAGCAGGCTTTATTCCAAAGACTTACAACAGCAATTATGTGGACGAAGTGTTTGATGTCGGTAACGATGATGCCATCCGCACCAGCCGCCAACTGGCACAACAGGAAGGCTTATTGGTCGGTATTTCCGCCGGAGCAGCCACCTTTGCAGCCACAGAAGTGGCCCGCCGCCCCGGGAATGCGGGTAAAAACATCGTTATTCTTCTGCCCGACACGGGCGAGCGTTATTTGTCAACAGTGCTTTATGCCTTCGATGAGTATCCGCTATAAGCCAAAATAGTTCTGTAATCAAGCAGCAAATAGAACAAGTTGATAAAGGATGGTCTAGTTATTCAGATCATCCTTTTTGCTTACATCACGCATGCACTTTCCTATTGGAAAAACTATAGAATAGTCAACCAATTTCTAATTAGCCATTAAATACGGTCTAATTAGCCATTAATCGCATTGCGATTGGTCATTAATTAGACGCTAATTGATTAACTAATTAGACCTTAATTAACCGGTTACTTACAGAGTAATCAGGCATCGATTAGAAACCTGCTGTCAACAAACGAAAGCAGATCTCACGAAAACTTCTCGCCAATCTTGCGCTGCTTCCATAGCTCCAGCGAATTGATGATGTTCTGCCAGAGAATATAGCAGCCTGGACCTACAGACGACAACGGAGTGAGATAAGTGTAAGCAATCCAGATAGCGAATGCTGTGTTTTTCTGTCCCGAGGCCTGTCCCGCATCCACTTTACAACCGTAATGGCTGCCAATTATACGGCCGACGGCAAACAAGATAATGCAAAAAACCAGCGACAAAAAGGCAATCATAAACAGGAACCACACGCTGGTCTGCGCATGACAGATATGCTTTACGGTAGTTCCGGTGACAATGGTGAGCGAACAACCCCACAAATAATACGACAGGTCGCGAATGCTAATAATCTTTTCATGCAGACGATGCATGAAATGCTTCACGATGTAGGCCAGCACCATCGGCAATACCAGCACCATGCACACCTTATATAATATCTGCAGGAACGACTGCCAGAAAGTCATTGTCACATCAGGATCGACCATCGGGAAGCAAAGCGGCACCAACAGAGCCGTGATGAAGTTGGTCATGAAAGTGTAGGTGGTGATGGATTCCAAGTCGCCGCCCAGCTTGGCTGTGACCACTGCCGCCGCCGTGGCGCACGGAGCAATCACACAAGTGAGCGCACTCTCCATCAGGATCAGGTCGTTTCCCTGCAGATTGAAATAGAGGATGAAACCTACGATGAACGCAACGACCAGCAACTGAAACAAGATATTCCACACATGCCAGCCTACTGGGCGCATCTTGTGGAAGTCTACTTTGCAGAATGTCACGAACAGCACCAGAAACATGAACAACGGCAGGATGAGTTCGAACACCGGATCGAAAAACACTGCAGCCTCCTCCAAGGCTGGAGTATAGGCAAACAGCAGGTACATCAGGGCTCCGAACGACATCGCAAAGGGAAGTGTCCAGTCTCTCAGGAATCGTAGTATGCGTTTCATCAGATTTTTTTAAAACTTAGTAAAAGTACAAGAAACAAGGAACAAGAGCCTTTCGTACAACTGGAGTTTCAACTCCAGCACGGCCGTTCTTTTGTTCCTTGCTCCTTATTTTCTATTCTTTTCTGTTTAGAAGAACAGCATGCGCTCAACCCAGTAGCAAAGCATGCCGGCGAGATAGCCTACGAAAGCAATCCACGTGATTTTCTTCATATACCAGCCGAAAGTTATCTTCTCCAGGCCCATTACCACCACACCGGCAGCCGAGCCGATGATGAGCATCGAGCCGCCCACGCCGGCACAGTAGGCCAACAGTTGCCAGAAGATGCCGTCGACTGCCATTGCGCCCTCGGCAGCCACTGGATACATACCCATACAACCGGCCACCAACGGAACATTATCCACGATTGACGACAGCACACCAATGATACCATTGATGAGGTAGTAATTACCAGCGAATGCCGTGTTCAGGCCCTCACCCATAGCAGTCAGTACGCCAATTTCCTGTAATACGGCCACAGCCATCAGGATACCGAGGAAGAACATGATGGTCGACAAGTCTATTCTCGAGAGAATATCGCTTACGCGCTTGGCCATCGTATCGTCTTCCGACGTGTTGTAATGGAAAATCTCTGTGACGGTCCACAGTACGCCCAGTACCAACAGGATACCCATGAACGGCGGCAGATGAGTCAGCGTCTTGAAAATAGGCACGAACACCAGTCCGCCAACGCCCAGCCAGAAAATGATATTACGCTGCTTCTGCGTGAACTGGCTCACGGCTGCCTTCGGCAAGTTCTGCGACTTGTCGAACTTTCCGTTGAGCGAGTATTGCAGGATAAAGGCGGGAACCAACATAGACACCAGCGACGGAACAAAAATCTCTGTCAATACGCCTTGTGTGGTAATCACACCCTTAATCCAAAGCATAATGGTCGTAACGTCGCCAATTGGCGAGAACGCACCGCCTGAGTTGGCAGAAATAACTATCAATGCGGCATAGATAAGCCGTTCCTCGCGACTCTGCACCAGTTTGCGCAGCACCATGATCATCACGATGGACGTGGTCAGGTTGTCGAGAATGGCCGAGAGGAAGAACGTCATGAAGGCCACACGCCACATCAGTTTGCGCTTCGAACGGGTCTTCAGCGCATCACGCACAAAGTTGAAACCACCGTTTGTGTCGACGATTTCCACAATGGTCATCGCGCCCATGAGGAAGAACAATGTGCCCGCAGCATCACCCAAATGATGCTCAATCACCTCGCTGATGTGATGGACAATCTCGTTGGATGCCACCTCGGGATAGAATCCGGCGGGGCCCATCATCAACAGCGTCCAGCAACACACGCACATCAGCAGCGCAATGGCTGCCTTGTTAATCTTTGTCAGGCTCTCAAGGGCGATGCACAAATAGCCGCAAACGAAAGCCACGACAATGGCAATAGTTAATGTTGACATTTTTAATTTGTTTTTATTAGATTTTCTTAATTCTGCTGCAAAGGTACAAATTAATTAAGAATTGGCAATTCATATTTAAGAAAATATTTTCCCCATTGAAGAATACCGGCAGATACTGCCGCCAGAAAGCGGGAAAGCGATGCGTATCTGCCTAATATTATTTATGGTGACGGAAAAAATAATTGCCAGTCAACTGTTGTCAATTATCATTTTATTTGTATCTTTGCAACTATGAACGAGATAATGAAAACAGAAAAATGGTGTGAGAATGTCATTATCGTGGATGGCGACTACATCGACAAAGTGGCTTTCGACCTGATTGTGAACTTCGAGCGGATGATCGGGCGCCGCATTCAGCAGGCCGACATCGCACGGTGGATTGATTGTGTAGCATTAGACGGAGGGATGAAGCCCTCTGAACAAGATAACGACTCCGACGCACAAACTACAGTAGTATTCATTCACAACAAGGATGCGGTAAAACTGAACAATTTCGTCCCTGGAGACTATGCCAACGATTTGCACCTGAAAGCATTCAAAGACTCGCTGGGCGAGTTCATGATGTCCGCATTCCCCGTGGAAGAGAGTGTGGTGAACAAGCGCGACTTCTTCATCGACGTCACGAAAACCATCTGCAATCTGAAGGAAGTGAAACGGGTGATGATTATTCCGGACGCGGAGAAGATGTACGACGACGTACGAGTGGCCCTGAAAAATGCGGATGACGACAAGCGAATCACCGTCTTTGCCATGCAACCCATGCCCGGCGGCAATTTCCGGCAGGAAATACTCGGATACTCACTCATGCAGGCGCTCGGTATCCGTGCAGACGAGATCAACTGACCCGTTTGGCTATTCTGATGCCAGTAAGCGTATCATAGCGAATCTGGAAGCGTGCTTTACAATCGTAGAAGGGCTCTCTGCAATCGTAGAAGGGCCCTCTGCAATCGTGGAAGGACCCTCTGGAATCCCAGGAGGATGCCTGGCGAAAACAGAGGTTGTGCCGAATTGTTTTTTCGAATAAATAACGACAGAAATTTTGTATATACGGAATAATTCATTACCTTTGCCTTTTAGAAATAGCAAAGCGTAGGAGCTGATATGCTCCTTTGCAAACAGAAGTCTGAAAACAAAAACCTTAAACGAAGAAAATGAGCAGAATATTGATGATTGGCGCCGGTGGCGTCGCTACAGTGGCAGCATTCAAGATTGTGCAGAATGCTGATGTTTTCACAGAGTTTATGATTGCCAGCCGCCGCAAGGTCAAGTGCGACCAGTTGGTTGAGGCCATTCATGCCAAGGGATACGACATGCCCATCAAAACGGCTCAGGTAGACGCCGACGATGTAGAGCAGTTGAAGGCGCTGTTCTCTGACTATAAACCCGAACTGGTGATTAACCTCGCCCTCCCCTATCAGGACCTCACCATCATGGAGGCATGTCTCGCTTGCGGATGCAACTATCTCGATACTGCCAACTATGAGCCAAAGGACGAGGCCCACTTCGAATATTCGTGGCAGTGGGCTTACCGCGACCGTTTCCGCGAGGCTGGACTGACAGCCATTCTTGGATGCGGCTTCGACCCGGGCGTGACGAGCATTTTCACCGCATATGCAGCCAAGCATCATTTCAAGGAGATTCAGTATCTCGATATCGTCGACTGCAATGCCGGCGACCACCACAAGGCTTTTGCCACCAACTTCAACCCAGAAATCAATATCCGCGAGATAACCCAGAAAGGCCTCTATTGGGAAGACGGCAAATGGGTGGAGACCGAGCCGCTGGAGATTCACAAGGACCTGACTTATCCGAATATCGGACCGCGCGACAGCTATCTGCTGCACCACGAGGAAATTGAGTCGCTGGTCATCAACTATCCCACCATCAAGCGCGCCCGTTTCTGGATGACCTTCGGCCAGCAGTATCTGAAACATCTTGAGGTGATTCAGAACCTCGGAATGAGCCGAATCGACGAGATTACTTACGAGGCGCCTTTGGCCGACAATCCCGACGAGAGAGTGAAAGTGAAAATTGTACCGCTGCAGTTCCTCAAGGCTGTTCTACCTAACCCGCAAGACCTTGGTGAGAACTACGAGGGCGAGACTTCTATCGGCTGCCGCATCAGGGGCATTGGCAACGACGGTCAGGAGCACACCTATTATATATATAACAACTGCTCACACCGTGCCGCCTACGAGGAGACAGGCATGCAGGGTGTCTCTTACACCACGGGTGTTCCCGCAATGATTGGCGCCATGATGTTCTGCAAAGGACTCTGGAAGAAACCTGGTGTATTCAACGTTGAGGAGTTCGATCCCGATCCGTTCCTTGAGCAGTTGAACAAACAGGGACTGCCCTGGCACGAGATTCACGATGGAAACTTGGAACTCTAATCCTTTTGAGGTTTTAGAGCCATCACACTTTTAAGGCATAAGAATAAAAAACAAAACAACTATGGCAAAAAAAGAAGAAACAGAGGGCTTGAATGCTCAACAGGAGAAACTGAAGGCATTGCAGGCCGCTATGTCGAAAATAGAAAAAGACTTCGGGAAGGGAAGCATCATGAAACTGGGCGACGAGCAGGTGGAAAACGTTGAAGTGATTCCAACTGGCAGTATTGCCTTGAATGCGGCACTCGGTGTAGGCGGTTACCCGAAAGGACGTATCATCGAGATTTATGGCCCAGAGTCATCTGGTAAGACCACACTCGCCATCCACGCTATTGCAGAGGCACAAAAGGCTGGCGGTATTGCCGCCTTCATCGATGCAGAGCATGCATTCGACCGTTTTTATGCAGAGAAGCTGGGCGTCGACGTGAACAACCTTTATATCGCACAACCCGACAACGGTGAGCAGGCTCTGGAGATTGCCGACCAACTGATCCGCTCTTCGGCTGTGGACATCGTGGTGGTCGACTCGGTGGCCGCTCTTACTCCAAAGAAGGAAATTGAGGGCGATATGGGTGACTCGGCTGTGGGACTGCATGCCCGCCTGATGAGCCAGGCGCTACGTAAGCTGACGGGCACTATCTCGAAGACCAACACCACTTGCATCTTCATCAACCAGTTGCGCGAGAAAATTGGCATCATGTTTGGTAATCCGGAGACCACTACCGGTGGTAACGCCTTGAAGTTCTACGCTTCCGTACGCCTTGACATCCGCAAGGTAACTGCTATCAAGGATGGCGATCAGGTAATTGGTAATCTGGTGCGCGTGAAGGTGGTAAAGAACAAGGTGGCTCCTCCCTTCCGCAAGGCTGAGTTTGAGATTACCTTCGGCGAGGGCATCTCACGAATCGGCGAGATTATTGACTTGGGCGTTGAGTACGGCATCATCCAGAAGAGCGGATCGTGGTTCAGCTATGAAGGCTCGAAGCTGGCACAAGGCCGTGATGCCACCAAGGCTCTGCTCAGAGATAATCCTGAGCTTTGCGAGGAGCTGGAAGCCAAGATTATGGCTGCCATCGCTGATAAATAAACACATGATAGTGGCAAGTGGGAAAGAAGCGACACTCACTTGTCACTATTTTCTTATTTCTGACAACTTGTCACACTCTGACAATCTTTCCTTCAGTTGGCACACCATTTGTTGTTTCATCATCGGATTGCTATGAGCAACCATAATAATGATGAAATAACAAATAATAAAAAAATACAATTATGGGAAAGATTATTGGAATCGACTTAGGAACTACCAACAGCTGCGTTGCCGTATTCGAGGGTAACGAGCCAGTAGTAATCGCTAACAGCGAAGGAAAGCGTACCACTCCTTCAGTGGTAGGTTTTGTAAAGGACGGTGAGCGCAAGGTGGGTGATCCTGCTAAGCGTCAGGCTATCACAAACCCGAAAAACACCGTTTACTCTATTAAGCGTTTTATGGGTGAGACATACGC
Source organism: Prevotella sp. (assembly GCA_016291595.1). GTDB lineage: Bacteria > Bacteroidota > Bacteroidia > Bacteroidales > Bacteroidaceae > Prevotella. Next base: position 21,186 of record JAEEXN010000041.1, read on the forward strand.
CCAGGCACAGAAAGAGGCCGAGCGTGTTCCTTTCACCGTTGTCAACGAAAATGGTTATCCGCGTGTTGACATCGACGGACGCAAGTACACTCCGCAGGAAATCTCTGCCATGGTGCTGCAGAAGATGAAGAAGACCGCCGAGGACTATCTCGGACAGGAAGTGACCGACGCCGTCATTACCGTACCTGCCTATTTCTCTGACTCTCAGCGTCAGGCCACAAAGGAAGCAGGACAGATTGCAGGCCTCAACGTGAAGCGTATTGTCAACGAGCCTACAGCTGCAGCTCTGGCTTACGGTGTTGACAAAGCCAATAAGGACATGAAGATTGCCGTATTCGACCTTGGTGGAGGTACGTTCGATATCTCTATCCTTGAGTTTGGCGGTGGTGTCTTCGAAGTGCTCTCTACAAATGGTGACACTCACCTTGGAGGTGACGACTTCGACCAGGTGATTATCGACTGGCTGGTAAATGGTTTTAAGGCTGACGAAGGCATCGACCTGTCAAAAGACCCGATGGCCATGCAGCGTCTGAAAGAAGCTGCCGAGAAAGCTAAGATTGAGTTGTCGTCTACCACTTCTACGGAAATCAACCTGCCATACATCTCAGCTGAAGGCGGTGTGCCTAAGCACATGGTGAAGACGCTCACACGTTCTCAGTTCGAGCAGTTGGCTCACGACCTCATTCAGGCATGTCTCGTACCTTGCCAGAATGCTATCCGCGACGCAAAACTGTCAACCAGCGATATCGACGAGGTTATTCTCGTAGGTGGCTCAAGCCGTATCCCTGCTGTGCAGACACTCGTGAAGAATTACTTCGGCAAGGAGCCTTCAAAGGGCGTGAACCCCGACGAGGTTGTTGCAGTAGGCGCTTCTATCCAGGGTGCTATTCTGAATAAGGAAGGTGGCGTGGGAGACATCGTATTGCTCGACGTTACTCCACTTACACTGGGTATCGAGACTCTTGGCGGCGTGATGACCAAGCTCATCGAGGCAAACACCACTATTCCGTGCAAGAAGGCCGAGACTTTCTCTACTGCCGTCGACAACCAGACTGCCGTGACCATCCACGTATTGCAGGGTGAGCGTCCAATGGCTGCACAGAACAAGTCAATTGGTCAGTTCAACCTTGAGGGAATTGCTCCCGCACGCCGTGGTGTGCCACAGATTGAGGTTACATTCGATATCGATGCTAACGGTATCTTGAACGTAAGTGCCAAAGATAAGGCTACCGGCAAGGAGCAGCGCATCCGCATCGAGGCTAGCAGCGGCTTGAGCGAGGACGAGATCAACCGCATGAAGGCTGAGGCTGAGGCTAATGCTGAGGCTGACAAGAAGGAACGCGAGAAAATCGACAAGATGAATCAGGCTGACTCTATGATCTTCACTACCGAGAACTTCTTGAAGGATAACGGTGACAAAATTCCCGCTGACCAGAAACCGGCCATCGAAAGCGCCCTCCAGACTCTGAAGGATGCTCATAAGGCTGGCGACGTGAATGCTATCGACAACGCCATTAACAACCTGAATCAGGTAATGCAGGCTGCATCTGCTCAGATGTATCAGCAGGCTGGTGCACAGCAAGGTCCAGGCGCAGGCTTCGGTGGAGCACAAGGCTTTGGCGGTGGTGCTCAGGCCGGACAGCAGCAGGGCGGCAACTCTGACGAGACCATCCAGGACGCCGACTTTGAGGAGGTCCATTGATGGAAGTTAAACATCCATAAATAAACCATAAAGAAATCCGTGTAACTCAATAAGTTGCACGGATTTTTAATTTTTGTTAATTCTGATATTTCTCTTGTTTTATAGCGATTTTTGGCGTAAATTTGCAGCAAATTTGTACCAAAACTTATTTTGCAATGACACCCAACAAAAATATACATGTAAAATCTACGAGCGAAATTTGGCTTGTTTTAATCTAATTTTGAGTATGGCAAGAGCAAAGTTTGAAATCAAGAGAAAATGCGAAATCTGTGGCGCATGGTTTTATGCCAAAACCGTTGAGTCTAGGTTTTGCTCAAAGAAGTGTAGTGAGATTGCAAGTAAGAAGAAAAAAGCAGAGATTGAAAAGTTGGCTAAACTTGAAGAGCTGGTTGCCAATATCCCAGATTCCAGAGACTACATCAGCGTTCAAGAGGCTGTTGCCATGTTTTCTGTTAGCAAGGACACTATTTATCGTCTCATCCGCAAAGGGACAATTCCATGTGTGAATTTGGGGAAACGCCTTATCCGGATAAAAAAGTCTGACTTAGAGAATATGTTTGGCGGTAGAGAGTATGTACTTGACAACACCTTCAAACCCTTGCCAAAGCTTTACAACATGGAGCCAGAGAATTGTTATACGATTGGTGAAATCTCTGAGAAATACCATGTGAACGACAGTACTGTTTATCTTCATATTCGTAAGTACTCCATCCCCATCCGTCAGATTGGGAACTATGTGTATGCGCCCAAAGAAGACATTGATAACCTTTACAAATCAGGCAAGCCATGAAGAAATCATTTACTAATACCCGCGTAACGGTCAGGTTGCGCAAGTCAGATTATTATGATGAATGGTACCTCTATCTGGAAGCTTATCCTGTTCAAGTGGAGGGAAAGGATAAGCCACAGCGAGTGAGAGAGTACATCAACCGTTCTATTAAAACACCTATCTGGGACAAGTCGCGAACAGCTCGGACTGGCTCAGATGGGAAAGTAACCTATAAGCCCAAGCGTGATTTGAATGGTATAATTCTCTGCAAGTCAGAGTTAGACCAAGAGAATTGTCTCTACGCAGACCGCATCAGAGCCATTCGCCAAAAGGAATACGACACCAAAGACCTCTATTCTGATGCCGATGCAGCAATGGCAGAACAAGTGGAGAAATCAAGATGTGATTTCATCGCTTACTTCAAAAAGTTGGCGTACACTCGTAATACCAATAATGCAGATAGTGTTTATAATACTTGGTTCCGTGTATATGAATTATTGAAGCTATTTGCCGATAACCAGCCGTTACTGTTCGGCTCTATCAATCTACAAATGATAGAGAAAGTTAGGCAATTCCTTTTGGTGGCTCCCAAGGGTGCAGGAAAGAAAGGAATAATTTCCCAAAACACGGCTTCATCGTATTTCGGCATCTTTAAGACAGCCTTGAAGCAGGCTTTTATCGATGGTTACTTTATGGTTGACATTGCTGCCAAGGTCAAAGGCATTCAGGAGCAGGAAAGCAGACGCGAGCATCTGACAATGGAAGAACTTAACCAACTGGCTGCAACACCATGTAGTAATCCTGTTATCAAGAGAGCTGCCTTGTTCTCTGCACTTACAGGTCTCCGGCATAGTGACATCATGAAGATGACCTGGAAAGAGATAACTAAAGAGGGTGAACACTATCGCATCAATTTCACTCAACGCAAGACTAAAGGTGTGGAATACATGCCAATATCCGACCAGGCATATCAACTTTGCGGAGAGCCGGGGCATCCCGATGAACTCGTTTTCAGTGGACTTCCACAGCCCTCATGGATTTCAAAACCAGTTGAGCGTTGGATAAAAGCTGCTGGCATCAAGAAGCACATCACCTTCCACTGCTTCCGTCATACATATGCTACAATCCAGTTGAGCAGTGGCACAGACCTCTATACCGTCAGCAAAATGTTAGGTCATACCAATGTTCGCACAACACAAGTTTATGCAAAGGTGGTTGACGAGAAAAAAGAACAGGCTGCTGACACCATAAAACTGAATGTAGATTTCAATAATTGAGGCAAATCTGCCTCCTTCATATTAGGGACAAGACTCTTGACATCTCAAGAATCTTGTCCCTTTTTTGTGTCCAACACCCTATTTTGATGGTGAAACGATGGTGGAAATGCCCCACCATCGTTCCACCATGCTTTCACCATTCAAAAATCTTTTCTCTTTAAATTTCTTTAATATAGCTGATTTACAATTAGTTAGGGTGGATTTAATAGAATATTCGTGGTGAAAGGATGGTGAATCATTCCACCACAAATCCACCATTCAAAGCACCGATACTTTTGCAGTCGCTTTCACTCGAAAGTGGCTGTTTTCATATTGACGGCAGCCAATCTTAAAAACCATATTGATATGGCTGAAATAACTTATTCTTTTGATGCTATGCCAAAGATTTTGGCAGACATCGTCCAGAGATTGGAGGTCATGGAACACAAGATTGACGCTCTGCAATCAGTTCCGAGAGAGGATGCCGACGCTTGGCTGAATCTGAAAGACCTTTGTAATTATCTACCTA
>JAEEXN010000134.1 GCA_016291595.1 Prevotella sp.
GAGACCTAAGCCTACATTGAGAAAGAATTGCGGGAGGCAATGGTAATGCTGCCGGTAAGTTATGCATATGGAGAGGTGGGCAAGGCAACCAAAGGAGCTGCCACGGCCCTCTTGATGAAAGTGCTGATGTATCAGGCCAAACCAGGTGTTCCCTCTTCCAAATGGGAAGAGATGGCACAACTGGGACGCTATTTTATCGATGGTGCTCCCCTCACTATCGGCCAAGTGCTGAAATACGACGGACAGGAAGACTGGGAGTCCCTGCGCCAGCGACTGTGGTTCCAACCCCAGCAGTACACGGCTTCTGACTATCAGTATGAGACTGCTCAAACCAGGCTGTTCGACGTGAACAATATCTATTCTCTGAACTACCGTGACTACTTCGGTGACCCTCTCCACAACGGCGACAAATGGGCCTACGTCTATCAGTGGTATTCTGACGGCGAGTTCTGCAAAGGCTCTGTCTTTGAGGTTGTCTTCAAGGAGAGTGCCGACGGATCCAACGGCGATGTCAACGAAGGCGCAGGCATCGAGCACTTCGACGTGGGTACGACCCAGATGTACGGCACCAGCGGTATCGTCAACGACATCTTCGGCGATGATGTGCGCAAAGACTATGTCATCCATCATCAAGGCAACACCCCAGACGGTGAGATGTGGCAGGGTGGTGAAGGCCGATTCGTGTCGCTGAAATGGTATACACCAAAGAAAGACAAACCACAGAATGCCGGTGACAATGGACGTAACCGCCGTGTATTGAGATATGTCGATGTGGTGCTGATGCAGGCCGAGGCCCTCAACGAGACAGGCAATCGTGAGGAAGCTCTGGAAAAACTGAATCTCTGTAAGGCACAGGTCAACACCATCAATGGCAGCACCCGACTCTACCAGCCTGGCAGTTATGGCTATATCCGCGACCAAATCTACAGTGAGCGCCGGATGGAGCTGGCCTACGAGTGGGACCGCTATTTCGACCTTGTCCGTCAAGGACGTGCCGCCGAGGTGCTCCATACGTTCGGCCGTTCTCGCCCCAACAGCCGTGGTTTGTATTTCATAGCTGGTGTACACGAGCGTATGCCTATCCCTCAGAATGAGATTGACATAAGCAATGGCGTGGTGGAACAGAATCCGGGATACTAAGAGAACTGTGATTTGAGATTAAAGAAATGAAAGATATGATTACCAAAAGATACAGAAAGCTATTGACAGGTTTAGTATTATTTACTATTCATTGCTCACTATTCACGTTATTCCTCGCCTCTTGCAGCGATGACAATGAGCCAGCCCGGACACCCTCGTTGCAGGCCAATGTCAGCAAGACCAATTTGGAAATCAATGAGTCGATGGAGATACACTTCACTGGTGTGGCCGACCAAATTGTTGTTTTCACAGGAGACAAGGACCACCAGTATGAACGGCGCGATTCGAGCAACACAGGATTTGCCGTCAACAAAGGACTGTTCACTTATAGCTACCATACGCCAGGCACGTTTCACGTGGTCTGCATCGCCAGTACATACGACACTTATCTAGGCAAATCGCTGAAGACCGACATGTACAGCTTTGATGTCACCGTCACCGATGACGTGAACACCATTGATGCCATTTCCGCCACTGTCACGCCCAATGTCTATTACGCTCAATTGATTGGTGATGACACTTGGGTGATGCGTCTGCCTCAGAAACAACTCTACAACAACCGTGAGATCGCGGTGAACGCCAGTCGTCAACGGCTCAATCTTTCCATTGAGAGCGATTCGGCAAAGGTTACCATTGACGGAGAACCGTACAATTCACGCACTTACTATGCGCTGAATGCCGACCATGCAATCCGCGTCGTCTCTGCCTCGGGTACCGTGCGCGACTACACGCTTTATGGCATGGTCTATCCGGAACTGCTGACGGTCACTGTGGGTGAAAAAGAAGCCACACTTAGGCGGTCAGCTTACTATCAGGATCTGCTGACCTACATTTATACTGGTGATGACCCGACGCTCGACTTTACCGTTGACGATGGTGTGCAGCTGCTTGACGGACAGTCTGTGGTATCTCCTGGCAGTTTGATTGTGCCCAACCATGAGTATACGCTCCGCCGCACACATGGCAGCAATACCCAAGTCACAGCAGATTCCCGTATAATATTCAGCAAAGAATAGAGTTATTATAGCAGATGTTCAGATTAAAAGTTATTCTCATAAGCCTGACCCTTATATCGGTTTTCACTCTTCCCGCAAAAGCGATAAGAGTGGAACCGTATAAAGGGTCGCGAATCTTTTGGGACACAGCCACACGTACCACAATCTTCCGAGGTGGTGGTTATAGCCGTGTGATTGAGTTGCAAGATGGAAGTCTCATGGCTGTCTGCGAAAGCGGAGGCATCCAGATGGCGACAAGTTCCAATAAGGGTGCGTCATGGTCATCGCCAACACGCATTGCCTCAAACCCCACTGGTGTGAACGAATGTGTGCCCGACTTAATTCAGCTGAGCGATGGGACAATTGTCGTTGCCTATAATCCACGACCTGTCAGCCCTTATTCGGAAGACAGGAAATTCGGCATAAGATGCAGACGGTCGGAGGACAATGGACGTACGTGGAGCGATGAGATTCTTGTCTACGATGCCAGCCACCTTTGGGGTGACGGCTGTTGGGAGCCGTCAATGCTCCAGCTACCTTCGGGCGAACTGCAGTTATACTTTGCCGATGAGAGCCCTTTCACCAACAGTAGCGAGCAGCAGATATCACTTTGCCGCTCCTTCGACGGTGGACTATCGTGGACAGAACCGCAGCGTATCAGCTTCAGGCAGTATTACCGTGACGGTATGCCATCGCCCGTTTTGTTGAAAGACGGTTCGGAAATAGTGGTCATCATAGAAGATAATGGATGGGGAGCCGGTTTCACTGACTTCTATCCGACAACCGTACGCACCACCTTGGACAACAACTGGGCTGATGACTATTGGGTAAGTGGCACAGACAAGAACAGAGAAAAAACATATAACCTTGATTTCGCTCCCAAGGCACTGGGAGGCGCACCTTATCTGCGTGTATTGCCGTGGGGTGAGACGGTGATGAGTCATCAGTCTGGACTGAATCATGACGGTCATCCACAGATGCGTGTGGCTGTGGGCAACAGCGAGGCCCGCGACTTCAAAGCAGTCAGTGTACCTTTCAACATTGGCGCTAATGAAGAGGGACTATGGAACTCACTGGCTGTCATTGATACAGGAATTGTAGTAGCGGTCAGTGGTATAGCAGGGAATATCGAAATGATAAAGGGCTACCCAGTCAGGCAACTTCAGGCTCCATATGGCCATCCTGTCATAGACGGCAAACTGACCAATGGTGAGGGCTATCTGAAGCGCAATGCCACACAGATGATTCTCGGGACGCAAACAGGAACACGAGTTGCTGCAGACTTGGCTTACGATACCGACTCTCTATATTTCTTCACGCGTGTAAGCGACCGGACGCAGGTGCCTAACGGAGCTGACTGTGATGCCATCACACTCTATTTCGATATGCAGGATACCTGTGACGAACTTCCACAGCAAGGCTGCTACAAGTTTGGCATCAGAAGGAATGGAACACTGATGCGTCCTTACTATGGTGCTGATGGCAGATGGAGCTACGGCAGCCCCAGCGACCTCAAAATGCGCACTGCCACATCATCAAGCTCCGGTTACTACATCATTGAGACAGCCATCCCCTGGTCGGACTTCGGACTTCAGGAGCCTCCAGTGGGGCAAAGGTTGGCTTTTGCCATAGAATGTGTGGACAATCGCAGTGGAACACCTTATACCGAATCCATCCCTGATGCCCATCCTGACAAACCGTGGACCTGGATGGAACTACGTTTGGGAGAAAAACCCGAAGATACTGCCATTGGAAGTGTTGAAAAGACTTTCTACCCCATTGAGCGTATCGTGAACCTTTCATCTTATTATCCAGGTCTGCCTTTGACGGTTATCCGAGAGCGGCAGCCTGACGGAACCATCAAAACCCGGAAGATACTCAATCGCAAATGAAAAGACAAATCTCTTTGTGGCTATGCCTGACGATGGCATGGATAGTCTTTGCCGAAAACAAGGTGGATGGCCTTGCACCTTTAGCCGACCCATATATCCTATTCGAGGATGGTGTCTACTATGCCTATGGCACACATTCCCCCGATGGCATAGAAGTTTATACTTCCACAGACCTGCAGACATGGAAATTTCAAGGACTGGCACTCTCCAAAGTGAACACGACAGAAGAACGCTGGTTTTGGGCACCGGAAGTCTACCATAAGAATGGCAGATATTATATGTATTACTCAGCCAATGAGCACTTGTATGTCGCTGTTGCTAACTCTCCATTAGGCCCTTTCCGACAGCAAGGCACTCGGATGATGCAGTCGCTATTGGGTGACGAGAAGTGTATCGACTCCAGCGTTTTCTTCGACGATGATGGTTCTGCATGGCTCTTCTTCGTTCGCTTTACAGATGGCAACTGTATTTGGCGATGCCGCCTCGAAAACGATCTTATGACCCCGGTTGCTGGTACGCTGCGTGAGTGTATCCATGTCACCGAGCCATGGGAAGGCCGGTTGGGGCGTGTCTGCGAGGGGCCGTTCGTCATCAAGCACGACGGCCAATACTATCTCACCTACTCAGCCAATGACTATCAAAGTCAGGACTATGCTGTCGGTTACGCAACTGCCCCAACGATAGATGCAGTCTGGACAAAATCAGAGAAGAACCCAATACTTCACCGTTGGAACGGTCTTGCTGGATGTGGTCATCACTCCCTTTTTACAGACCATGATGGTCAGTTGCGTATCGTGTTTCACTCACACTTCTCACATACGAAGATACACCCCCGACTGATGCATATTGCCACAGCAACTTTCATCCAAGGCAGGCTTACAATAGGAAATCAATGACCGTAATAATGTAGATTGTTTGTGAATGATGAATGGAATTTCCAAAAAATGTGTAACTTTGTGCTGTGGTAAAACGAATTGCAAATAAATGTCTTTTGGTTTTTGGTTTCCTGTTGTCGGGGCTTTCTCCGGTAATGGGTTACAGTTATTTTTTCAAGCATATCGGAAGTCAGGAGGGCTTGCCTCATAAGCAAGTAGAGGCATTGGCTCAAGATAAGCAGGGCTATGTTTGGATAGGCACACGCAATGGCCTGGTGCGCTACGACGGATATGAGATGAGATGCTACT
>JAEEXN010000135.1 GCA_016291595.1 Prevotella sp.
ACGTCACATTTTTCGTTTTCCTACGCTGGCAGGGGTGTAAACATGCCTTTTTTTAGCGTAATCATGCCTTTTGGGGGCGAAAACATGGTTTCTACGAGCGCAACCACACCTTCTATCGGCGTAACCATGATTTCTACGAACGTAAACATGGCTTCTACAAACGAAAACATAGCTTCTACAAACGAAAACATAGCGTCTACAAACGCAAACATAGCGTCTACAAACGAAAACATGGCTTCTGCGGACGTAAACACACGTGAGTTAGACGAATTCAGAATCATGCAAGCTGTGTGTCAGAAAATCGGAGGAACAGGCCCTTGATTTCCCATTGAAATTGCAATTAAAGCCTGATTATGCTCGAATTGATGCCTAGTTACACGCTAATTAATGCCTGATTAGACCTTATAAGCAAAAACATAATCAGCGGGCCGTATGCTATGACCCGCTGATTATTATTTTATGATGAAATATACTTTGACTATATACAAATGGTGTTAGAAGCGTCTTCCACCGCCCCAGCCACCACCGGGACGGCCACCACCCCAGCCACCAGGACGTCCACCGCCCCAGCCGCCACGGCCTCCACCGCGGCCAAACTGGCCAGGTCCACGATCACCACCTTCCTTATTACGTCCGCCAAAGAGATTGAAGCGGTAGATGACGTGCAGCATAGCATAAGAATTAATGTTATTATACCTGGAGTCGCTACGCATATCAGCAGTAACTGAACGGTTGAAGTTGCTGCGGTTTTGCAAAATATCATAGAACTGCAAGCTGAGTGTCAGCGCATTACCCTTGAGGAACGACTGACTCACCTGTGCATTCCATATCAGCTCGTTGGTATTCATGCTGCTATCGTTATATCCACGGCGGCTTTGGTTATGCAGGTCGGTAGATATACTGGTTCCCCACGGAGCGTAAATATTGATACTACCTCCGTAAGAGAATGTCCAAGTGTCGAGATTACTAACCGACTGCAGAAGGTTTTTCGAGTGATTATAGTTGAACATTCCATCGAGAGCCACCTCCAGCCAGTCTTTGCGATAGCTGGCCTGCAGGCGCTCCATAATCATATCCGAACGGGTTGTATTCTCTACGCTCTCATGGCCCTGTGCCAGATAGTTCACGTTGTTTGCGTGGTTTACCATTGCAAAATTGTTGACGTTCCACACACCGGCCGAGTCAATAGAGAAATTATACATCAATCCGATATTGGCATTCCAATTGCCGTTGATATTCTCAGGCTGGGTGGTGCGCACACCGGTTTCTGTATTATATGTGGTCTTGTTACTGATACTGTTACGCGTATTATTATAATTAATAAAGGTCATGATACCCTGCTGGTGACTCTGGATATAGTTATTATATCTGAGCTCAAACCTGTTGTTGAACGAGGGTTTCAAACCAGGGTTACCCTTACGGATGTTCATAGGATTGCTGTCGTCGGTAATATCGAGCAAGTCGCTCATCGATGGCTGAGAAGTGCTTCCACGATACTCCGCACGAAGTTCACTGACAGGCGAGAACTTATATCTGAAGTCGAGTGTAGGTGTAACATTCACCACATTTCGTGTGGTATCGGTGTGTAATCCCTGATAATTCTGCACAAAATTGGTCTTTTGCGGTTGAATCATCGCACCGACATTCAGGTTATAAGCCTTGTTGATAAGTCGGAATGTAATGTTTGCTTCGTGAATATAGTTTTTGTACTCAGAGAAACGGCTCAGGTCATCATCCAAGTAAGAATCCAGCGGATTGACCAAATGGCTCAAATATGAATCCCACCCCCGATAGTGATAACCCAGATTAGAGAAGTCGCTTACGTTTCCGAAATCATAGGTAGAACGGTCACTCTTGTTGTAACTGTACTGGAAACGGTAACGGAACTGCAGGAATCCGCCCTTGAAGATAGGCTCACTATAGGTTGCCTGCAAGGCGTAGCTCCAACTCTTTGTAGGTGTGAGGTTGTAGCGGTTGGTATAGAATGTTGAGTCATTACCGAACATGTCTTGCATTTGATAAAGAGTTGTCCGCGATGTCGAGAGGCTCTTGCTATCATTATCGTTGTAGTTGATATTACCACGTATAGTGATATTACGTCCGGGCTTGGCCAACTTACGGTTATACTGCAACATGGCACTGGTAGAGAGTCCGTCGCTATACGACATTGAGCCATTATCGGCGTCGTTCACCAGCACATTCTTGTCTTTAAGGATGCTCAGCGAGTTCAGCGGATCGGTGACGTATCCGTAAGGATCCTCATTAAAAGTAGCCGACCTGGAGAAGTTGATTCCGTCACTGTTATTCCAACGGAAATTCGGGCGGAACATGATGTTGGTCATTGAGTCAGGCTTCCACTCCAACCGTACACGGGCATCAATATTATTATTCCTGCTGTAATTCTGGCTGATGCTGTTTTCGTACGACTGGTTGGCAAGGTTGAAACGGCCAACTGAAGAAATAGTCTGCTGATCACCGTCGCGATGATTCCAGCGCAAGCTACCGTCAATCTCCAACTTGTCATTTTGGAAGTTATAGTTGGTTGCAGCCATTTTACTGGCGTTCAGACCACGCGGGCCACCCCAGCGGCCACCTCCACCGCCACCAGGAAATCCCTGATCGCCGGTATTGTTGGCATTGAAGAATCCCATCAGACGAGTCTTGTCAGTAAAGTGCGCACCCATCAGACGAGCAGAATAACGGTCTTTCGTACCGATTCCTAAGTCGTCGTTGGTAAAGTATCCTTTGTTCATTCCAGGCTTAATACCGAAATCGAGCACCGTTTCTTCCTCACCGTCATCAATACCGGTTACGCGAGCCAAGTCGCTCTTCTCCTGATAAGCCTTAATATTGTTTACGATATCGACAGGAAGATTCTTCAGGGCGGTCTCTGTATCGCCGGTCATGAACTCCTTTCCGTCGACCTTAATCTTATTCACCTGACGGCCGTTGATAGTAATCTTACCATCATCATCAATCTGGGCACCGGGCAATTTCTTCACTAATTCCTCGATGACGGAACCCTCGGGCGTGCGATAGGCGGCTGCATTATATACAAAGGTATCTTCTCTCACGGTCACTTTCGAAGCCTGTCCAGTTGCCACAACACCTTTCAGCATGATAGCATCAGGTCCCATTGACATGCTGCCAAGCGACACATCCTTGCCACCGGATATTGTGATGTCCTTCACAATACTCTTATAACCTATACTGTTGATTTTCAGGATATACTTGCCGTTTGACGGGGCTGTCAGCGAAAACTCTCCATTCATATTTGAAAGTGTTCCCTTTACAAACGAGCTGTCTGTCTTTAATAATTGAACTGTTGCCTGAATAACCGACTCACCAGTCTCTTTGTCTGACAATTTACCAGAAATTTTACGATTCTGTGCGAACGTAAGTGCCGATGCAAACATCATCATCAGCACCACCAGAAGTACCTTCTTCATTAACATAATGTTGTGATTGATTTAGTTTTTAGACGTAGTGCACAGCAAAACGTTTAAAGCTAAAACTAAAAAATGTGTTAAATGAACACTATTTATTTCATTACGGGAAATCATGAGCATGATGAAAATGCATTTTTTTATTATAACCGGCCATTTATTTAGATATTTTATGTACATTTGTAACCGAATTACGTTAGTTTGAGATTATGGAGCAGAGAATTATTATTTCAGGAAATCTACAGCAAGAACTGGCAACCGCTATTTCAGAATGTGAGCACGACCGCTTGTTTGTGCTTACAGACGAGACTACACGACAAACCTGCTGGCCTGTTGTCGAGCACTTTCTCTGTCTGAAAAACGCGCGGCTCATTACTATTGGCGCCACCGACGCAAATAAAACACTCGACTCACTGGCCCACGTATGGCGCTCCCTGCAAGAGGGAGGAGCCACACGCCACTCATGCGTCGTCAATCTGGGAGGCGGTATGGTGACCGATCTGGGCGGCTTTGCCGCAAGCACTTTTAAGCGTGGACTTGATTTCATTAATATTCCGACTACCCTGCTGGCCATGGTCGATGCCAGCGTTGGCGGGAAAACCGGTATCAACTTTTGCGGATTGAAGAATGAGATTGGCGTCTTCAACGAGTCGAAAGTGGTCATCCTCGATACCTCTTTCCTCAAGACTTTGGATGCGGAGAACATTCGTTCGGGCTATGCGGAGATGCTAAAACACGGACTGATTGCCAACGAAAACACGTGGGCTGAATTGTTAAACTTCCCTCTTGAGAGTCTGCCAGACACCCAACTGCTACAACAGCTGCAACACATGCTGGCCAAGAGCGTCGGCATCAAGGAGCGCATAGTGACCGAAGACCCATTTGAGCACGGAATTCGCAAAGCCCTGAACTTAGGTCATACCTTCGGACATGCATTCGAAAGCTGGTCTTTCTGCCAAGCAGCTTCACCCCATAAAACGTCGTCAACGCCCGCTGTTCAGCACACATCTCCCCTGCTCCATGGCTATGCTGTGGCTTATGGACTCATTTGTGAATTGTATCTGAGTGTTATCAAGGCAGGATTCCCTGCTGACAAGATGCGGCAGACGGTGCGGTTCATACGCGAGAACTACGGGCAAATGGAAATCACATGCGATGACTACCCCGCATTGATCGAGTTGATGACCCACGACAAGAAAAATACTTCCGGATGCATCAACTTCACTTTGCTTGCAAACATTGGCGACATTCGTATCAACCAGACCGCAACCGACGACGAAATCAAGGAGGCGCTGGATTTCTATCGCGAAGGATAAAGGCAGAAAAAAACGCCAAAAACTTGCTTTCAAACAAAAATAATTGTATCTTTGCAGAAGGATAGACCCCAATACAGGGTTTATCCTTTATTCGTTTTTTAGAGTGTTATTGTCAGTCTATCACTCCAGTGAGAGCAGTCTATCACTCCAGTGAGAGCAGTCTATCACTCCAGTGAGAGTTTCTATACGATACCTTCTCGTACCACAAATAACGGCTACCTGTACCCCAGATAGCCGTTGTTTGTACGTCAAAATATAGTTTGTTTGTTGCTTTCTTTATCTCATGGCAATATAGAAAGCCTTTTTGCATCTGTAGCAAGATGCTCTATCTCGGCACGGGCAAGTTTTCCTGTCGCAGTCAGCGGAATGCT
>JAEEXN010000042.1 GCA_016291595.1 Prevotella sp.
AGTACTGCTACGCCTGCTGCCTTTGTCGACAATGCCGGCAGCGACAATGCTCCTGCTCCCAGTCAGATTACCATTGCATGGAACGACGGCGACAGCTTCGAGACCAACTTGGAGCGTATCATCGTGCAGAAGTGGATTGCCGGCTGGGGCAACTCTTGTGAGGCTTGGTCGGAGTTCCGCCGCACTGGCTATCCCAAGATGTTCCCTGTGAAGTACAACTACAGCGACGGTGCCGTGAGCAGCGACCTGCAAATCCGTCGTATGCCTTATCCTCGCACTGAGTACAACACCAACCGAGCTGCCGTTACAGCTGCCGCTTCATTGCTGGGTGGCCCTGACAACTGCGGAACCAAACTGTGGTGGGACAAGAAGGCTCATTAATTATAATAAGGTATAACTTTTTACAGATACATAAAGAGTATGAAATACAAGAATATATTCAGTGCTGCTTTCCTTGCCATGGCGGCTTTCGTAGGCTTCAACAGCTGCGATACCGATCCGGAGACAGAGGTTGTGCAGGACTTGTACAAATACGATTCACAATATTTTGAGAATCTTCGCGCTTGGAAGCAGTCTCCGCATGAGGTCTCTTATGCTTACTATGCTTCTTATAGCAACACGATGACTCCCACCTCATGGGGTGAGCGTATCATCGGTCTGCCCGACAGCCTTGACATTGTCAACCTCTGGGGTGATGTGCCAACCATGGAGAGCAATCCTATTGCCTACGAGGATATGGTTTATTGTCAGAAGACAAAGGGCACACGTTTCGTGCTTCATGCCGATGCTGCCCACTACAATCACTATGTTTGGGCACGTACCTACAACGAGGCCAAAGGCGAGTTTGAGTACGAATACGATGCCGCTGGCAATCATATTCTCATTAAGACCGAGGCCGACAAGCCCGAGACGATTATCTACTATGCCCGCTGGGCTGTCGACACTCTCGTTCAGTGTGGCATCGACGGTGTGGACTTCGACTACGAGGGATGGAACGGAACGAACATTACCATCGTAGCAGAGGAGTGCGACAAGTACATCGGCCCGAACGGCAAGTGGCCTGAGAAACTGTTCATTATCGACTGGTTCAACGGTGCGCCTCCCGCAGAGACCGAGCCTTTCACCGACTACTATGTGCGTCAGGCCTACTCGTGGCAGATTGGTTTCCAGACAGGCTCTGGCGGCCGTCCTATCGAGAGAACCATTCTTTGCGAGAGTACCGGTGCTGAGTCGGCTGACGGCGGTGTCAACGGAGCCATGGTTCGCGAATATGCAGCATGGGAGCCTGCTACAGGCCATAAGGGTGGTTTTGGTGCCTACTACATTGACTATAACTACAAGTCGCAGTCGGGCATTTCTTACAAGGAGTACCGCGAGGCTATTCAAATCCAGAATCCGGCTGTTCATAAGTAATATCAGACAATAAACAATAGAAACTATGAAAATGAAATATAATATCGTCGCAGCGGCCATGCTATTGCTGGCAGGCGGTCTCACTCTCTCTTCGTGCAGAAGTGACGGCGGCTTCGACTACGATCATGCAGGCTTCTATATTACTGACACGGAGAACAATCCTATTGTGAAGTTCTCGGTAGAGGACACGCCTGCAAGCTATACGGTTACGGTGCAGTCGACAGAGAAAGTCGACAACGATGTGACTTTCTCGTTGGCTCTCGACCTCTCGAAGGTGGATGAGTATAACGCTGCCCACGGAACCACTTATTTCCCCATTCCCGCAGGTGCTGTGGAGCTGACAGCCAATCAGGTTACCATCAAGGCCGATGAGGCTATCTCGACGGGTGCCGTGGTACGTGTGGTGAGCACCGAGGATTTCAAGGAAGGCCGTACCTACTTGATTCCTGTTACGGTGACGAATGTCAGCGGCTCTACCAATGAGGTGCTCCCAGGTTCGCGGACCATCTATCTGCGCATCTCGCGTGTGATCAACTTCTTCTCGATTCAGGCCAACTACAATGCGTCGAGTAACTTCATCTTCGACAAGACCATCAAACTGTCGACCTTGACTTACGAGATGAAGATTTATCCGCAGGGACTGAACCGTACGAACTATCCGCAGCGTTACCTCGCCCTGGAGCAGTCAGACGAGTCGAAGTCGTTGCTGCTTCGCTTCAACGAGGCAAACGCCGAGAACCGCCTGCAGGTGATTCTCTCCGGCAACCGCTTCCTCTCGAACACGCAGTTTGAGAACGGACAGTGGTACCTGCTCTCTGTTGTCTGCGACGGCACAACCATCTCGCTCTATGTGAATGGTGAACTCGACGCTTCTATCAACGGTTCTATCGAGGGTGGCTCGCTCGACTTCCAGCGCTACGAGATGGGTATGTCGTGGGGCCGCAGCTATCCGCGTCAGCAGTTCTTCGACCACCGCTTTGGCGAGATCCGCATCTGGGACCGCGCACTCTCTGCTACTGAGATTAAGGGCGGCATATGTGGCGTAGACCCGCAGAGCGAGGGCCTGAAAGCTTACTGGAAGTTCAACGAGGGCGAAGGCCATATCTTCAAGGATGCTACTGGCAACGGCTTCGACATGGACTGGAGCAATACCAGTCGCGACCCGAGCGAGAATGGCGTCATGCAGCCTACTCCTAACGCAGCCAACTACATCCAGTGGGTGAAAGACGACATCAACAAGTGTGCTAACTAATGAGGGAGGATACAACGTATGAAAAAGAATATTTTTAAGTGTTTAGCTTATTGCCTGACAGCAGCCGTTGCGCTGACCTTCGGGGCGTGCAGCAGCGACGAGCACTACGATGTGACGGGTAATCCCGACAATCTGATCTATCTCCATCTGAGTGGCGATAATACCCGTAGTTATAAAGTCATCCATACGCCTGTCAGCCATCTTGGCGCCTTCGACGCAAAGTTCCCTGTGAAGATTCTGCGTGCGGCTGATTCGCCCACAACGGTCTCTGTTGTGATGGACAACTCGCTTGTCGAGCAATACAACGCCGCCAATGGTACTTCCTATGCTGCTGTTCCTAATGGCGTCGTGAACGTTACGAACAGCGTTGCCCATATTCAGGCCAATAGTTTTGCCTCTGGCGACTCCATCTCGATTAGTGTGCCTGAGTCTGCCTTGCCACAACTGACGGAAGAGGGCTATATCATCCCGTTCCGCATCAGCGAGGTGCAGGGTAGTGGTAAGATCAGCGAGGAGCGTGGTGTGGCTTACATCATTATCAACACAATCGAAACACTCCTCAACGCTGATGCCACAGAGCCGCTGGGAACCATGATTGGCACGGATGTGATGTCGACATGGACGGCAACCAACTCTTCTGGTGGAAATGCCAATATCGCGAACATGCTTCAGGAGAGCAGCCGTCAGACATGGGCCATCGACACTTATGTCGTCGACATGAAGGAAGTTCGCAATGTGTCGTCTGTTGGTATCCAGAGCTACTACGGTCAGTATGGCTACATGCCCGACCATCTGGAGCTTTGGCTCAGCAAGGACGGTAACGACTGGACGTACATCGGCTATGTTGCCGACGGAGGCGACATGCTGTCATACCGCAACTATGGTTATCTCGTCATGTATAATGGCTTCCCCGCCCGTTATCTGAAGATGAGCGTTGCCGGTGTTTACAACAACTATCCTATCCAGGCCTTCCGTGTGTGGGTGGAGTAAGTGTTCTATTTCGATGACAGTCAAACGATTATTGACAATATCTCTCTTGTTCCTGAGCTTTGCCTTGTGCAGAGCTCAGGAATCTGTTTTCCTCGAGACATTCCAGTATGACGAGCGCATCCACGACTTCGGCACCATCTACGAGAAAGACGGCAAGGTGAGCCACACTTTCACGTTCACCAACAAGAGCCGCGAGGTGGTCATCATCAACGACGTGAATGCCTGGTGCGGATGCACTACAGCCCAGTTCTCGAAAGAGCCTGTCCGTCCGGGCAAGACCACCAAGGTGACGCTGACCTACAATCCCGACCACCGTCCGGGCAAGTTCTCGAAAGAGGCCGTGTTGATGCTCAATGGCGGCAAATACTACACCCGCATCTGGGTGAAAGGCAACGTGATCGGCATGCAGCATCCCGTCACCGAGGACCATCCTTATGCCTATGGCAGCGGTTTGTTCATGAGCCACCGAGTGCTGCCCTTCCCGCCTATGAGAGTGGGGGAGGAGAAGTCGGTACGCCTGCTCGTGGCCAACGGCACGAAGAAGGAGATGACCGTGGAGTTCCTGCGCCAGCCCGGTAACCGCGTGCTGCAGTTTCCCGACAAGTTGGTGCTGAAGCCCCGCGAGAGCACCAAGGTCTATGCCAAATACCGTGGGGTGAAAGCCTATCCCTACAGGCGTTGTGTCTACATCATCCCGAAGGTTGACGGTAAGCAGCTCAAGCCGTTGAAGGTCAGTTTTGAGGTTCAGGGAGTTTCAAGACGTTAGGTCTTGAACCTTGAACTTTGAACCTTTAACCGCCTCACTCCCTCAAGGGGGAGAAAAGAAACCTGCTTGTGAACAGATAACAGTTAATAGTGAAGAATAAAAAATGTGAGGATATGAAGAAGAATGTAACCAACCGAATGAAAGATTTGATGGTGAGGCGTGCCATGCTGTTTGGCCTCTTCGTGTGTATGCCCAGGTGCGTTAGCGCGCAGGTGTCTCCTCCTATGGCGGTCCAGCCGGTGCCTACAGAGTATCAGGTGGCGTGGCAGCGCATGGAGACCTATGCGTTCATCCACTACGGTCCCAACACGTTCTATGGCGACGACGGCATCGAGTGGGGCTACGGCAACTATCCTGCCGACACCTTCAACCCGACTCTGGGCTACTGCGACGTGGACCAGTGGGTCGAGGCGCTGAAGGATGGCGGCATGAAGGGAGTCATCCTCACAGCCAAGCATCACGGCGGCTTCTGCATGTGGCCTACTAAGTATACCGACTACAGCATCAAGTTTGGTCCTTACCGTGGCGGTAAGGGCGATGTGGTGGGCGAGCTGGCCGATGCCTGCCGCCGTCACGGACTGAAGTTCGGCGTCTATCTGTCGCCCTGGGACCGTCATCAGGCCAACTATGGCACCCCCGAGTATGTTGAGCATTATAAGAGCCAGTTGCGCGAGCTGCTCAAGAACTACGGCGAGCTGTTCGAGGTGTGGTTCGACGGTGCCAATGGTGGTGACGGCTGGTATGGTGGTGCCGAGGGAAAGCGCAGCATCGACAAAAACAACTACTACGACTTCCCAACGCTCTTCAGCTACGTGCGCGAGCTGCAGCCGCAGGCTATCATCTTCTCCAACGGCGGTCCCGGCTGCCGCTGGGTGGGCAACGAGGACGGTATCGCAGGCGAGACCAACTGGTCGCTCTTGCGCAGCAGCGATGCCCGTCCCGCCTACGATGGCAGCTACTCGCCGACAGGTGTTGAGGACGGAACCGTGTGGGTGCCTGCCGAGTGCGATGTGTCGATACGCCGTCCCAATTGGTTCTACCATCGTGCCGACGACGAGAAGAACGTGCTGAGTGCCGATGCGCTGGTCGACCTCTATTATAAGAATGTGGGGCGCAACGCTACCTTCCTGCTCAATGTGCCTGTGACTCGTACCGGCCGCATGCACGAGAAAGACGTGGCTACGCTGAAGGCTTTCCGCGAGAAGCTCGACCGTATCTTTGCCCACAATCTGTTGTCGGGAGCAGCGGTCTCTGCCAGCAATGAACGGGGTGGGGGCTACGAGGCTGCCCGTGCGACAGACGGCAATTACGACAGCTACTGGGCTACTGCCGACGGTGTCTGCCAGGGAGCCCTGACGTTCCAGTTCGACAAGAAAACGCGCCTGAACCGCCTCGTCCTGCAAGAGTATATTCCGCTCGGCCAGCGCGTGAAGTCGTTTGTCGCTGAGTATTCTGCCGACGGCAAGACCTGGCACGACGTCAATTGCGGAGAGCAGACCACCACCATTGGCCACAAGCGCATCCTCGTGTTCCCGACGGTTACCGCCCGCCAGTTGCGCATCCGTTTCATCGATGCCAAGGGACCGCTCTGTATCAACAACGTAGGAGCCTATCTGGCTGAGTAAAGAAAAACAAGAAGTAATATGAAATAAGAAATGAGCCATTCCGGTGGCTCATTTTTTTATATGTGTGAGATTCGTCTTTCGCAATCAGATGAACCTTTGTGTGTCAGAATAATCTCTTGAATCAGACTCCTTTGATGGATTTCTTCACCTGTGCCATGTTGCTGCGCGATACGGGCAGCGATTCACGGCAATGCTTGATGACCAGCTGCATGGTACCAGCCTTGGCCACAATTCTCTCCACCTGCTGCAGGTTCACCAGAAAGGCACGGTGGCAGCGCACGATGGTGGGATAGACGCTCAGCTCGTCCTCCATCTGCCGTGAGGTGGCACGCAGCATGTCAGTACGCACCTGACCGTCGCTCAGATGATAGACTTTCACGTAGTTACCCACCGCCTCGATATAGAGCAGGTCAGCCACTTGCAGAAGGATTTTCTCGCTGGTCGTTCCCGTCAGCTCCACCTGCGACGAGGGCTGTGCCGCTTCGGCTGAAGTCTGCGATGCGGTCAGTTGCTCGTTCAGCTGGCGGGTCTCCTCCAGTTCCATCGCCAGATATCGGCTGCGGAACTTAAATCGCCAGTACAGGCCGATGGCGAACGAGCAGAAGGCGATGATGACGAGTGTCTCGATGAAATTGCTCCACGACAAGGCATTGGCTTCCACACGGCTGCTGAGCACAAAATGGCGGTACAGGCAGATGCCCAATGCCACGAGCGGTGTGTTGATGAGCTGGAACCACAGGTTGCGGCGGATGATGTAGCCCACGCCTTGGTCGTACGAGCGGGGCATTCTGATGATATACTTCAGGATTGTGTCGGTCAGCATGCACACCGCCACACCTATCACGAAGAAGCCCAGCAGGTGAACGGCCGCCTGCCATTGCCACGCGTCAAGTCCGAAGGGCTTGAACACCGCCAGCGCCACAACCACGAAGAGGGTGCTGACAACGCGCGTCGTGAGGGTCTCTTTTCTGCCTTTATCCATACAATGGGCAAAATTAGTGTTTTTCTTCTAAAACGCCAAACACGTCGTCACTTTTTTGCCATTCATCCCACATCCCATGCCGCTCGTCACAAAACCCTGCAGTCTGTCCCAGATGTTTGCGGGGGCTGCAACCTTGTCGTATCTTTGCCTCGTCAAAACCGACGAAAACAATAAAACAAATAAAGATATGAAAACAAAAAGACTGATGGCCCTCGTGGCTGTAATGATCGTGACAATGATGAGTTTTGCCAAGACGCAAGACTTCGGTGGAAAGGTAGTCGACGAGCGGGGCGAGCCGCTGCCTTTCGTCAATGTGGTGCTTTTGTCGTTGCCCGACTCCTCCTTCGTCCAAGGAGCTACGACCGACGATCAGGGCATGTTCCATATCGTCACCAACTGTACCAGCGGACTGTTCAAGGTGTCGAGCGTGGGCTATGAGACGCAATATGTAACGGCAGCCGCAGGACTGACCATCCGCTTGCGCGAGGATTCCCAGATGCTGAAAGAAGTGGTGGTGAAAGGCCAGCTGCCGAAGACCCATGTGAAGGGCGATGCCATGCGCACGACCGTCGCTGGAACCATTCTCGAGAAGGCTGGCACGGTGAGCGACGCCCTGTCGCGCATTCCCTCGCTCGAGGCGGAGCGCGACGGCGGAGTGAAGGTGCTGGGCCGTGGCGATGCCGAGGTGTATATCAACGGCCGGCGGGTACAGGACATGAAGGAACTCTCTCGCCTGCGTGCCGACCAGATTCTGCATGTCGACGTGGTGCAGAACCCGGGTGCCCGCTATGCCGCCTCGACGAAGGCCGTCGTCCGCATCACGCTGAAGAAGGTGCAGGGCGAGGGCCTCAGCTTTCAGGACAACCTCGGTGGCATTTATCAATATGGTTACACGCTGACCAACAACCTCGACGTGAACTACCGCACGGGCGGACTCGACATTACAGCCTCGTTCTGGGCAGGCCGCTACGGTCATGCCAAGTCGCTGCAGGAAGACGAGATGTACTATCTTTGTGGTGATGAGCAGTATAGGGGCGTCACCAAGCAGTTGTCGAAGAACGTCTGGAAGGGATGGTCGCCACAGCTGCAGGTGAACTACATGGTCGACGAGAACCACAGTTTCGGCGCTTTCTACAAGTACGACCGCCATCCCGGTGCCGATTTCACCAGCGATTTCAATACCGACAACTACGAGAACGGTATCTACATCGAGCGCTCGGAGAGCCACATCACGCAGTCCGACCGTTTCCGTAAGCACATCTTTAATGCCTATTATAATGGAAAGGTGGGCAAACTGGGCATCGACTTCAACTTCGACGGACTCTTCGACGACACGAATACGCCCGGCTGCACCACGGAGACAACGACACCTGTGAACACCAACGTGCTCGACGGCTCTATGTATGACGCCCCCACGGCGCGCACCATCGAGAGCAACACCAAAAACGGCAACAAGTTCTGGGCCTCGAAGCTCATCCTCAGCTATCCCCTGCTGAAGGGCAACCTCTCGTTCGGAGGCGAGTACACCTACAATCACCGCACCGACGCCTACTCGTACACGGCTACCGACTACGTGCCCGTGAAGGCCACCGACACCGAGATCAACGAGAAGTCGGCTGCGGCATTCCTCGAGTACGGACGCCAGTTCGGCAAGGTGTTTGCCCAGGCAGGTCTGCGCTACGAGCACCTGACGAACGACTACTTCAACTTCGGCAAGCGCGAGGACGAGGTGTGCCGCGACTATGGCGACTGGTTCCCCACGGCAGTCGTCTCGGCGCCCGTAGGCAAGGTGCAGCTCTCGCTCTCGTATCGTCGCGATATCCAACGGCCTAATTACAGCAACCTGTCGAGCTCGACCATCTACCTGAACCGTTACAGCTACCAGAGCGGCAACCCCTACCTGAAGCCGACCTACACCCACAGCCTCGTGCTGAACGCTGGCTACAAATGGGCGAACCTGACGCTCAACTACGGTCGCATCAAGGATTTTGTCACCATGTCCACCGAACCCTTCCCCGGCTCTGAGGACCCGCTCATCAGCCTGGTGCACCCCATCAACAGCGACGAGGACTTCGACCAGCTCTCCCTCGGCCTCTCAGCCCGTCCGACCATCGGCTGCTGGCACCCTATGTGGTACGCCTTCTGCTTTTTTCAGAACTATAAGACGCCTACTGCCGACGGCTCGATGCTGACGCTCGACCGCCCGTACGTCACGCTCGTCTGGCAGAACGACATCGAACTTCCGAAGAGCTTCCGCCTGCATGCCTCCATGCAATGGGCCAACCGCGGCGACCACGGCAATTTCCGCATTATCAGCAACCGTTTCGATACTACTCTGGGCATCCAGCGCGACTTCAACCTGCGGCGACTGGGCTCGCTGACCGCCGACCTGCGCTGCAGCGACTTGCTGAATACGAACAAGACCAATGTCGTGCTCTACGGTCCGCGCGAGCTAACTGCCCGCAATCCTGCCCGCCGTACCTTCTCGCTCGACCTCACCTGGAAGTTCAATGAGGCCCGCTCGAAGTACCGTGGCTCCGGTGCCGGCGACAAGCAGAAAGCCCGTATGTAATACTCCCCCCGCATCCTGTTTGCGGAAAGCAGGAAACAACCCCCAAGTATCAACCCATCAAAAACAATATATCCATTATGACAAGAAGAACTATTATCGGCATTATTTTCGTGGTGGCAGCTCTCTTGAAGCTTGCCAGTATGTGGAACATCATCCATCTCGACTGGCTGTGGCAGCATCCCTGGCCCGAGTATTTCGGCGTGTTCCTGATTTTCTACATCGGCGTGGAGCTCATCCTCTACAGCTTCTCCCACGACCGCGACCAGTGGCTCCTGCGGCCCCTGCCCATCAGCGATACGGGCAAGCGCATGTGCTGCGCGGCAAGGTTTGGCGCCGACGCTTACGCCTTCCACGGTGAGGCTTTCCACGGCGCACGTCTCGACGCCTTCTGCGGCGGCGTCCGCATGGACCTCCGCGAGGCCGTCATCACCGAGGACGAGGAACTGGATCTGCACACGTTCCTGGGCGGCATCGAGCTGATTGTTCCCTCCTGCGTGAACGTGACGGTGAAGAGTCACAACTTCATCGGCACCGTAGACAACAAGACGGACAAGCGTACCACCCCCGGCGCTCCCTGCCTGCACATCGTGGCGAGCAACTTCCTCGGAGGGGTGAGTGTCAGGAATGAGGATTGAGGCGCTCGTGTGGGCGGACGCTTGCGCCTCTGAGTCTTCATGCTCCCCCTTGCTCGTGAAGTCTGCCCGATAGGGTGGCGATTCGTGACTCCATTCCGATGGTAGCTGAAGGCTGTCGCGATTCGCTACCCCCCCCCTCATGGTCCGTCACGGTTCTGGTGGGACTTATGGCATCGTAGATAAGTATTTCAAAGATCGCTTTGTTACAATGCAAATTTACTAAATAATCCCCGCATATGCGAGCGTTTTCTGAGGAAAAACGGGGGTTGTCAAAACAACTTTTCCGTTTTTCTTACACTCCCCGGCGCGCGCCGGAAGTAACTCCCCGGCGCCCGAGTGCGCGGCGGGAGAAATACAGTTAACAGTTAATTGTTTACAGTTCACAGTTTACAGATGTGCGGGACTGTCGCTCTACTGTAACTAAAATCAGCTCTACTGTCAACGAAATTAGGAAAAGAGTCAATTTTACCCGGAGAGCGAGTCAATTTTTCCCGTATGAAAATGGGGCTATTTTGAGCAAAAAAGCCCTGCAGATCGGGAAGTTTTCTCCAATGGGCTTACCGGTAGTTTTGCAGTAGTAGGCTGATTATCAGTAACTTATATAAAATTTGCCAAACACCCAAATACCCAAACACCCGAACACCCGAATTAGATTTCATTATTTTATTATTTATATATATTTTGATTGTTTTGCGTTTTTACATGGCTAATTCGGGTGTTCGGGTGTTTCATCGATGGAGGTTCAGGAGTTTTGTCTGATTAATCGGAGTTTTCGGATTTCTAGGAATATTCAGAGTACTCCCATTATCTCTCATCTGCTATTTGTAATGAAATCCGAAAACTTTATTATCCTCTTAAATAAGGTGGCGATTCTCTTGCGTATCTCCGAAATTATTTGTATATTTGCATAATCACAGCGATCATTGACAACGTAATAAATAATGTCTGGTGATGAGCTGAAAGTAATAAGTTTTCAGGGCTCGAAGACTTTGCACTTTCGTGCTTTTCCGACCAGATAAAAAGGAGAGTTAATACATGAATATAGTAGTATTATCAGGCAGTCCGCGCAAGGGCGGCAATACGGACTTGCTGGTGGAGGCGTTTGTCAGGGGCGCCTCGCCCAGGCATCGGGTGGAGGTGGTGTCGGTACACGACTATGCGGTGAGGCCGTGCATGGGGTGTAACGCGTGCTTCCGGCGCGACGACCATGTGTGTTGCCAGGACGATGACATGGCGGTCGTTTACGCGAAGCTGGCTGCCGCCGACATGCTCGTCATCGCGTCGCCAGTCTACTTCTACGGTTTGAGCGCGCAGCTGAAGGCCGTCATCGACCGCTGCCACAATCCTGTCAGAGACTCGTTCCACATCCGTAAGACGGCGCTGCTGCTCGTGGGTGCCGCCTCGCTGCCCGAGCTCTTCGACGGTATCTTGGCTCAGTATCGGCTCTGTCTGAATTTCTTCCAGTTGAAGGATGCGGGCCACGTGCTGGTGCGCAAGGCGAAAGAGAAGGGCGACGTGGCGTCGATGGACGCGCTGGAAGAGGCGTTTGCCCTTGGCGCTTCCCTTTAGCCGGCTGTGGCGGAGAAGCGGATAAGCGCTGGTGTCAGTGAGGCGAATGCCCGGTTGATGAAGGCGAGTTTTCTGCGTAGAGAGAAAAAATCGCAGGCGATGTCACCTTTTGTTGCTCAGACTTGTTATATAGGTGAAGTCCCGTCCGCGGCGGGCTCCCAACAAGTTTTTGAAACAGAAGTCAAACATTTAAACGCAAAACAGAATATGAGTAACGTAATGATGTATTTGGTGCCGATCGCATGTGGATGCGTATTGCCCATCATGGTAATCTGGTTTCTCGTACGCCAGAAGATGAATGAGACCAACCAGCGCACGCAGATTGTGCTTGCCGCCATCGAGAAGAATCCGGACTTGGATATCGAGGAACTGATAAGGAAAAGCACGCCCAAGCAGCGGCTGCTGAAGGAGAAACTGCTCTCGAAACTGCAATGGGGCACCCTTACCACCCTGATAGGCATCGGCCTGATAGGCTTTGGCGCCTGGCTGGGCTACGTGGGCGGAGGAGGTTCCAGCGATCCCATGGCATCCGTCTGCTTCGGTCTGATTCTGCTGGCTGTCGGCATAGCCTTCTTCGTCAGCTACGTTTTTGGCAAGAAAATGCTCGCCAAGGAGATGGAGGCAGAGGAACAGCAACTTAGAGCAAAGTCAGAGAGCAAGTGACCCGCGAAGTGTTCATAGCCCAGGTAGAGCGCGAGCAGGAGGCACTACGAGGCTTCTTGCTCGCCCTCTGCTGTGGTAACAAAAGCGATGCCGACGACCTGGCTCAGGACACGCTGGTGAAGGCCTACCTCTCGTCGGTGAGTTTCCGCGACAAGGGGAAGTTCCGCTCGTGGCTCTTCAAGATTGCCTACAACACCTTCCTCAACCATAAGGCAGGCTGCCGCACGATGGTGGGCATCGACGAGGCACGGACGCTCGTCAGCAGTTCCTCTGCCGACCACTCGTATGAGCATGAGAACCTCTACCTCGCCCTCCGCACGCTGCCGCCCAAGGAACGCTCCGCCATCACGCTCTTCTACATGAGCGGCTACAGCGTCAGGGAGATAGCCGCCATAACGGAGACCTCAGAGGAAGCCGTGAAGAAACAACTCTCACGGGGACGTGACAAACTAAAGGAAAAACTGAAGCTATGAAGAAAGATAAAGCCCTTGAGGAACTGTTCCTCGAACACAAGCCGCACTTCGACGACCAAGCCGCCTTCATGTCGGAACTGACCCGCAGGCTGGACAACGTGGAGTATATCCGCCGGCACGAGGAGGCTGCGATGCGGCGCTACAAGATAGCCATGGTGGCAGCCTTCGTGGTGGGTATCATCAGCGGCGCCATCACCACGGCACTGGTGCTTTCCACGCCCATCGACGTGCCTCTCTTCACCCTCGACGTCAAGAGCCGTCTGCTCGTGTGGATCTGCCAGCACTCGCGGCTGATATTCGCCACGGCGACAGCCCTGCTCATGAGCGTGGGGCTCATCAGCATCGTCAGCAATATTCAGGACATTATGAGCATGCGCGTCAGCATGGCGCGCAGCACGAAAAAGAGTGTGGGCTAACGGTTGGCTGCCAGCTGCTTGCACTCACGGTGCAGACAGCAGGCGAATACCGCCTCTATGACGACCATCAGGGCTGCCAGCACATAAGAAGGACACATCAGACCGACAATGAGCGCAAGAATGGGTATCACGATGGAGAAGGCCAAATAGCTCTTCGACCGGTAGAGCCACGAGAACGGCATCAGGTGGGCTCCGAAAATCATGGCATAGACCATCAGCATCTTCCCAGGCACGGCAGCGAACACCCACATGGCAATCAGAATGTAGAGCATCTGGTTGACGCTGAACAGGATGCCTGCCCGTGTCAGCGGGTTGCCCTTGCCCTCGAAGTCGATGTGCAGCACCTTCGCCAGCATCCATGCAGCGGGGAACAGAACCGCCGAGCAGCAGAACGTAATGAGGTTCTTCTGTTCGATGGTCAGTGGCGTGAGAAACACAATCAGTATCAATGCCCAGATCAGGACGGACGTCAGAATGAAATGCAGGCCTTTCTTTTGCCTGAGGGCGCAGTCGCGAATCAGTTCGTTTAGTTCCTTCATTTTTTCTCTTGCTAGATGTGAACGGCGCAAATATACGTTTTTTTTCTGAGAATCACGGAAAAGAACATAAAAAACACGGTTTTCTTCCTGCCATTGGTCACAGAATGATGCAGATTATCCCAAAAACTTGCAAGAGTGGAAGTTAAAATGTATCTTTGCAGCATCGTACTTGGTTTTATCAACGGAAAGAAAACGACAGATTAAACGGAAGAAAACTATGGAACAGAAATTTTGCCAGAGCTGCGGAATGCCTCTCACAGAGGAAATCCTTGGCACCAATGCCGACGGCTCGAAGAATGAGGAGTATTGCATCTACTGCTTCAAGGACGGTGCGTTCACGAGCGACTTCACCATGGAGGAGATGGTCGAGTTCTGCGCCCAGTTCGTCGACGAGTTCAACAAGAACGCCGGCCAGAACCTCACCAAGGAGGAATACAAGGCGATGCTCCGCCAGTATTATCCCAGTCTGAAGCGCTGGCGGGAGTCTGACGAGGAACTGCCTCATGCTGCCTCGCCTCTCAAGCAGCAGCTGATAGATGAGGTTAACGCACTCGGCATCAGCAATATGCCCAAGATTGACAATCTCTTCGTGCTGCAAGGCTCGATGATCAACATGGAGTATAACGTCAATGGCAACAGCGTGCGTTTCCTCGACGACCAAGCCATCTACTGGGGCAGCCAGGTGGAGAAGGGCGACGGCCGCTGTTACGGTATCGCCTGCGACGAGCATCACATCTTCGTCAGCGAGTATGGCAAGGACGGTGCTGATGCCGAGGTTGTGCTCTTCAAGCGGAGAGGGTAACCACCCAAGCAAGTGTATATTACCTCAAAGCAAGTGTATATTACCCCCAAGCAAGTGTATATGCCCTCAAAAGCAAGTGTATATGCCCTCAAAAGCAAGTGTATAACCCCAGAGCAAAGAATCGTTATGAATCCCATTTCCCTCCGGCTTCTTAACCAACAGTTGGCCAGTCCCCAGTTCCTTGCGCCTGAAGAGGTGGTCAGCCACATGGGTGCCATGCAGGCCCAGGAATACCGTATGATGCGCTGGGCGGTGGCTATGCGTACGCGCAAGCCGTCGGCGGCTGCATTCAAGAAGGCTTTCGACACCGGGCGGATCGTCCGGCTGCACCTGATGCGGGGCACGTGGCAACTGGTCTCGGCCGACGACTACTGGCCGTTGCTCAGCCTTTGTGCGCCCAAGGCCCTGGCGGTAATAAAAGGTTGGATGAGCAGCAACAGGATAACCATTCCCGACGAGGAGGCGGCAATGGTGCGCGACATTCTCGCCCGGACGGCTGCCGACAAGGGTAGTGTGACGAAGGAAGACTTTGTGGAGGCTCTGGCTGAGAAGGACATCCGCATGGACGACCACCGGCTGTCGTATCATATCCGTATGGGCGAGCTGACGGGAACACTCTGTAGCGGCGATCTCTTGCCGATGAAGGCTACTTACGCGCTTGCTGCCGACAAGGTGGGGCCCATGATGGCTGCGGACCGCGACGAGGCTCTGCTGATGCTCACCCGCAAGTATTTTACGAGCCGTCAGCCCGCTACGCTCGACGACTTCATCTGGTGGTCGGGACTGAACGTGAGCGACTGCCGGAAGGGCATCGCCCTTATGGGCAACACGATCCATCAGGTGCGCTACGGTGGCCGCGAGTTCTATCTGACCGACGACTGCCGCACGCGGGGATTCCGCAAGGGCAAGTACCTGTTGATTCCTCCTTACGACGAATACCTCATCAGCTATAAGGGCGGCATTCAGAAACAGCAAGGTGCTTCCGGCAAAGGCACACGCGACCTGGTGCTGCATCCCGACTACAAGCACAAGGCACACAACGACAGCGGCATCTTCCAGCCCATCATCGCCTGCGATGGAGTGGTCTGCGGCAACTGGGCGCCGTTCAAGGACGAGTGCCAGGCATCGTTTTTCATGGGCGAGCATGATACTGACCTGCAAGAAGAGTGGACACGATATAAAAAATGTATGAGATGAAACATATCCGGGAGTTATTGATGGCTTTACTGGTACTTGTTACCATACAGCTGAGTGCGCAGGACATGGCGCACTATAAACGCATTGTGAGGGAGCTGAGCTCTGCCAAATACCAGGGGCGCGGCTATGCACGGGGAGGCGCCAACAAGGCAGGAGAGTTCCTGCGGAAGGAGTTTGTCAGGGCAGGGGCCGACGAGGTGGTGTGCCAGCCGTTCAAACTGGACATCAACACGTTTCCCGGCAGAATGAAAGCCTCTGTCGATGGAAAGCCGCTGACGCCAGGAGTAGACTTTGCCATGCGCGAGTACTCGCCGGGCATCAAGGGGACATTCCCGCTCTACTACGTCGACACACTGGACTTTCAGGCGGAAAAGGTTTTCAAGGACCTGGCCATGCCCGAGAATAAAGACGCGTTCGTGGTGTGCGATTTCTGGTTCTCCTACAAGCACAGGGATGTCTTCCGGCGCCTTCAGAGCAAGGACGGATGCGCCAATGCAGGCTTGATGTACATCTGGGAGGAACCGCTGAAATTCTACAAGGCCTATGGCGAGAAAGTGGTCGACAAGGCCATTCTATGGGTGCCCTACAGTTTCCCGAAGGATGCGAAAACCATCACGACCGACATCGAGAACCAGTTCCTGAAGGGCTACGAGTGTTTCAATGTCATCGCCAAGGTTGAGGGCAGCAGACACGACAGCTGCTACGTGTTCACCGCCCATTACGACCACTTGGGAAACCTCGGCCGGAAGGTGTTCTATGCCGGTGCCAACGACAATGCCTCCGGTACGGCTGCCATCGTCACGTTGGCAGCCTACTACGCCAAGAACCGCCCTGAATACGACATGTATTTCATTGCCTTCTCCGGCGAGGATGCCAACCTCAGGGGCTCGGAATACTATGCCAACCATCCGGTAGTGCCCCTCGGGCGAATCAAGTACCTCTTCAACATCGACATGATTGGCGACAACAACCCCACGGCATACTGCGAGGCCAGCGACGAGGGCATGCGCGGCTTTGCCCTGTTCGAGCAAATCAACCGCGAGAAGCATTATTTCAGGGCTCTTGACCGTGGTGAGCTGGCAGCCAACAGCGACCATTATCCGTTTGCCACCCGCCACGTGCCCTGCATCTTCCTTGAGAACAAGCATGGCGATGCCTTCAAGTATTACCACACCATCCACGACAACTGGAAGCATGCGGTCGTCGACAGCTACGAGCCCGTGTTCCGCCTGGTGCGCGATTTTGTGGGACAGTATCGCTGACACCGGAAACGAGACAGAGACAACTGCCCAGCCGATGGTTGTGGGGCAGGAAGATCCGGTGGGAGGAGCCGCTGGCGAGACCAGCACCGGTGAAGGCCCATCTCAGGGAAAAGGAAGGCCGTCCGGGTGTTGAGATTGTTATTCTGACGGTTTTTGTTTTGTGGTTTTAAGAAAAATGTTTAGTTTTGCAACTCGATGAACCTTTTACAATATATCCCCGACAAAGAGAAACGCAACGCCTGGCTGCGGGAGTTTCGTGAATGGCAGCAGAAACCCTACGAGGTGGCTCCTCTCTCAGAGGCTACCCATGAGTGCTCGTCGTGCAAGACTGTGTTCCAAGGCAACTACTGTCCCCGTTGCGGACAGTCGGCAAGAATAGGGCGCTTCTCGTTCAACAGGGCAATCCTGCACTTTCTCGACGTGTGGGGCATGGGCAACCGCAGCATGTTCCGCA
The DNA here is from genome assembly GCA_016291595.1 of Prevotella sp. Taxonomy (GTDB): domain Bacteria; phylum Bacteroidota; class Bacteroidia; order Bacteroidales; family Bacteroidaceae; genus Prevotella. The sequence goes on from JAEEXN010000042.1 coordinate 17,611, forward strand.
CCATTCGCGACCTGATGTTACGCCCCGGCTATATGATTCGCGACTATCTGAGCGGCATGCAGTCGGCCTATTTCCCGCCTTTCAAGATGTTTTTCCTGCTGATGGCGTTCTCGTTGTTAGTGGAGCATGGCATCGACCTGGGTCTCGACGAGACGGACACGCAGGACGCTATGCCGAAGGTCGAGCAGAAGGACGAGGAAAAGCCTGCGGACGACAGCATCGGTGTTGCCGGCTCGGAGATGAAAGGGGTTGGCGCTCAGCTCGAGGATAAGGAAGAGCAGAACGAGAAGGACGAAGACCAGCTCGAGAATAAGGAGAAAATGAACGAGAATATCGGCACGCTGACCATCAACGGCGATAAGGTGGAGTCGCCCATGTTCTACTACGGATTGCGTTTCGGCAAGATTATGAACAAGCTGAGGGACAAGAACCCCGCCATCTTTGCTCTTCTGACGCTGATGATATTCTCCCTGCCCCTGTATCTGTTCTTCCGCCGTTGTCCGAATGTTCCCGACCTCAGGTTCTCCGAGTTGGTGGTGGCGCTCGTCTACACCTCAAACACGTTCAGCATCTACTACACCATAGGCATTCTGCTGCATTCGGGCATCATCAAGTTGTTGGCTGTGCTGATGGTCTTCGTGTCGCTAAGGCAGTACTTGGGCTATTCCAAGTCTCGCCTGCTCGCCTTTATCCTGCTGGCCTTCCTGACGATGGTGGTGGTCTTGGGCGCTATAGGCCTCTTGGGAATCTATATCACTTATTTATTTGCAAAATAGAGTAGCTTATGCTTATCCGATTAGAACAGAAAAACGATTACAGGGAGGTTGAGAACCTTACCCGTGAGGCCTTCTGGAACGTCTATCGGCCAGGATGCACAGAGCATTATGTGCTGAATCAGTTCCGTACAAATCCTGATTTCATTCCAGAGCTCGACTTTGTGATGGAAGAGGATGGCAGGATTATCGGGCACGTGATGTTCTCGAAAGCCGAACTGATTCTCGACGACGGAACACGTCGCCCCTCGTGGACATTTGGTCCTATCAGCATCCACCCTGCCTATAAGCGCAAGGGCTATGGTCTGAAACTTCTTCAATACGCATTAGGGAAAGCCCGCGAGCTGGGTGTCGGCTTCCTCTGCATGGAAGGCAACATCGGCTTTTATCGGCATGCGGGCTTCGGCCTCGCCAGCAAACTCGGCGTTCATTATCATGCCGAGCCAAGGGATGCAGAGGTGCCTTACTTCCTTGCTCAGGAACTCATTCCCGGCTGGTTAGGCGGCTCGGAGGCAACGTACGGTCCTCCGAAGGGCTATTTTGTGGCAGACGAGCATCCAGAGGCGTTCGAGGCTTACGACTCGACGTTTCCCCAGAAGGAGAAAGCTTTCCAGGAAGGGCAGCTTCCGCAGTTCTGCCAAAGCTGTGGCATGCCTCTGACCAGCGTCGACGACTGTGGAACGAATGCCGACGGCAGTATGAACTTCGACTATTGCAAGTACTGTTACAAGGACGGTCGCTTTCTGCAAGACTGCACAATGGACGAGATGATTGAGCATTGTGCGCAGTTCGTCGACGAGGTGAACAAGCAAATGCCAAAACCCTTGACCAGCGAGGAGTACAAACAGATGATGCGCGGATTCTTCCCCATGCTGAGGCGTTGGAGAAAGAGCAGCTTAACATGAGAATTGGGAGTACTCACGCACTTCTTGGGTACCCTTCCATTTTTCCAGCGTAATCTTCCACAAATCTGGAGCAGCCTTCCACGAATCTGAGGCATTCTTCCACATTTTCCAAAGGGCAACTCCACGACTTTGGAGTAACCTTCCCCGAATCTGGAGCAGCCTTCCCCGAATCTGGAGCAGCCTTCCTTAAATCCCAAAAAAGCTTCCATGAATGTTGGAAGCTTTTCTGTTATTTTAGGCATATGATTATTATCTGACTTTCACTTCGTCGATGAAGAACCAGGCATCGTAGCCCACGCCATAATGCCACGAAGGACATTTGCCAATGCCTTTCACGCTCACCCGGACGTAACGGGCGTTTACCGGCTCGTTAGCGGTGGCGGTGGCATCGAGGAACTTCACGGTGAGCGAGCGGTCCTCGGTAAACTGGTAAGTACCGAAGGGACGCCAGTTCTGCCCGTCATCAGAAACGGTGTACGTAACGCTCTCAGGCCACAATATCCAGGCGCCCGACTGCAGCAGGAAGTCGGCAGTCACCTCTTTGAACGACTGCTGGCTGCCTAGGTCGATAAAGAAGTCAGCGTCGCGGCCTTCCCAACCAACCCAGCTCTCCACGTAGGTGGTTCCGCCGTAGAGCCCGTCGGTAAGCGCCTTGGCACCCATGTCGTTGTAGCGGCCCGAAGGCTCGCTGATGAATGTAACGCTCTTTCCGAGAGCCACGTTCCGCTCGTTGGTGGGCAGGAAGCGCTGGCGGTACAGGCGGCAGTAGTCTTCTGGGCGGTTGTCGCGCTCGTTGAGGGTGCGTACGCCGAACTCCCGTGTCCTTTGCTCAAACAGGTCGAGTTGCTGGCGCGTTGCCTCAGCGTCGCGGTCAGGGTTGGTGCGTGCAATCTCCAGCTCGCTGTATTGCAGGGGCAGTCGCGAGAGGCGCACACGGTTGAGCACGGCCGTATCGGAGCGCACGGCATCCTCGGCGCGGTCGAACAGCTCGTTGTATGTCTTGCAGAGCGTGGCGTTCAGCATGCCGTTCTTGTGGGTGATGGGCGAGTCGTAAATCCATAGTGGAGTGCCGCTTGCCAGCAATGCGCCCTGCAGCAGTTTCTGGTATTGGTAGAGATAAGGAGCGGCCTCGCGATAGTAGCCGCGCATGAACTCGAGCATCAGCGAGTCGGCGTCCTGGTTGGGATTCCACATCAGTTTTGCGAGCATCCACGCCTTCATCTCCAGAAAGTCGGTTCCGCGGCTGGGCATGTTCTGCTCGAAGAGCATGGTGGCATGATTGCGCTTGAAGAGGCTGATGTTCTTCTGCAGGCAATGGAAATTGGGGAAGGGCGTGACCACTCCGTCGAAGTTGATGACGTAGTCCCAGATAAAAATGTTGTCGCTGATAGCCGACCAGCCTTCCAGCGCGCGCACAAACTGCTGTCCCGATTCGTTGTCGGTGAGCGGCACCTCGCGTTTGCAGTCGATGTCGCAGAGCATGATGTTCACGTTGGGCAACGGCTTGGTTCGCTTGGGCGGATTCATGGTGAAGAGGTAGGCCAGCGTTGAGAATTCCTTGTCGGGGAAACGCTTTGCCAACTTGTTCAGGAAGCGTACGTAGTTGCCCGAGACGGCTCCTTCCTCCTCCTCAACTTTTTTGCATGCAGGGCATTGGCAGTAAGTGCCGTTGCCGTCGTTCTGGCTGACGGAGATGATGCGGCGGTCGGGATTCGCGCGGAAGATAGAGTCGATTTTCTGGCAGGCAAGCTCGAAGACGTCGTTGTTGGTCAGGCACCATTGGCTGTGGGTGCCGGGCTGGCGCTTACCGTTAATCATCGAATAGTATTCAGGATGGGCCTTACCATATACGTCGGCGGGCAGGATGTGATTGAACGTGTGCACCCACAAGTCGTTGGCAAACAGTTCGTTGTGGCTCTCCAGCCGCATCCACTGGCGGTAGATGGGGTCGTCGTTGCCGTAGCTGAAGGTCTGGCGGAAACGGAAGGCGGGCGTCTCGGCCTCGTTGATGACGGGCAGCGTAATGTCCGGAGTCTTTTCCAGCGTGTAGGTGTCCTTCGCATAGTAAGCCACGCCCAGATAGCGCTCGAGCAAGGTAACCACGCCGTAGATGCTTCCACGGTCGCCACCGCTCTTGATGTGCAGCGTTGCGCCCTCGGTCTCCAGCGCGAAGCCGTCCTCACCGGCGCGGTTCGTCGACTCACCGATGATGATGTCGCCCTTACGCACAGCCACATTGCTGACTACGGGCAGCTGAGCGCCCGTGATTCGCTCGACGAACAGGCGCAGAATAGAGGCAGCCTCGTCGTTAACAGCATTTTTCTCGACACAGACAATGCGTCCTTTAGCCTTTCCGCCTTTGACAAGGGTGGTCTGCGCCAACAGAGCCTGCAACGAACCGAACCACACGATGGCTGCTATGATAATCATCTTTATTTTCATCATCTTTTTCATGGTTGTATTAAATAATGTTGCAAATATACTGATTTTCCATGAATAAATTGTAACTTTGCAGCCAAATTTAACCTATCCCCGTACAATCTGTCCTCGTCTGAGGAAGAGAAAAGGGAGTTTAAAATTAGAATTATGGCACAAGAAGATGTATTCAAGAAGATTGTGAGCCACTGCAAGGAATATGGCTTTGTCTTCCCTAGTAGCGAAATTTACGACGGACTCGGTGCCGTTTATGATTACGGTCAGAACGGTGTTGAGCTGAAAAACAATATTAAGCAGTATTGGTGGAAATCGATGGTGTTGCTCCACGAGAACATTGTGGGCATCGACTCTGCCATCTTCATGCATCCCACTATTTGGAAGGCCAGCGGCCATGTGGATGCTTTCAACGATCCCCTCATCGACAACCGCGACTCGAAGAAGCGTTATCGTGCCGATGTACTGATTGAGGACCAGATAGCAAAGTACGACGACAAGATTCAGAAGGAAGTGGAGAAAGCCCGCAAGCGCTTCGGCGACAGCTTCGACGAGCAGAAGTATCTCGAGACAAGTCCGCGTGTGGCTGAGACCAAAGCCAAGCGCGACGCGCTGCATGAGCGTTATGCTCAGGCTATGCAGGGACCAGATCTGGAGGCGCTGAAGCAGATTATCCTGGACGAGGAGATTGTTGACCCCATCTCTGGAACGAAGAACTGGACCGACGTCAGACAGTTTAACCTGATGTTTGCCACCGAGATGGGTGCTTCCGCCGATGCCTCGATGAAGGTTTACCTGCGCCCGGAGACTGCTCAGGGCATCTTCGTGAACTATCTGAATGTGCAGAAGACGGGCCGCATGAAGATTCCGTTTGGTATTGCCCAGATTGGTAAGGCCTTCCGTAATGAGATCGTTGCCCGCCAGTTTATTTTCCGTATGCGTGAGTTCGAGCAGATGGAGATGCAGTTCTTCGTGAAGCCCGGTACTGAGCTCGACTGGTTCAAACAGTGGAAGCAGACGCGTATGGCATGGCACCAGGCACTCGGATTCGGCGCTGAGAACTATCGTTTCCACGACCACGACAAGCTGGCTCACTACGCCAATGCCGCCACCGATATCGAGTTCCGCATGCCCTTCGGCTTCAAGGAGGTTGAGGGAATCCACTCTCGTACGAATTTCGACCTCTCGCAGCATGAGAAATACTCCGGCAAACAGATTAAGTACTTCGATCCTCAAACCAACGAGAGCTACACTCCGTTCGTCATCGAGACATCTATCGGCGTTGACCGTATGTTCCTGAGCATCATGTGTCACGCCTTCGAGGAGGAGAAACTGGAGAATGGAGAGACACGCGTGGTGCTGAGACTGCCTGCAGCCCTGGCTCCTGTGAAGTGTGCCGTGATGCCGTTGGTGAAGAAAGACGGTCTGCCTGAGAAGGCCCGTGAGATTATCGACGACCTGAAGTTCCACTTCAACTGCCAGTATGACGAGAAAGACTCTATCGGTAAGCGCTACCGCCGTCAGGATGCGATTGGTACTCCTTACTGCGTGACCGTCGACCACGACACGCTGACCGATGGTAAGGTGACGCTTCGTTTCCGCGACACCATGGAGCAGGAGCGCGTCAATATCAGCGACCTTAACTCGATTATAGAGGACAAGGTGAGCATTGCCAGCCTGCTGAAGAAGCTTTAAGTGTGTTATAAAGGATAAAAAGGTAAAGTAGAAACAAGTGAAGTATATGACTATCAAGGATATGGTAAAGGGTTCGGTGAAATGGTTCTTGCCTTTTTGCCTGGTTGCCTTTTTACCTTTACTGGCCTCTTGTGGCGAGGATGATGACAGCGCATCCGGTGAGTTTGACAACTGGCAGGAGCGTAACGAGACCTATTGGAACAATCTCTACCAGACAGCCAGGTCGAATGCCGATGGCAAATGGAAGATTCTTCGCACTTGGAGCAAGGACGCAACCGCTGAGCTGAAGAACACGGATTACGTTATTGTACACGTGGAAGAGCAGGGCACCGGAACCGTCAGCCCGCTGTATACGGATTCGGTGCGCATGCATTATGTAGGCCACCTGATGCCCTCTGCCAGCTATCCGCAAGGCTATCAGTTCGACAAGTCGTATACGGGCAGCTACGATTTCGCCGCCATGAAGCCTGCTGAGGGCATCGTGAAAGGATTTGTTGACGGCTTTACCACGGCTTTGCTCAGCATGCACGTAGGCGATTTGTGGAAAGTGTACATACCTTACACCTTAGGCTATGGCACTTCCGACAGGAGCGGAATACCCGGCTACAGCACTCTGGTCTTCGACTTGAAACTCGTGTCGTTCTATCGTCCGGGTGCCGTGATTCCCGAGTGGAATGCCAAGCGGCAGGCCTTCTTCGACAACTAAATGATTGAAGGGGCAACTCAGGATTTGACTCGATAATATATTATAAATAAGGTATTCGACACAGTAGTCGTTGTATTATCCAAAACTATGATACGCATTGATTGACGCAAGTCAAGAAATGCGTGTCTTTTATTCAAAAAAGGGTGAAATTCTTGGCTGTGTGCGAAAACAGTCGTACCTTTGCATCGTCAAAAGGACAAAAAGGTAAGAAGTAAACAGGATACCGAGAGGTAAAAAGATTTACAATATCGCATAAAGGTGTTAGTATAGAATAAGGTAAAAAGACAATAGGTTTTTGGTTTGTTTGATAGGTTTTTAGTTAGTTAGATTGATTAGTTGGATATAGGTATTTAGTTAAGGTAAAAAATAAAGATTGTGAATGGATAACACTGATGCCCGTGAGGGGTCGGTAATGTATAACTTAATAAAAGAAAGGGTAAAAAGATGAGTACAGGAATGGTATTAGCTCTGTTTGCAGCCCTGGCTACAGCAGGCTTGTTGTTCGAGAACTCTGTTGAGAGAAACTAAAACTCGACAACATTTAAAAGAGAAAGTAATAGAAATTAGTTTATAGCAAGACGGTTGCCAGTGATGGTGACCGTCTTTTTTTGTGAAATGTTGTTGTAACCCTATTAAATCATAGTATA
>JAEEXN010000043.1 GCA_016291595.1 Prevotella sp.
GTGCCAGACCTGACGACGACATCTGTGCTGCCGCTTTCGGCTATGAGAATGCCGTAGTGAAATTCGATCCGAATGTATCTTCATTTGTCATCACGCTGCAAGATGAGCTTCAGCCGATGGAGAAGGAGATGCCCATCGCATTCAGCTCAAAGAAAGAGAAGTATATGACCGAGAGCCGCTCGGTTGTGAAAGGTACAGAGCTGCAACGTTATCCTATAACGGTGCTCCAGAATGCCTTCAACTCTACCTTAACTGGTGTTGAGACCTACGAGTGGTCGTCAGAGCCAGGATGGACAGAGACTCAGATGTACATCCGTGGTATCCGCACGATGAACAACAAGGCTCGTAATCCGCTGATCATCGTTGACAACGTAGAGCGTGACCTCTCCTTCCTCGATGCATTCCCCATTGAGAACATCACCGTGCTGAAAGATGCTGCTGCCACAGCCATCTACGGTATGCGCGGTGCCAATGGTGCCATCCTTGTTACCACAAAGCGTGCTGAAAAAGGTAAGACCATGATCGACTTCACTCAGGAGGTTGGTTTCCAGACACTGACCGACAAGATGGAGAATCAGAACTCGTACAATATGGCACTGACCCAGAACCGTGTGAAGTATCTGAACGGTCAGGATCCTCTTTGGAGCGATGAGCAGATTGCCGAGTACAAATTCGTTTCTGAAGGTGGTAAATATGCCGACGACGACATCCGCCGTTACAAGTATTTCAACACCAACTGGTTCGACCAGCTCTATCGCGAGGCCGCTCCTGTATACAAGACCAACCTGCAGCTCTCGGGTGGTAACGAGATGGCCCGCTACTTCGTCAGCTTCTCTTACCTCCGCCAGGAAGGTATGTGGAACAGCACAGCTACCAGCTGGAACGACCACTTCTCTACCGACCACACGCTGAACCGTTGGAACTTGCGTTCTAACATCGACATCAATGTCAACAAGTATCTGACCGTTGGTCTCGACCTGGGTGGACGTATTGACAACATCTCTCAGTCGCTTACATCGGTGTTCGACCTCACCACTTTCGGTGCTGTGGAGGCTACTCCAATGGCTCCTGTATTCAACCCTGACGGATCGGTCTATTCTACCGGTGCTTACTCTGGTTCTGCTCGTAACCCGATCAACCAGATGGCTTCTGGCGGTCGCAACAAGAACCGTCGCCGCAACCTCTATTCTACGTTGAATGTGACTGGCGACCTGGGTGCCATCACACCGGGACTGAAGACCAATCTGACGATCTCGTTCGATGCCTTCGACGTGTTTATGTCAACACAGACATGTACTTATGACGCTTTCACCTACGACTACAACAATCCTGATGTACAGAATGTGGAGGACTTCAAGTACACACGTACCAACACCTACGCTGAGTTGAGCAACCCCACCGCTTCAGAGCGTGCCAACAGTTACAACATCAACTTCAACTATGGTTTCTCTTACGACCGCAACTTCGGTAAGCACCATGTGGATGCACGCGCATTCATCCGTACTTATCAGAACCGTGTGAACACACTCGACTCTGAGAACCACGCACCTGCCGGACTGTCGTCTCGTCGTAATCTCTCGTGGAACGGTTATGCCAACTACGTCTTCGACGACCGTTATATCCTCAATGCCAGCATCAGCCGCATGGGTAACGACAACTATGCTCCTGAGGATCGTTGGGATACATTCTGGGGCGTTGGCGCAGGCTGGATTCTGAGCAACGAGAAATTCCTGAAGGCCGACTGGCTCGACCTTGCCAAGATTCGTGCCAGCTATGGTAAGACCGGACAGAGCGAGACCACATCTGCCGACACGGGCCGTTATCCTTATCAGTCAACCTTCGGTTCTGCTACAGGTTATGCCTTCGGTACCAACGCTACAAACGTAGCAGGTATGGCTGAGACACTGGCTGGTAACACCAACAACAAGTGGGAAATCTCTAAGATGGTCAACATCGGTGCCGACTGGCGCTTATGGCGTGGCAGACTCTATGGTTCTGTCGACTACTTCAAGGAGTGGCGTTCGAACATTCTGATCGACCGTAACACCATTCCTGCAGGTATCGGTATCAGTGTGGCTCAAGACTCTTATGGTAAGGTGGAGAGCTGGGGCGTTGAGGCCATCCTCGGCCATCAGAACCGCATTGGCGACTTCAAGTACAATATCGAGGCCAGCATCTCGTGGAACACCAACCGCATCACCGAAATGGACGAGTTGGAGCCCAACGTGGAATGGCAGCGCAAGACTGGCAAGCGCATCTTCGAGCAGACCTCTGTGCAGGCTTTGTATGAGAGTGTGTTCAATGGAACAGTCGGTGGATGGAACCAGTATCAGTTTGTGCAATGGGCTTCTGACCCTGCTCTGATTGCCACATCTCAAGAAGACGCTCAAGCTCATCCTGAAAAGTATCCTTACAACACTGCATCTGCTGGAAACCAGGCATTAGGTACAGCCGTATTTAAGGACTTGAACGGTGACCGTCAGATTGACTCTAACGATATGATTCCAGTGGGTTACACGATTATCCCTGAGATTACGCCAAACCTTTCTATCAGTGCTGAGTATAAAGGCTTCGACCTGAAAGTTGTGGCTACGGCTTATCTCAACCGTAACGTCTTTATCTCGCCGGCAGCTTCCTTCTCTGGTTGGTCAAACATGTCAACTCACGAGGGTGTGAACTTCTGGGGATACTATACAGACGATCCTACCGACCCACGTAACGTAAATGCCAAGTACCCGCGTCCTGTATGGGGTGGTTACAATGCCATTGACTCTGACCGTGGTACAGGTACCTATCAGAACGATATTTGGATCATGAACGGAAACTATCTGTCTCTCCGCAACATCGAGTTGGGTTACAACCTGCCTCTGAAACTTGTCTCTAAGGCTCGTATGACCAAGTGTCGCATCTATTTGTCAGGTTACAACCTGAAGAACTGGAGTAGCCTGCCGAAGGGTATGGATCCGGAGAAGCCTATGAGTTACTGTTGGTGGTATCCGAAGACCCGTATCTTCAACATTGGTGTAAACATTGGATTCTAAACAATTGATAAATATGAAAAAGAATATTATATTATCCACCTTGGTGTTTGCCCTGGCAGGAATCACAACTTCCTGCTCTGACTTCCTCGAAAAGGAGGTTGACCTCACACAGCAGGCTGACAATATCTTTAGCGACTACGATAATACGCGAGGATTCCTGGCTAACATCTATACTTATCTGCCCGATGCCTTCCATGGATATACAGATGGACAGTATCTGAATGCCTCAAAGGACGCTATGACGGATAACGCAGTCTCTTATTGGGATGTGCACTATTATCATCAAGTTCATAATGATGCTTTTGATGCCATCAATCATCAGTTTGCCAGGTATTATTATGAATTGGATACAAGGGGTATCCGTGCCTGCAACCAATTCCTGAAAAATGCTCGTGTAGACGTCATTGGTAATGCCGACAAGGCCGGTGATGACAACCGTTTGGGTGACCGCTGGCTTGCTGAGGCCCGTGCCATCCGTGCTATACTCACTTTTGACATGGCATGTTGGTTCGGTCCCACACCCATCTTCGTTACAGAAGATGGCGGCCCATACATTATGAATACTTCTGACCCAATGCCAGACCGCAGATCTTTTGCCGATGTTGTTGACTGGGTGGTCTCTGAGTGTGATGCTATTAAGGATGCACTTCCATTCCGTTATGCAAACGAGGATGAGAACTGGGGTCGTGTAAACGGTGCTGCCGTACTCGCCCTGAAGAGCCGTGCATTGCTTTACAAAGCTTCTCCACTGAACAATCCTAACAATGACAAGTCATGGTGGTCTGCTGCAGCTAGCGCAGCTGATGAGTTCGTCTCTCGTAATAATGCTCTCGGTGCACGTGCTTACAAGCTCTACAGCACAGGTCACCCTGAGAGAGACTACTACGATTGCTTTGTTTCTGAGCCCACACTGAACAATGAGTATATATTCTCTCGTTCCGTTTGGAACACCGACGCTCTTGAGTGGGCTTGTTCTCCTTGTGGATTCGCAGGAAGTAACCAGGCCTATGGACGTACCAATCCTACTCAGAACTTGGTGGATGCTTATGAGACCATCAACGGTCTGCCTATCGACAAGGATCCTTCTTACAACGAGCAGAATCCTTATGCTAACCGTGACCCCCGTTTGGAGCAGACCATCCTGCACCACGGTTCTATCTGGGGCGACAAGACAAACGGTGAGGAGCGCGCCATCGATGTATGCCAAACCGGTATCGACTATGCTGAGCTTCACGGAGGTACTGTAACAGGTTATTATCCCAAGAAGTTTGTCAATAAGATGTCGTTCAAGAGTCCGTCGTCTTATCGTCATGCCTGCCCCATCTTCCGCTATGGTGAGATTCTTCTCAATGGCGCTGAGGCTTATGCTGGAGCTGGCAATGCCCAGAAGGCTATGGACTATGTGAATCAGGTTCGTGCCCGTGTGGGTATGCCTCCTTACAGCGGTCTGTCTGGTGATGCTTTGATGGAGCGTATCCAAAACGAGCGTCGTATTGAGCTCGTATTCGAAGATCACCGTTACTTCGACGAGCGTCGTTGGAAGCTCTTTGAGGGTAAGACCGCTAGCAGCGAGACATCTCTGCCAATGTACAAACAGGTATATAACCTCTATGGTGTTACTCCTGATAGTTCTCCTAACGATGATGGAACATTCTCTGGCTCATACAGCTACAACAGGAGTTTGAAAGATCCTGTTCGCGCGTTCCGTTCACCGAAGAACTATTATTTCCCCATCCCCGATGATGAGGTGAAGGCAATTTCGAATTGGGATCAGAACCCAGGTTGGGAGCTGACAACCAAGAGCGACGACCAACAGTCATCAGACAATACGACAGGTGAGTAAGAAATCCTTAAGAATGGAGTTGGAGGCATGGCGTCATGCTTCCGGCTCCTTTTTATATCTAAAGAAATAATGAAAAAATTTGCAGCCTTGCAACAAAGGTGCAATCCATGAATGATATCGCAATGAATTATTTAAAAAATCTTATTACTTCACTTTTTTGTTTGCTTTTCGTTGCTGTCCTGTATTCATGTGGTGGCAGTGATTCAGATTCAGGTGATGAACCACCAACGCCTGCAGTAACGATTTCAACACCTGTAATATCGGGGATTACATCTTCTTCTGCCGTTGCTGAGGCTACGGTCTCTACTTCCACAGGTGTGCAGGCAAAAGGCTTTTGCTATTCTACATCGTCTGGCCCCACGGTTGACGGGAAAACGGTTACGGCAACTACAAATAAAATGTCGTTGACACTCAACAATTTGGAGCCAAGTACCACCTATTATGTTCGTGGATTTGCCAAGACGAGTAACGGTACTGTTTATTCTGGTGAAACGTCATTCGCCACTACAGCACAAGGCGACGACCCTGAAGAACCACAGACCGAAGGCCCCGAGGCTTTGAGGCGCGTCAGTGTACATGATCCCAGTGTTGTTTGGGATCCCTCTTCGCAGCGCTATTACATCTTTGGCTCGCATCGCGACAATGCCTGGTCTACAAATATGATGACCTGGAACAAAGTCTCTGTTCCTTGGGCAACGGCCAATAGCAATAATGCAGCAAACTCGGCAGCATTCACCACTCCACAGGTAACCAAGGTGAAGAAAGACGGCAAAGAAGTTGACTTCAACTTCAATGCACAGGCCTGGTCGAAGCGTGGCAACACTAGCTACAATGTGGATGGCAATATGTGGGCACCCGACGTGATCTACAACAAGGCCATGAACAAATGGTGTATGTATCTGAGCATCAATGGCGACTATTGGTACTCGAGCATCATTATGCTGACTGCCGACAAGATTACCGGCCCATATCGTTACCAGGCTCCCGTTGTCATCAGCGGATTCCACACGGGAACAAGCTACAAAGATACCGACCTGGAGATTGTATTAGGCGAGCAAAGTTCGCTGCCCAGCCGTTATGCCGTGGGCAACAACTGGGGCAGACGCTATCCCAACTGTATCGATCCCTGCGTGTTCTACGATGAGGCTGGCAAACTGTGGATGTCGTATGGCTCTTGGAGCGGTGGCATATGGATGCTTGAGCTCGATGAGGCAACAGGTCTTCGCGACTACGACGTGACCTATAAACTGGCAGGTTCGGGCGATGGTGTAACCGTCGATCCTTACTTCGGCAAGAAGATTGCCGGCGGCTACTATGTGTCGGGCGAGGCTTCCTACATAGAGTATATCGGTGGCTACTATTTCTTGTTCATTACCTACGGCGGCCTGGCAGCTGGTGGCGTGGCTAACGACTACAACAATGGCGGTTATCAGATGCGTGTGTTCCGCTCGAGCAATCCAGACGGCCCCTACGTTGATAGTAAGAATACTGCTGCCGTGTTCAGCAGCTACCAGCTTAACTTCGGTCCGAAAGAAAACGACGGCAACCGCGGTGTGAACATCTTTGGTGCTTACTCTAATTGGGGTAACTTATTGACAGGTGGTGCAAACGAGGCTTCTGGCGAACGCTCGCAAGGTCACAACAGCATAATTGCCGCTGAGGATGGCCGCACCTATCTGGTTTATCACACCCGCTTCCAGAACTGGGGCGAGGGTCATCAGGTGCGTGTCCACCAAGTATTCCAGAATGAGGATAGCTGGCTGGTTGCTGCTCCGTTTGAGTATACCGGCGAGCGCATCAAGAGTGCTCAAATCTCCACGAAGCAGAAGATTGCCACAGAGAAGATTCCTGGAAAATACAAAGTGCTGGTACATAGCTATATGCTCGACCATACCAAAAAGGCTTACAATACGCCAAAGGAGGTTACCCTCAGCAGCGACGGAACCATCTCGGGCGACTATAGCGGCTCGTGGTCAGTCAGGAATGGCACCTCGTATATCACCATCAAACTGGGAAGTGATGAATATAAGGGTGTGATGATTGAACAGACTCTGGAACCCAAGAACGATAAGGCTCCTTGCTTCACCGCATTGCGCAGTGCAACAGGTGTCACCGTTTGGGGCTATAAGTATGCCGACTGACACGTTTTGCTGACAGTCTGACTAGACATTATCACAAATAACAAGGAGAGGGGGGAAGGCCCTTTGCAGGCCTTCCCCCCTTATTGTTTCTTGAATACAACTAACTAGATATGATTCGATCTTTTTTCCTTGCCGTGGCCGTTGCCACAGCGCTGTCAACGACTGCGCAGACAACCACCGATAAGCCCATGGTGCACGATCCTGTTTTGGCATATGAGAACGGAACGTATTATCTGTTCTCAACGGGCCGTGGTATTAACCAGATGACATCCGCCGACCTGAAATCGTGGACCTTTACCCCCCATAAGCCGCTCATGAAAGACATTCCGGCATGGACTCATGATAGTGTTCCCGGTTTTAAAGACCATGTATGGGCACCTGATGTCATCTACTATAATAACCGTTGGTGGGTGGCCTATTCGTGCTCTACCTTTGGAAAGAACGGCTCAGCTATCGGACTGATGAGCAATGTGACGCTCGACGGACGCTATCCATGGCGCGACGACGGCTGCATTGTCTGCTCGCACGAGAACAGTGAGCAGTGGAACGCCATCGATCCCAACTTCATCGTCGATGAGGACGGTACCGCCTGGATGACCTACGGCTCTTTCTGGGACGGCATCCAGCTGGTGCGGCTCGACGACACCATGCATGCTGCCACCCAGCCCGTCACCATTGCCCGCCGCTATGCCCCGGGATTTACTCCCGCTGAGCCCAATCCGACCTCGAAATATGCCGGTACGAATGCCATCGAGGCCCCGTTCATCTACCATCACAACGGCTGGTACTACCTGTTCGTATCGTGGGACTACTGTTGCCGTGGCATGAAAAGCAACTACCGCGTGGCTGTAGGTCGCAGTCGTAACGTTGCCGGACCTTATGTCGACCGCAAAGGAAAACCCATGACTGATGGCGGTGGTACACTCGTGATAGAGGGTGATAAGAAGGCTTTCGAGGCTATCGGCCATAATTCTGCCTATCACTTCCAAGGGCAGGACTACTATTTCTCTCATGGCTACAGCATTGCCGACGAGGGAATGTCTATCCTCGTGAAGCGCAAAATCAGCTGGACTCGCGATGGCTGGCCCGTGCTGAAATAGCTATTTGGGTGTCGACACCCCTGCATTTAATCAAAAAACGAGACGGAAAAACATTATTTCTGTCTCGTTTCTTTCGTATTTTGCTTCTTGGTTTCTTTCCTGTCTACTCCTCCCAGCGCAGGACAGCACCATTCCGACGGGCGGGGTCGGCACCGACAAAGTCCATAGAGTAGGGGCTACCCGTGGTGGGGCTCTTGCCTATATAGCGATGGTTGCGCATCGACATAAGCATGAACTGGCGGTTGAGATAGTCCTGCCACATGAAGACCTCAGCCTTTTCGGCATCGTTTGTCAGACGCACATCACCAGCCATTCCGATGCCAGAGACAAAGACATAGCGTCCGTCAGCGCATTGCAGGCTCACCTTTCCCTGCCCTTTGTCTATCAGGCGGAAGCGTGTCTGTGGCGAGTTATCGTTGCGCTCGGTGTCGTATATGAGCCCGTGTGGGAGTGCAACCATCGGCTTTCCGGTAGCCATATTGATGATACGGAATGTCTTCCCGTACGGAATATTTTGGCTGCGGTCGGCTTGTGTCTCCTCAACGGTGAAATTGTCGAACTCGGCATAGCCGCCCTGGCGTCCTTTGTGGTTGAAGGCAAAGAGTGCGTGGCGCGAGCCTTGGAAGGTGATGAGCTGATAGCTTAGTTTCATCTGCCGTCCCATGGGATGGAAATCCTTGCCATCGTATGAGAAGTAGTATATGGCCATGTCGTTGTCGAAGTCGCCCACCATGCGCAGCCAGATTCTATCGCCCATCATATCCTGCGACACGGGCTGGTCTAATGTGTCGTTGGTGGCCTGCTCAAACCAGCGGAGTGTGGTTTCCTTACCGTTCTTCACAATGCCTATCCATGAGCAGGGCGTGTTGATGTTGCCCAGTCCAGCCACATCGCCGTCCTTCATACCTTTGGTATAGAGTTCGACTGTCGTGACCGACGTAGGACCGATGACACGCTGGGTGAGCGTATTCCGTGCCCACATCAGTTCTTCGGCAGGCATCGACTGCAGACGCAGACGGCCGTTCTTCAGAGCCCACTTCTTATCGTCAGGGTTATGGTTCCATTGCCACACGCGCCCAAGGGTCTTATTGTTGAAACTCTCGTTCCGCTCATAGGGAGCATGCGGGTTGACCTCTGCGTTGATGTTTGGCTTGACCCATGTGCGTGGTGCACGACCCAGGTTCCCCTCCAGTCCGATCATTGGCCAGCCGTCTTTCCATGTGATAGGAGCAAGAGTGACTGTGCGCCCGATGGAGTGGAAGTCCATCATGAGCAGTGCGTACCACTCACCATTCTGTGTTTCCACGATACCACCCTGATGGATATTCGTGCATGCCGTAGCGTCTTTGTCCACTTCGGGGATACCGAACTTCGTACCATTGTGGCCGATACGGTATTTCTCGCCTCGCGGAACCTGTGTAAGTGGTGCCTGATGATAGCCGAAAGTCTCGTCAGCCGTGATGGTAATAGTCTCGTACGGTCCCCATATGCTTTTCGAACGTGAGCAGAGGGTGCGCCCATTGGGTCTGTAGTCTGTTGAGATGAGATAGTACATCCCATTGATTTTATACATATGATGCCCCTCGCCGACGGCATTGCCCTCGGGAATGATGGTGCGCTCGGTCTCCTCGATGGGACCGCTCATGTCGGGCTTCAGCTCCGTGCATTTCACTTCTCCATAGCCATGGATGGCATAAATCTTGCCGTCGTCATCGAAGAGCACGCTCAGATCGTAGATCTTACCCTGCATATTATGGTGTTTCCAGGGACCTCGGATGTCTTTTGAGGTGTAGCATTGCAAGCCTTTTCCGTTGACGTTCGAGAAGACATAGAACTGTCCGTTGGCATAGCGGATGGCTGGTGCCCAGATGCCCTGACCGTAAATTTCCTTATGGTTCTTCAGTGCGAAGGCATCGTCGGCAAAGTCGAAGCGGTCGAAGCAGTAGCTGATGTTCTCCCAGTTCACCAGGTCCTTCGAGTGCAGGATGACCAGTCCGGGCACGGTATGCATGGTGGTACCAGCCAGATAGTAATCATCACCCACCCGGAGAATGTCAGGGTCGGAGAACTCGTCGTAAAACAAAGGATTCGTATACGTGCCGTTTCCGTTATCGGCAGTCCACGATTTCAGTTGAGCCTGTGCCGACAACGATGCTGCCAGCGTCAGAATCATCAAGAAGATTCTCATGTTCAGATGATTGTTTTAGTTCGTTTTTAAATAGTGTCAGTATAGGAGTAGCAGTCCGGCAAAACCGGCATACATAATCATGCGTATGGGGTTGATTTTCATCCAGTAGGTACCTACGAAGGTGGCGCAGAACAGGAATACGCTGATCCAGAACTGCCATGGGTTCTCTGAGGGCGTGGAGAAGTTCTCCTTGGTCATTAATAATAAGGTGGCAGCTCCCAGCAGTCCGACAACTGTCGGGCGTAGTCCCTTGAATACCGACTGCACCGTGGCAGTATGCATGTACTTCATGAACATCTTGCTGATCAGAATCATCAGGATGAGAGACGGTAACACCAGTGCGAAGGTAGCCGTAAAACTGCCCAAAACAGCCATGAATCCATCGTATCCGGCATTATGCACGGCTGTGTAACCGCAATAAGTAGCCGAATTGATGCCGATAGGGCCAGGAGTCATCTGGCTGATAGCCACTATATCGGTAAACTCTGCCGTGTTCATCCAATGCCAGTGGTGCACAACCTCGCCCTGGATGAGCGACAGCATGCCGTAGCCTCCGCCGAATCCAAAGAGGCCTATCTGGAAAAATGTGATGAATAGATAGAGGTAGATCATTCTTCTTTTTCTGTTTTCTTTCTGTTTTTTTCTAGATGCTCTAGAATTTCTAGAATCTCTAGGTCCTCTAGATTTTCTAGACTATCTAGATTCTCAAGAGCTTCTATCCCTTCGATTCTGGAGCCTCAACAAATCTCCCATAAAGCCATCCGCCCACGCCGGCAGCCACGATGACAAGGATGGGCGATACGCCCAGTGCCCAGATGGCCAGCGCACAGGCGATGGGTATCCAGCAGTTGGTGAGCGTAATCTTCGCGTTTTTAGCCAGTTTGAAGGTGGGAACGGCAATAAGTGCCACCACGGCAGGGCGTATTCCGCGGAAGATGGACTGCACAATTTGATTCTCAGAGAACCGGTGGAAGAACATCGCGATGAGCAGAATGATAAGGAATGAGGGCAGGATGGCTCCCAGACAGCAGCAAATGGCACCTTTTATTTGGCGCAGTTTGTAACCGATGAAGATGCTAATGTTCGCTGCAAACACACCCGGACAACTCTGCGCAATGGCTATCAGGTCGAGAAACTCTTCCTTGCTAATCCATTTCTGCTTCTCAACGATCTCCGACTCGATGATAGGAATCATGGCGTATCCACCGCCAAGGGTGAATGCGCCAATCTTAAAGAAGGTGAGAAAAGATGTCCAATAGAAGTTGTTCATCATTCTATATTTTGCTTTTCAACGTGTAAATATTCCGGATCTTCTTGCTTTCCAGGCAGTTCAGCTGTCTTTTCCAGACAATCAACAGCGATCATCAACCCAGTTTCTGCTCAATCCAGCGGCGGGCGTTCACGAATGCCTCAATCCAAGGAGTCACCTCATCGTTACGATGGTTCTGCGGATACCAGGCGTTCTGCCATGGGAAGATGGCACGCTCCAAGTGTGGCATCATGGCCAGATGGCGTCCGTCAGCACTGCAGATACCGGCAACATTATAGTCGGAACCGTTTGGATTGGCAGGATAACCGGCATAGTTGAACTTCGCGATGACGTTGTAAGTGCTCTCCGGCTCTGGCAGTTGGAACTTACCTTCACCGTGAGCAACCCAGATACCGAGTTTGGAACCACTCAACGAGCCGAACATCACGCTCTTGTTCTGTGGAATCTGCAGCGAAACAAATCCGCTCTCAAACTTATGCGAGTTGTTATGCAGCATCTTGGCGTCCTTAGCACCTGTCAGACCCAGTTCTACCATCAGCTGACATCCGTTACAGATACCCAGCGAGAGCGTATCCTCACGGGCATAGAACTTGTCGAGGGCCTCCTTGGCTTTCGGGTTGTACAGGAATGCTCCTGCCCATCCTTTTGCCGAACCCAGCACGTCACTGTTGGAGAATCCGCCACAGAAGACGATCATATTGATATCCTCCAGCGTCTCGCGACCACTGATCAGGTCGGTCATCATCACGTCTTTCACTTCGAATCCGGCCAGATAGAGTGAGTAAGCCATCTCGCGGTCACCGTTGGTGCCCTTCTCACGGATGATGGCAGCCTTGGGTGCTTGGCGCTGGGTGTCAGCGTCGTGGCGCCAGTTGAGTCCATATTGTGAGAGTGTTCCCTTGAATCCTCTTGGGAATCTCATTTCGATAGGCTGTTTCTTATAGTTCTCGAAACGCTCTTTTGCCGTACCGTTGAAACTCTGCTTGCGATCGAGCAGATAGCTGGTCTTGTACCATACGTCGCGCAGATGGTCGATGTCGAAGCCATATTCCTCATCACCATTCTGGATGATAAGTTCGCGGTTGTCTTCCACGGGATAGCCGATCTTGGCAAAACCGATGCCACGGTCCTCGAGGAATTCGCGCAGGTCGAACTTATGGTCATCGCTAACCTGAATCACCACACCAGGATTCTCGGCAAAGAGTGTCTTCACCACATCGCCGTCAGCACAGATGTTGTGCAAGTTGATGTGCATACCGCCACATGTGTTGGCAAAGCACATCTCCAGAAGCGTGGTAACCAGTCCGCCGGCAGAGATGTCATGACCAGCCATAATCCATCCTTTCTCGATGAGTTCCTGGATGGCATTGAAGCAATCGGCAAAATATTCAGCGTCTTTCACTGTCGGCACATCGTCGCCAACCTTTCCCAGACTCTGTGCAAATGCCGAACCGCCCAACCGCTGCTGGTCGAACGAGAAGTCAATATGATAGATGCTGGCGTTCTTGTCGTTCACCAATACCGGGCTCACCACTTTCTTGATGTCTGACACCTCACCGCCGGCACTGACGATGACGGTTCCCGGAGAGATGATCTTCTCGCCATTGGGATACTGCTGACTCAGTGAGAGCGAGTCCTTACCCGTGGGAACGTTGATATGCAGACTGCAGCAGAAGTCGGACAGAGCCTTTACTCCGGCATACAAGCGGGCATCCTCGCCTTTTTGTGAACGGCAGGGCCACATCCAGTTGGCTGAGAGGCTGACGCTGTCGAGTCCCTCAGTCATGGGAGCCCATACGATATTGGTCAGCGCCTCGGCAACAGAGAGCACACTGCCTGCCTCCGGTGAGGCGAGACCAGCCTGCGGAGCGTGTCCCAGTGCTGTGGCAATACCTTTCTTTCCGCGATAATCCAAAGCCACGACACCACAGTCTGACAACGGCAGTTGTAATTCGCCCTGACACTGCTGGCGCGCAATCTTACCCGTTACCGAACGGTCTACCTTGTTGGTCAGCCAGTCTTTGCAGGCTACTGCTTCCAATTGCAGTACCCGCTCCAGATATTGATTGAGTTTTTTGAAGAAATCAAAACTATCAGAGTCTTTGGGACTCTTTTGGTATTCAACTGGTGAGTAGTGGCTCTCGACAGTCTCGTCTACCATGACGGTCTTGGGCGAGTGGCCGAACATCTGTGCCACATCAAGGTCGAACGGCTTCACACCGTCGCCTTGCTTGAATGAGAAGTGGGCATCGCCTGTTGTCTCGCCGACCACATACAGCGGTGCACGCTCGCGCTCGGCAATACGGCGCACATGCTCGATATGCTTCTCGTCGATCAGCAGTCCCATGCGCTCCTGGCTCTCGTTGGCAATAATCTCCTTGGCGCTCAAGGTCTTGTCGCCAATGGGCAGCTGTGTCATATCAATCTCACCGCCACATTCCTCAACAAGCTCCGACAGACAGTTCAGGTGTCCTGCCGAACCATGGTCGTGGATGCTGACCACGGGGTTGTTGTCTTCCTCGCAGAGCGCACGCACCAAGTTGTAGGCACGTTTCTGCATCTCGGGGTTGGCACGCTGCACGGCATTCAGCTCGATGCCGTTCGAATAGCGGCCGGTATCTACCGACGAAACGGAACCGCCGCCCAGTCCGATACGATAGTTGTCGCCACCGACGACAACCACTTTGTTGCCTTTCTGAGGCTCTTTCTTCAGACAGTCGCGCTTGGTTCCATAGCCGACACCACCTGCCAGCATGATTACCTTGTCGTAAGCGTATTTCGTAGCGGGCTCTGCAGAATTCTCCTGATGCTCAAAAGTCAGTACCGAGCCACAGATGAGTGGCTGTCCGAACTTGTTTCCGAAGTCGCTGGCACCATTGGAGGCCTTGATCAGAATCTGTTCGGGTGTCTGGTAGAGCCAGTCGCGAACGGGAAGAATGTTCTCCCAGTCGCGGGTGACTTCCGATACCTTTGTCGTCTCTGCGTTCTCAGGATCTTCCTTCAGTCTCGGGTAAGCAGTCATATACACGGCTGTTCCGGCAATGGGCCATGAGCCTGTTCCTCCGCCCATACGGTCGCGGATCTCACCGCCCGTACCTGTGGCTGCGCCGTTGAAAGGCTCCACAGTGGTGGGGAAGTTGTGGGTTTCGGCCTTCAGGGAGATTACGCTCTCGATGTCTTTTACACGGAAATAGTCGCTGGTCGACTGGTCGGCAGGTGCGAACTGCTCAACGACCGGACCCTGTGCAAAAGCCACATTGTCCTTATAGGCCGACAATATCTTGTTGGGATTCTCCTGAGTAGTCTTCTTGATCATCTGGAAGAGGCTCGACTCCATCTCTTTTCCGTCGATGATGAATGTTCCGCCGAAAATCTTGTGGCGGCAATGCTCAGAGTTAATCTGTGCAAAGCCGAATATTTCCGAGTCTGTCAGCGGTCTTCCGTTCTGCTTCTCAATCTTATGCAGGTACTCAATCTCCTCGGGCGAGAGGGCAAGACCTTCCTTTTCGTTGTATTCCTCCAGGTTCTCAACGCGTTTGATAGGCTCCGGCTGAATGTTCACGGTGAAGATATTCTGATTCAGTCCGGTGTACATGCGCTGCAACATCTCGTCGTACTCGGCATCCTTGCTCTCTACTGGGAAGTATTCCTCGATGCGCTGGATACCTTTCAGTCCCATGTTCTGGGTAATCTCCACAGCGTTGGTACTCCATGGGGTAATCATTTCGCGGCGCGGACCTACGAAGAAACCCTCCAGTTCCTCTGCGTTTTCTGGCGTTGCGTTGCCATATAGCCAACAAAGTTCGTTGATTTCGTCCTGATTGAGCTGATGGTCTACTTGTGTAGCGATGATGCTCTTCTGGGAAGTCCTAAAAAAAAGAATCATATTTTTGTGAATTGTTGATATTGTAAAATTTGACTGCAAAGATACTCAAAAGCGTTGGAATAACAAAGCGGATTTATTCATTTTTCAATCTTTCGTTCTCAAAACGCCGTAGGCGGCCTCCATAATCTTATTCTTCAGGGCTTTCGGATAACTGCTGTGCGTATTGATAAACTCGTTGACGAGTTGTTTGGCCTCCTTGCTTTTGTGCCCGCTGAGCAGCGCGTTCACCCAGTTTGCGGGGAAGAAGATGTCGCCCGTCTGCTGGATTTCCTCCAATACTTCCAGCCCCGGAGTGATAAACTCGTTGTTCTGGGGCTCGCGTGCCTGACAGCTGAGCAGTCGCAGCGTGTTCTGTACCCATGGTTCCACGGTGCGGTTCTGCCTCAGCATCAGCGAATGGAACAGGCTCCGCTGTTCGCTAAGGCTGGGATTACAGGCACGGCTGACATAGTCGTACTCACGAATCACGTCCTGATTCTTCAGTCGTCCGCGCTGGGTGCTGATAATGTTTGCCCATTCCGCCGGTCTCATGATGGCCAGATGGTACGACATGTTGATATAGTCGCGCTCGTTGAGCAGCGCGTCGTCCTGCAGTTTCCATGTGCGGTAAAGATAATCGAGCACCTCGGTCGAGGTAGCATCAGCCGCCAGGAGGCGCAACATGTTCTGGCGGCACGACGGCAGCGGACTGCCTTTCACGATGTCGAGCATGAATCCCTCCAGCCGTTGGCGCAGACGGGGCTCCTGGTCGATGGCAAACTGGTGCATATGGTCGCACAATGCCGAGGCGACAAGCGGGTTGCGCTCTTTCTTCAATGTGCGGAACAGTTCGGTGAAGTAGTCCTTGTCGTACACTCCGTTCAGATAGTTCTCATAGAGTGTCAGCGCGATGGCATAGCGTGTCAGGTCGTTTTTGGTACTCAGCAGACGCTTGGTCAACTCGTGGATATACGTACGGTCAATCACAAACCGTCCGTAGCCTTTTCCGTTGTAGTTGGGAATGAGCAGCGTGGGATGTTTCTTGGTGGAAATGGTGAATGTGCGTTCGCTCATGTCGACGGTCACCAATCGGTTGCGCTCCATCTCATTGCCTGCCACAAGCGTGAATTTCTGCGGCCAGATAAGTCCGCGTCCATACGGGTCTTTCTGCGTCAGGGTAATCTGTTTGTCGGTGGCTTTCACCTCTATGATGGGCATTCCTTTCTCCTTCACCCACACATGGCTGAACTCCTTCAGCATGGCCTCGGGCTTCACGGCGTCGAGAATGGTAATCAGATCGTCCCATGTGGCGTTGCCGTACGAGTATACAGACAGGTATTTGCGCAGTCCGTTCTGCAAGGCAACAGCTCCCATGTGCTCTTCCAGTTTCTGCATCATCACAGGCGCCTTGTCGTAGATGATGTTGCCATAGAGCAGTCCCGCACCGTTCAGGTTGGCAAGTGGCTGCTGGATGGAATGCGTGCCCAGCGTGCGGTCGGTCTTCATGGCCAGTGTCTGATAGGTCTTCAGGAAGTTCAGGTCGTGGTTGATGTCAGGGAATCGCTCGCGTGCAATCTTCGATGCCATGAAGTTGGCGAACACCTCTTTGGTCCACACATCGTTGAACCAGCGCATCGTCACCAGGTCGCCAAACCACATGTGCGAGGTCTCGTGGGCAATCAGTTCCAGCCGGCTCAGCTCCTCGTCGGGCGTCGGCTTTTCTCCCAGGAAGATTCGCTTGTCGTTAAACTGGATGGCGCCGGGATGCTCCATGCCGCCGAACTGATAGCCCGGCAGCACCACAAAGCCGTATTTCTGGAAGGGGTAGGAGATGCCGGTGTATTCCTCCAGCCATTTCAGCGAGAGAGCTATCTCGTCGAAGACGACGGGCAGCTGCGCGATTTTCTTCGCGTCGGTCTCGCGGTAGAGCGCTTCCACCTGTCTGCCGTTGCAGTCGGCGGTCATCGAGGCGAATTTTCCTGCGGTAAACGAGAACAGATAGGTGGGCAGCAGGTCCGACTCGCTGAACTCGATGGTGCGCCGTCCGTTCTCCACCACATTGCTCATGGCAGCCCCGTTGCTGATGGCTTTCCAGTCAGTAGGAATCTCCAAGGTCAGCTTGAATGTCGCTTTCATGTCGGGCTGGTCGAAGCAGGGGAACACGCTGCGCGCATGGTCGGGCACAAACAGCGTGTACATATACTCGTCGTTGCGGTTCAGCGACTTGTCACTGCTCGTGAAGTCCAGATGAATCGTGTTGCGCACGCCGACGGTCAGATACTGTTTCCTGATGATGATATGCTCGTTTGTGAAGGCGGCAAACGTCTCCATCCGCCTTACTTTCTTGGCCTCGATGTTCTTTTTGTTGACAATCGTGCATTTGCCGTCAAACTGGTTGTGCTCACCCTGGAAGTCGAGCACCACATCGCCCATGCCGTTCCAGTCGAAACAGATGGTGGCATGGCCTCTGACCGGTTCGCTTTTCTTCGCGGGAATGCTGAATGTCAGGGCATATTCCACATTGCTCACCTGACTGGCTCGCTGTATGGCCAGCTTCTGCGGGACACCTTTCTCCAAGGGTTGTCCGTGTGCGACAGCCGTTAGCAGGCACATGACGAGGCTCACAAAAATGCTTTTGGGGTATTTCATAATCCAATGTTTCATTGATGCAAAAATACGAATAATCTGCGTCATACAGAAATTATTCAAAAAAAACATGCACAGGAATGAGTGGTTTTCTTGTTTTTTGTCTAAATTTGCAGTCGAAAACCTTTAATCCTTTATCGAAAACATGGGAATAATCATTGGAATCGACGTTGGCATCAGCACAACAAAAATTGTGGGAATACGTCACGGAGCAGTCATCTCTCCAATCCGCATTTCTGCTGCCGACCCTGTGACATCACTTTATGGCGCTTTCGGAAAATACCTTTACGATAACAAGATCGACCTCAGCGACATCGAGCAGGTCATGATGACGGGCGTTGGAAGCGCTTATGTGGAGACACCTGTCTACGGACTGCCCACCGCCAAGGCCGACGAGTTCATGGCCGACGGTCTGGGAGCCATGTATGAGTCTGGGAAAGACCACGTCATTGTGGTCAGCATGGGCACAGGTACGTCGCTTGTGCGTTGCGACGGCGACACCATCCAGCATATTGGCGGTATTGGCATCGGTGGCGGAACGCTCACCGGTCTGTCGCGCGTCATGTTGCAGACCAGCGATATCCGTGAGATTCAGGAACTTGCCCGTCAAGGCGATATCTCCAATATCAACCTGCTCATCGGCGATATCTGCACGCATCCGCTGCCGGGACTGCCGATGGACGCCACCGCCTCGCTGTTTGCCAAGGCACAATATAATGCCTCGCGCGAGGATCTGGCGCGCGGAATCATCTGTCTGGTATTGCAGACCATTGGCAGCACGGCCGTCATCTCGTCTATCAGCACGGGCATCCGCGACTTTGTGCTCATCGGCAACCTCACGCTTCTGCCCGAGTGCGAGCATGTGTTCCCGCAACTCGAGAAGTTCTACAACGTGCGGTTCTTCGTTCCGAAGTATTCCGAGTTCTGCACGGCCATCGGAGCTGCGCTTTATTATCTGAATAATAAACGATAGGAAAAGGGCGGGGCCGTTGTGTCATGGTTTTTTATAAAAATCATTAATTTGTCATAATCTGCTTTGACAAATGCCGTGCCTTTAGCGTCTTATTCATATATTTGCACCCGAAAAGATTTATTTTAAACAGAAAACAGTCATGAAGAAAACAATTTTGTATAGCGCTCTCGCCGCTTGTCTCGTGATGAGCAGCTGCGCAAGTAAGAAAGACCTGCTGGCCGCACAGAGCGACTTGCAGAACTGCCAAAACGAGAATAAAGAGCTCAACACCAACTATCAGGTGACCAAAGAGCAGCTCGCAGCCGCCAAAGCTCGCGTGACAAGCCTCGAGGAACAGCTCGCTCAGCAGAAAAAGGCTTACGCCGCCCTGCAGCGCTCGCTCGACAAGAGTCTTACCAACGCCAGCCAGAACAATATCTCGATAGAGAAACTGGTTGACCAGATCAACGAGTCGAACCAGTATATCCGCCATCTCACCGAGCTGAAGTCGAAGAGCGACTCGCTGAACCTGCTGCTTACCAACAATCTTACCCGCTCCCTCTCAAAAGAGGAGCTCAAGGAGGTCGACGTGCAGGTGCTCAAGGGTGTTGTCTATATCTCTCTTGCCGACAACATGCTCTACAAGACCGGCTCGTATGAGATTAACGACCGTGCCGCAGAGACACTCTCTAAGATTGCAAAGATTATCAAGGACTACAAGGATTACGACGTGCTCATCGAGGGTAATACCGACAATGTGCCCATCAGCCGCGAGAACATCCGCAACAACTGGGACCTCTCTTGTCTGCGTGCATCGAGCGTAGTGCAGGCTCTGCAGAACAAGTATGGTGTTGATCCCAAGCGTCTTACCGCCGGTGGACGTGGTGAGTTCAACCCGTTGGCAACCAACGACAGCGAACTGGGTCGTCAGCGCAACCGCCGTACACAGATCATCATCACGCCGAAGCTCGACCAGTTCATGGAACTCATCGACCAGGCTCCTGCTGAGTAATCCGTTCTGCGGGGTGAACGAGAGATTGTTTTAACCCCATGCGATTATCATAAGAAATTGGAATAACAGGAATTGTTCCGCCCGTGCGGCATATCGTTCCTGTTATTCCAATTCTTTTTTCTCCGTTTCTACCCCAAAACGCATTTCTAATTGATGCCTGATTACGCTCCAATTGATGCCTGATTAGGTTCCAATTAATGCCTACTTAGCTTGCGATTGATGCCTGATTAGAGTGTAACTAATAGACTACTTACAACCTAATCAGGCATCGATTAGAAATTCAGGTGTCAATGGCATTTTCCCAAGAGTGTTTTTGTCTTGATTTTTCGTTTCACTCCAAGAACTTTTCCAATTAGTTACCTAAAAAATGATTGGTAATTGTCTCATTTCTTCCCAAAACTACCCTCCCCGAATTCGTCTCCTTCTCTGCTGCAAAGTGGCATTCGTTGAGCCTGTTCTATTCGTTGCCGGGGTCATGCAAGGAGGATGTCGGCAGCTATCAGAACCATGATGGAGATGGCCATGCCGATCATGAAGCGGCTGTCGCGGTAGTGATGTTGGATGTGATACCTGTTCAGGTCCTCCATGCCGCAGAACTCATCGACCACCTTGTCGGGGTCTTTCCATTCACGGTTGCCGTGCAGCCGCCATGCGATGAGTGCCATCATGGCGGCTGTTATGACGATTCCAATAATTATTCTCATTTGCTTCTGTCAGTTGTCAACTTACAGCTTCAGGCCCAGCTCGAAAAAGATGGTGCTTTGGCTCCTGATGCCCGCAGTCTTTGAGTCGATGTACCGGTAGCCCACTCCGACTGTAGGTCTTATCTTTCCCTTGTCGTAGCCATACAGGGTGAGGCCGATGCTATATTGGTTATACTTCCAATCGGGTTTTCCAATTGTCGTGGTGAACAATGCCCGAACATCGAGTGCGTCCTTGCTGCCGAGCAGTCCTTTCTCTTCCTTGTCGGTGAGCAGTCTGTATCCCAGGCCTCCGCCAATGGCTGTTCCCTGATAATAGGTCTTCACATCATTCTTGTCATAGAGGCCGAGTGTGCCCTGCCAGTCGAACATCACTTTCAGGTTCTTTACGGGCTCAATACCGACCAGCAGATTGTCCATAACCGTGGTCATTCCGTGTTGTTTCGCGCCAATCTGGATGTTGTCCTCGATAAAATAGCCCAGTTTGTTCTGAGCCTGCATGGCCATTGTCGTTGATACCAGGATGCTAATAATAAAAATTAATTTTCTCATAGTCTTCTAATTATTGGTTTTATTTATAATGATAACGAATGAAAACCGCAATTATTTTATTTGCCAACCTTTTATTATTCCCGGTCATAAACAGGCAGTGTGACTTCCTGTTCTTCATACCCATATCCATCAGGGAAGTGGTTGTTGATATCCTCAACACTTGTCGCCTCTGTGTGTTCCTCCAGCATTTCGTCAAGAGGAGTCTGGTCGGTGCATGAGGCAATGCCCATGGTCAGAGCTGCAAAGGCAGCGATGGTGACAATCTTTTTCATGACTTTATTCTTTTTGTCGTTTTTATTTGTTTTGCTTGGAATTCCGAAAGCAAAAATAGAATCAGAAACTATCTCATCCAAATATTTTGAGCTTTATTTTTTTTGAGTTGTTACGTTGTAAATCTGACTAAAGTCATTGACAATCAGTGTGTTTCAATTTTTGTAACAAGGTTGCGCTGGCAAAAATGTAACGGTGTGTAACTTGGATTTGAGGCGTTTTTGTTTTGTTTCGGGATGTATTCTTGCTTAATTGAATCTTTTTCCCTACCTTTGCAGCATTGATTAACGATGTGTGAATATGAGGAAAAACATACATTATGTTTTATGGGTGCTATTAACCATTTTGCTGTGTGAATGTGCGGGAAACGAGATAAAAACACAGCTTAATGGGATAGAACTATTACTTAAGGAAAAGCAGAATGAAAAGGCACTACAACTACTGAATAGAATGAATCCTGAAGCGATTGAGGATGATGAATGTCTCGCCTTGTACTGGTTGTTTAAAATGCAGGCAGATTGCAGATTAAATAATAAAGTTTCTTCCATTGAGCCATTAAAGCATACAGAAAAATATTTTATTGATCTTCATAATTACGACCGATTAGCTTGGACGTATTATTATATGGGGTTTTTCTCCAATAGGATGGGTGATAGAGCTGATGCTATTCGTTATTTGAAAAAAGGAGAAAATGCAGCTTTAAAAGTAAGAGACTATGCGGTTTTGCATCACATTAACCAAGTGATTTCTGCAATCAATCATGACGCAAAGGAATTTGAATTAGCAATTGAATATGGAAAGAAATCTGTAAATTATGCCTTTAAAGTGAATGACTCTGTGATTCTGGCTACAGATTTAATGAACCTGGCCGCAACGTACAGTATTATCAATAAAATGGATTCTGCGAATTACTATATAAAAAGAATGCTACCGTATTTAGAAGCAGTTCCAGTAGATCAGAGGTCAGATCATTATTGTAATATAGGCTTTTTATACTATGATTTTGGTAATAATGTTCTAGCCGAAAAGTTTTTGCTAAAATCAGTTGATATAGAATATAATCCTTATTCTTATCGTGGGCTGGCTCAGATATATAAAAAGGAAGGCAATAGGGAAAAGGCCTTTGCGATGTGGCATAAGGCCCTAAACACTACTAGCCTTAGCCTGAAAGCTAACGTGGTAAAAGACATGGCGAAGGCCAAGAAAGAAGAAGGGGACTATAAGGCAGCGCATGAGTTGAGCTTATGGGCAACGGCTTTGAAAGACAGTCTGCACCGGCAGCAGAAAGAAGAGAACATTAAGGGACAACAGGAGCTGTTTGATAAGGAAAGAGCTAATGAGCAGCTGCGCGAGGAGCGGAGCTATGCGACATGGATGGCAGCCATATTGGCGGTGTTGATAGCGGCTTTGGCAGCTTGGACAATCTACAAAAAGCGGAAGAACAGTCGCCGGATGAATGCCCTGAATGAGGAACTGGAGCAGAAAGACTCAGCGATAGAGCAACTGCAACAGGAGAACGAGCAGAAGGGAAAGGAACTGGAACGGCTGAGCCGCGACATGACAGGCTATGAGGAGAAGCACGAGAAACTGCTGGCTGCCGGCCAGCGGCTCTACGAGGAGATTGTTGCGGGCGGCAACACCCTGGAATGGGAAAAGGAGGACTTTGTACACTTCGTGCGTTATTATAAACTGAAGCATGCCGACTTTGTGCGCCATCTGGAGAATGACTACGATGAGCTGACCGCCCGTCAGAAAGTGTTTATGATTCTCTACGACATGGGCATGACCGACGAGGAGGTGATGCGCACGCTCGTCCTGAGTGAGACCTCCATCCGTGTCAACAAGACCCGCATCAAAGGGAAAAAGCTGAGCCCCGATAAGAGCGAGGAGGGAACGGTGAATTAGCATTATTGAAGTTTCGTATTCTCTCCACTTCCTTGTAGTTAATAAGTTAAAATAGTTATTGCTGTGCTCGTCCTTCGGACTGTATATTAGCCATTACCTTGATAGCGTCTTGGTCGCTTCAGACCTTTTTTCTCCATCTTGTATCGTATTTATTGAAAAAGTGCTATCTTTGTATTCGAAAAACAAACAGAGTCGTAAGATGAGGAAAATGCGTAGATTCTTATACTTACTGTTATTGATGACATTAATAGTTAGTTGCTCCGAAAATGAAAATCGGAAGCAATTAAATGATATTGAGCAATTGCTAAAACAACAAAAGAACGAGGAAGCATGCAAACTGTTGAACAATATGAATCCTGAAGCGATAGAGGATGATGAATGTCTCGCCTTGTTCTGGTTGTATAAAATGCAGGCAGATTACCGATTAGGTAGGGAAATACGAAATGTAGAGCCTTTGAAACAGGCAATAAAGTACTTTGAGAAACACAAAGAAAAGGAAAAACTGACGTGGACATATTACTATTTAGGCACAATATCTGATGATTTGAATGATAGAGCAAATGCAATAATGTATTTGAAAAAAGGTGAAACTATTGCATCAGAAATAAATAGGGATGATCTGCTTCATCATATAGATCAAGTTATTACAGGCATCAACCATGATGCAAAAGAATATGACTTAGCCGTAGCTTACGGAAGGAGGACATTAAACCTTGCCATTAAGTTAAATGATTCACTAGATATCGCTGCAGATTTAATGAATCTCGCAGTATCGTATTCAGAAATGGGAGTTGTTGACTCAGGTTCTTATTATATCGATAGAATGATACCTTATTTGCAAGCTGTTCCGAAAAAGAAAAGGTCAAATTATTATTCGAATATTGGTATATTATATAAAAAACTTGGAAACGAATTGGCTAAAGTATATTTGAATAAATCTATAGAAATAGATGCTCATCCTTATTCATGCAAAGCTCTCGCTCAAATCTATGCTAAAGAAGGCAATAGGGAAAAGGCCTTTGAGATGTGGCATAAGGCCCTAAACACTACTAGCCTTAGCCTGAAAGCCAATGTGGTAAAAGACATGGCGAAGGCCAAGAAAGAAGAAGGGGACTATAAGGCAGCGCATGAGTTGAGCTTATGGGCAACGGCTTTGAAAGACAGTCTGCACCGACAGCAGAAA
>JAEEXN010000136.1 GCA_016291595.1 Prevotella sp.
ATTTGTAATAGGCTTTATTATCATTGCTGTCGGCCCTGTTCAGGAACACTCTCGCCTGTGCTGGATAACTGTCTGCAAGGGTGTCTATTTCTTCCAATGATTTATGATAGGTACCTCCCTTACATCCGAAAAACAAGAGCAACACCAAAGCATAAAGAATCCTTTTCATAACTTCAATTGGCATGATAGCATGCGTGAAAGCCTGTGCCGCCTCCACGTAAGGCTGCGCACGCTGGTAGTCGGCATCGGTGATGCCCTCCACACGGTTCTCGTACATAAAGAAATCGTCTATCTGTGCCATATTGCTCTTTGTTTTATTCGATTATAAGCTTGACTCTGCTCTCACTGCTCCGAATTTCTGTTCCATCGTCAGCGGTTGTTTGGCTGCAAAGTTACTAAAAGTTTTCAAGAATGAACTTGAAATTTGTAAAAAGTAGCCCAATACGCTAATAAGATACAAGATTCAAAAGAACACGAAATAGTAATGTGTTAAGGAAATCATTGGCAAAGTAATCTTATTTTGTTTAAAATGTGCTATGATACTTTATAAAATGCTTGCCAAAGTATCGCTGAATGTCATGATTTTATATGAGCTGATACTTAAAAAAACATAAATAGATAACCAAAATTTGTTCAGACAAGCAAAAGTGAAAAAGAAAAAGAGAGCTAAACTTTCGTCTAACTCTCTCATTTTCAGGTGCTTTTGGTTGCGCTTCAGGATGGGCTTGAACCAACGACCCCCTGATTAACAGTCAGGTGCTCTAACCAACTGAGCTACTGAAGCAGTTTTTGCTTTAAGCGGTTGCAAAAGTACGGTGTTTTTCTGAAACCACCAAACTTTTTTGCGAAAAAATTCATTTTTCACTGAAAATAATGTATTTTTGTACCCAAATAACGAACTTGTGAGTATGAAAAGAAGACTTTTTATATGGATTCTGATGTTAGGGGCAGTGCTACCTGCCGTGTCGCAAAAGGATCATCATTTTGAGGTTTCGAAGAATCTGGAGGTGTTTAACACCATCTACAAGAATCTGGATATGATTTATGTGGACACGCTGAACGCCTCGGAGACGATTGGCGCGGGCATCAATGCGATGCTGAAGAGCCTGGACCCCTATACAGAGTATTATCCCGAGGAGAAACTGCATGAGCTGAAGAGCATGTTTACGGGCAATATCTATGCGGGCATAGGCTCGACCATCCACTATAATCCGAAAATCAAGAATGTCTGTATTTTCGAGCCTTACGAGGGTACTCCGTCGGCTGAGGCAGGGCTGAAGATGGGCGATGTGATTCTGAGTGTCGACGATACGACGATGGTCGGCAAGGATGTAAGCTACGTGAGCTCGCACCTCCGTGGCGAGGCAGGAACGAGTTTTGTGTTGAAGATCAGACGGCCGAGCACGGGTAAGGTGATGCAGATGAAGATTACGCGCCGTCAGATACAGAATCCGGTGATTCCCTATTACGGTCTGCAGAAGGACAGTATCGGCTACATGATGCTGACGGGGTTCACGGAGAACTGCTCGAAAGATGTGCGTCGTGCGTTTATCGATATGAAGCGGCAGGGGATGAAAGGACTGGTATTCGACTTGCGCGGCAACGGTGGCGGCTCGGAGCAGGAGGCGGTGTCGATTGTGAACATGTTTGTGCCGAAGGGTGAGCTGATTGTGAGCAACCGTGGAAAGATGAAGAAGACAAACCGCGATTACAAGACGACGGTGGAGCCGATAGACTCAGTGATGCCGGTGGTGGTGCTGGTGAACGGCAACACGGCGAGCGCGAGCGAAATTACGAGTGGAGCGATGCAGGACCTGGACCGTGCAATAGTGTTAGGTACGCGTACGTATGGGAAAGGACTGGTGCAGACGGCTGTCGACCTGCCCTATAATGGCAGTCTGAAACTGACCTCCAACAAATATTTCATCCCGAGCGGGCGCTGCATCCAGGCCATCAACTACCGTCACGGGCAGGGCGGTTATACGGAGCATATTCCCGACTCGCTGACAAAGGTGTTCTATACGCGCAACGGTAGAGAGGTGCGCGACGGCGGAGGCATCAAACCCGATGTGGAGGTGCGTCCCGACTCGCTCGCCAATATTGCGTGGTATCTGCAAAACCCGTCGGTAAAGGACTCCTCGGACGTGCTGTTCAACTATGAACTGGACTACTTCCTTTCACATCCGACGGTGGCTAAGCCCTCGGAGTTCCACCTGACGGATGCTGACTACGCAGAGTTTAAACAGCGCGTCATCGCCAGCGGGTTTACCTACGATCCCGGCAGCGACAAGGCGCTGAAGGCGCTTATCGACGTGGCTAAGTTTGAGGGTTATTATGACGACGCGAAGACGGAGTTCGAGCAACTGGAGAAGAAGCTGAAGCACAATTTGGACAAGGATCTTGACAAGAATAAAGAGGTGATTAAGCAGATGCTGGAGACGGATATCATTGCCTTCTACAACTTCCAGCGCGGTGCCATAGAGGTAGGCCTGCGCTACGACAAGCAGTTTAAGGAAGCTTGCCGGTTGCTGAACACACCGGACGAATACCGACGTCTGCTCAGTCCGAAACCATAGAGGCGATGCCGCACAGGATGCGGCGGGCAACGGTTTCCGGCAACTTTTCTTGAACATCAACAAAACGATACCCATATGAGAAACCAACTTATCTCTTTCGTGCTCCTTTGGCTGATGGCAGGGGGCACCATGGCACAGAATAACAAGCCTTTCTGGCTGGGTGCTGACATCAGTGGCACTACTGCCCTGGAGGCCAGGGGCGGGAAGTTATATAACCGGAATGGAGAGATTCGCGAGAATACCGCCTTAATGAAGGAACTGGGACTGAATGCGGTGCGACTGCGTGTGTGGGTGAACCCACGTGGCGGCTTCTCGGGCATGAACGATGTGCTGGAGATGGCCAAGCGCGCCCGCTATTACAATATGGACATCATGATAGACTTCCATTACAGCGACTGGTGGGCAGACCCAGGCAAGCAGCCTATCCCCGCGGCATGGCAGTACTTTAAGTATGACGAGATGAAGTTTGCCCTTGCTGATCATACGCGTGAGACGCTACAGTTGCTGAAGAACCACGGCATCGACGTGAAATGGGTGCAGGTAGGCAACGAGACCACTCACGGTTTCTTGTGGCCGATGGGACGTGCTGAGGAACATATGGAGCAGTATGCCGGACTGACGGATGCCGGCTACGAGGCGGTGAAGAGCGTCTATCCGCAGGCGGTCTGCATCGTACATTTGGACGGGGGGTGTGACGAACGGCGTTACGACTTCATCTTCGACGGGCTGAAAAAGTATGGTGCGAGGTGGGATATGATCGGGCTGAGCGTCTATCCCTATTGGGACATAGAGGCAAAGCTGACCCAAAGCGAGGAGGAAACGTTGCAGAAGGCTATTGCCAACATTAACCGACTTCAGCAGAAATATGGTTGTGAGACGATGATAGTAGAGACGGGCGTGCTGGTTAGAGAACCCGAGAAAGGGAAGGCTTTCATGAAAAAGCTCATCACAGCTGCGCGCCAACAGACCGGTGGCCGCTGCCGGGGTGTGTTCTACTGGGCGCCCGAACTGGAGGGACAATATCCGTTGGGAGCTTTCCAGAATCACCGTCCGACAGTCATCATGGACGCGTTTACGGAAGCGGCAAAATGAGTTAAGAAATGAGTCTTGCAAATCAATGACTCATAAAGGATAAATGATGATTTCCCCACGAGAGGATGGGAGTCAGGAACGACAAAAGGGCAATTTTCGTGTGTTTTTGCAAGAAAAATGAAAAAATACTTGTGTATGTGCGATTTTATTTGTACTTTTGCACCGTTCAGTGGAATGAGGGGCTTTCTCGGAAGCCTCTCATTTTCATTTTAATTACACAAATATGATCAATAAGGAAACTATTAAGAGTTTAGTTGACCAGTGGCTCGAGGGTAAGGATTATTTCCTCGTAGACATTGAAGTGAGTAAAGATGACAAAATCGTAGTCGAGATTGACCACGCCGACGGAGTGTGGATTGAGGATTGCGTAGAATTGAGCCGTTACATCGAGGATCATCTCGACCGTGACGAGGAAGACTTTGAGTTGGAAGTAGGTTCAGCCGGTCTGGGCCAGCCGTTTAAGGTACCACAGCAGTATATCAACTTTACCGGCAAGGAGGTTGAGGTGCTCAACGCCGACGGAAAGAAATACAAGGGTGTGTTGAAGTCGGTAGACGGCAACGATTTCGTTGTGACCGTGACCGAGAAGGTAAAGAAAGAAGGCAGCAAGCGCCCCGTGATGGAGGAAGTGGACCACGCCTTCAAGATGGATGAGGTGAAATATACGAAGTATCTCATCAGCTTCAAGTAAGAAAAGGAAAATCAATAAAAATAAAACATGGCAACAAAGAAAGAAGAGACCGTAAGCATGGTCGACACCTTTAGAGAGTTTAAGGAAACGAAGAACATCGACCGTACTACCTTGGTGAGCGTTTTGGAGGAGAGCTTCCGCAACGTGATTGCCAAGATTTTTGGAAGTGATGAGAACTTCGACGTCATTGTCAACCCCGACAAGGGCGACTTCGAAATTTATCGTAACCGCGTGGTTGTGCCCGATGGTGAGGTGCAGGACGAGAACAAGGAGATCTCACTAAGCGACGCCCAAAAGATTGACAGCGACTACGAGGAGGGTGAAGAGGTGAGTGAGGAGGTGAACTTCAGCAAGTTCGGCCGCCGCGCTATCCTGAACCTGCGTCAGACACTGGCATCGAAGATTCTGGAGCTGGAGCACGACTCGCTTTACAACAAGTACAAGGACCGCGTTGGACAGGTGGTCAGCGGTGAGGTATACCAGGTGTGGAAGCGTGAGGTACTGCTCGTCGACGACGAGAACAACGAGCTGATTCTGCCGAAGTCGGAGCAGATTCCCAACGACCAGTATCACAAGGGTGAGACCATCCGTGCCGTCATCCACCGTGTGGACAACGAGAACAACAACCCAAAGATTATCCTGTCGCGCACATCACCCGTGTTCCTCGAGCGCCTTTTGGAGGCTGAGGTTCC
>JAEEXN010000005.1 GCA_016291595.1 Prevotella sp.
AATTTCGAAATTTAAAGTTTTTATTTTATCATTTAATTAAGTAATGGCAATAAGAATTGTTGGAGTAGATTTGCCCCAGAATAAGCGTGGCGAAATCGCATTGACCTATATCTATGGTATTGGTCGAAGTAGTTCAGCAAAGATATTGGACAAGGCCGGCGTGAGCCGTGAACTTAAGGTCAACGAATGGACGGATGACCAGGCTGCCAAAATCCGCGAAATTATCGGCGCTGAATTCAAAGTTGAAGGTGATCTCCGCAGTGAGATCCAGATGAATATCAAGCGACTGATGGATATTGGTTGCTATCGTGGTGTTAGACATCGTAATGGTCTTCCCGTACGTGGTCAGAGTACCAAGAACAATGCTCGTACCCGCAAGGGTAAGAAGAAGACTGTTGCTAATAAGAAGAAGGCTACTAAGTAATTCAGGAGGAAATTAATTATGGCAAAGAAAACAGTCACTTCAAAGAAAAGAAACGTAAAGGTTGACGCTATGGGTCAGCTACACGTTCACAGCTCTTTCAACAACATCATCGTGTCTTTGGCAAACAGCGAGGGTCAGGTAATTTCTTGGTCTTCAGCTGGTAAGATGGGATTCCGTGGTTCTAAGAAGAACACTCCGTACGCTGCCCAGATGGCTGCTGAGGATTGCGCAAAGGTAGCTTATGACCTTGGTCTTCGCAAAGTGAAGGCTTACGTGAAAGGTCCCGGCAACGGCCGTGAGAGTGCTATCCGTGCTATCCACACTGCTGGTATCGAGGTAACCGAGATTATCGACGTTACTCCACTGCCACACAACGGATGTCGTCCCCCGAAGCGTCGTAGAGTGTAAAACTAGTTTTGCTAGTCTTACTAGTCAGACTAGTATTTATAAAAAGATTTTTTATTTTTTATTTGAATTATGGCAAGATATATTGGACCGAAATCAAAAATTGCCCGTCGTTTTGGCGAAGCCATCTACGGCCCGGACAAAGTTTTGTCTAGGAGAAACTTCCCTCCTGGACAGCATGGCAATAACCGTCGTCGCAAGATGTCGGAGTATGGTGTCATGTTGGCAGAGAAGCAGAAAGCTAAATACACCTATGGTGTGCTTGAGCGTCAGTTCCGTAATATGTTTGAAAAGGCTGCAAAGGCCGAAGGTATCACTGGTGAGGTACTGCTCCAGAACCTTGAGAGTCGTCTCGACAATGTAGTGTTCCGCCTTGGTATTGCTCCTACCCGCGCAGCTGCCCGCCAGCTCGTTGGTCACAGACATATCGTAGTTGATGGTAAAGTAGTTAACATCCCCTCATTTGCTGTGAAGCCAGGTATGGTTGTTGGTGTACGCGAGAAGGCTAAGTCTCTCGAGGTTATCGAGAACGCTCTTGCAGGTTTCAACCACAGCAAATATCCGTGGATCGAATGGGATGAGCAGACAAAGAGCGGTAAGTTCCTTCACAAGCCGGAGCGTGCCGACATCCCTGAGAACATTAAGGAACAGTTAATCGTTGAGTTGTACTCTAAATAAATCATTAAATTAATGGCGATATTAGCATTTCAAAAACCTGATAAAGTAGTAATGCTGGAGGCTAACGACCGATTCGGCAAGTTCGAATTCCGTCCGCTTGAGCCTGGCTTCGGTGTTACCATCGGTAACGCCCTGCGCCGCATTCTCCTTTCATCGCTTGAGGGCTATGCTATCAATACCATCAAGATTGCTGGTGTTGAGCATGAGTTCTCTTCTGTACCCGGTGTAAAAGAGGATGTTACCAACATTATCTTGAACCTGAAGCAAGTTCGGTTCAAGCAAGTAGTAGAAGAATTCGAGAACGAGAAAGTTAGTATTACCGTAGAGAATTCCACCGAATTCAAAGCAGGTGATATCAGTAAGTATCTGACTGGATTTGAAGTGTTAAACCCTGATTTGGTGATTTGTCATTTAGATGCCAAAGCTTCAATGCAGATTGATCTTACTATCAACAAAGGACGCGGCTATGTGCCCGCAGATGAGAACCGTGAATTCTGCACTGATGTCAACGTCATTCCTATCGATTCTATTTACACCCCAATCCGTAACGTCAAATACGCTGTTGAGCCATATCGTGTTGAGCAGAAGACCGATTATGACAAACTCGTAGTAGAGGTTTCTACGGATGGTTCCATTCACCCAAAAGACGCACTGAAGGAAGCTGCTAAGATCCTGATCTATCACTTCATGCTGTTCTCCGACGAGAAGATCACACTCGAGAACAACGACGCAGACAGCAACCAGGAGTTTGATGAGGAAGTACTGCACATGCGCCAGTTGCTGAAGACACGTCTCGT
Organism: Prevotella sp.; assembly: GCA_016291595.1. Taxonomy (GTDB): domain Bacteria; phylum Bacteroidota; class Bacteroidia; order Bacteroidales; family Bacteroidaceae; genus Prevotella. Next base: position 2,305 of record JAEEXN010000005.1, read on the forward strand.
CGACATGAACCTCTCTGTTCGTGCCCTCAACTGTCTGAAGGCTGCTGATGTGGAGACACTCGGCGACTTGGTACAGTACAACAAGACCGACCTCCTGAAGTTCCGCAACTTTGGTAAGAAATCGCTTTCAGAGCTTGATGATTTGCTCGAGAGTCTGAATCTGTCGTTTGGAACCGACATTTCAAAGTACAAACTGGACAAAGAGTAATTGAGCATTTGTCCGCTTAAACAAAAAACAAAAAATGAGACACAATAAGAAATTCAACCATCTGGGTCGTACTGCAGATCATCGCAATGCCATGCTCGCTAACATGACCATTTCGCTGATTATGCACAAAAGAATCACTACGACCCTCGCAAAGGCCAAGGCACTGAAGAAGTATGCCGAGCCGCTGATTACCCGTGCTAAGGACGATAGCACCAACTCTCGCCGCGTAGTGTTCAGCTACCTGCAGAACAAAGAGGCTCTGAAAGAACTCTTCGGTATTGTAGCCGAGAAGATTGGCGACCGTCCGGGTGGATACACACGTATCATCAAGCTGGGTGCACGTCAGGGTGACGGTGCCGATATGGCATTCATCGAGCTCGTTGACTTCGACGAGAACATGGCCAAGACTCCGAAGGCTGCTGCCAAGCGTACTCGCCGTGGTGGTGGTAAGAAGAAGGCTGCCGAGGCTGAGGCTCCTGCAGAGCAGGCTCCTGTTGCTGAGGAAGCAAAGGCTGAATAAAAAGATTTCATTAATAATGATAGAAAAAGGACGATGCAGTGATTTGCATCGTCCTTTTTTTTAATGTGATATTTTTTAATAGGATTAAAATATATCATGGTTGTTGTCAGGATATAGATATAGAAAACCCTGATACATTTGCTCACTCCCTCACGACGAGTTTATACTCAGCTCCCTTGCCCGTCCGTCTATGTGCATAGCCCATCGACAACAGGGTGCAGCCCAGCCTTTGGGGAGCCGATTTGGCTGATAGCAGCTCGGGATAGTGAGGGAGCAGCACAGTCACTGCCTGACTCAGTGGCATCCATGGCGCGTCGGCACACTCTTCAGCGGGCCGTAGCGCACACCTCACCAACTCTTCGTATGTGCTGATGCGACGGAAAGGCTCGTTGGCCCTCATCAATCGCTGCTCTTCCTTTTTTGTAAACCAATAGCGGTACTGCTTTTCCCGCAGCTCATTCAGCAATTGGGCATATACTTGAGCGTGGTTCACCTTCAAATGGTTGTTCACCTGGTCGGCTCGCACGCAGATAAAACGACGCGAGCCCGTAGGGTCAGTCAATGGCCGCTCACAGTTGGTTGTGGCGATGAACGAGGCATAGCGTTTCCGCTGCTCCATGACCTTGCCAAAGGGCGGTCGCATTTTCACGTCGTGCTTTGTCAGCAAGTATTTCAGCAAAGGTTGCAGAGAGCGGCTGGTCGAGTCAAACTCGTCGATATTGATCAGTGCAAAGCCCGACAAAGCCAGGTTGATGTCGTTCTCGTTGCGCAGGTTGATACGGTCATTGTAGTAAGTCTGCAGTCTCTCGGGCAACAGCCGTCGGCAAAAAGTGGTCTTGCCCGAGCCTTGGACACCCACTAATACGGGCACTATGCCGTTGCCGTGCTCGCCGTCCATTTGCAGCCATGCCGCAACCATGGCCAGCATCCATCTGTGAAAGTCAACGGGCCAATGCTTGTTGGCTGTTCTGATGCGGCGAGCCAGCCGTTCCACACGTTCGCGACCGTCCCAGCGTGGCAGACTCTCCAGATAGTCTCTCAGCGGTTCATAGTCGGCGACGAGTGTGCTGTTCACGTATCGTCTCACGTCCTTGTCCCATGCTCCTATGCCAGCCCTCAACGCCATGAGCGTCATAGCGTTTTGTTGTCGCTGGCTGAGTGGATAGAAAGCGTTGTTTTCGCTTCTGTTTTCCCTAAACTCTACCACACCCGTCATCACGTTGTGGCGAAACTGAAAGTGCTTTCTCAGAAACTCTTCCGTTTGACAGGCAGCCTGAACACTGTTCTGGACCTGTACCTGTTTTGTTTCTACTTGTTTTGTGTTTTCCATGGTTTAATGATTCATTTATCCTTTTTCTATGAGTGCGGTTCTCCTTGCCAATGCACTCCCATTCGGCAGCAAAGATAGCTGGTTTTGCCGTATCTGCCAAGAAATATATGCATAGACTTAGCGATAGATTGTGCTATAGACCGTCGCCTGCGTTTCATGAATCGCTTTCCTGTTTGTATGCGTACATAACTTGAAGTGTCGAGATGCTAAATGTGTCACCGATGCTTTCAATTTGCTGATTACTAATGTATTAGTCCTGGTGACGGCTACGACTTAAGGTGTCATCATTGGACTTATGCATGCTATCATTTTGAAGCATATAAAGAGTCAGCGCCAACTTGCAATTGTCTTTGGCACATTTTGTCATCTCACATTATTCGTTTCATGCTATTTCCTGGCAACTGACCTACTAATTATGTAGCAATTGATTGACTAATTAAAGTGGAATTAGGCATTAACTACACCTCAATCAGGCATGAATTACACTTTAGTTAGGCATCAATCAGTAGTATAATTAATCGGTTGATTAGCGAATGATTGATGCCTAATTAGAGTTTAATATATATACTAATTGCAAACTCGGGTTCGTGGTTTCTACCATGAGTGACACTTCCATGATGAGCCGTCACCAGCCTCAAGTCCTTTATGTGCCGGTGTTTCCGGTATTTAGTGACGGGGACTACTTTCTTTGGTCTTGGTGTGCGATGACAGGCATATTAGTCTTGAAAAGCGAACCAAATCTGGCAGAGATCACGAATGCAGGAGAGCTATAAAAAACTATTAAAAATTAATAAAAACAAGCGTTTGAGCACAATCGTTATTGTTCATGCGGCAATTTAATGTTATATTTGTCATTGGAAATGCTATAACATCTTCGTTGTTCACTTACGAGATAGCCTATGATAGAGGCTCCGAATTTTGAATATAAATATGATTTGGCGCTGTGGAAATCGTTTTCTGCCCGTCTGAGTGTTGCCATCCTGATCATTGCGGCAGGCGTGTTTTTGGTGGCATTGCTGACGTATTTGTACTTCTCAGAGGAGCTGGTGAAAGAAGAAACAGCCATCAAGGCGCGCACAGAGTTGCACGATGCCGTGCTGATGATGCGCTTGCGGGCCACCGAAGCCGAAGCGCGTGGCGACACGATGGGGGTTGCCGACTATGTGGCGCTGCTGCAGGAGGTGCGGCCCTATCGCCATTCGTTCACGCTGATGGCAGACTCTACGGGGCAGATGGTCTATGCCGGCGATACTATTATCTGGCAGTCTGACGAGAAAGAGTTGCGTATCATAGGGCGGGCGATGAGCAGTGGCGAGAGTGGCATGCGCGAGGTATTTCAGGGCGCCAGACTCTCATTGCTCATTTATGAGCCAGTTGGCAAACGCGGACTTGCGGCTGCTGTCGTTTGCTCGCGAACGGATATTCTTTCCAGCTATAAGGTGTTCATCTTCTATGGTGGAATAGCCTTTCTTGCGGCATTGCTGGTGCTCTTCGGATGCAGTGCTATAGCCATCTATCGAATGGTGAAACCGCTCCATCTGTTTGCCGACTCGGCCATGAGCATTGCTGAAGGCAATCTCGATACGCCGCTGCCCGACATTCAGTCGGAGGATGAGTTGTTGCAGCTGCGTAACTCGTTTGCTTATATGCAGACCTCATTGAAACAATATATAGAGGATCTGAAGGTGACTACCGCCACCAAAGAACACATGGAAAGCGAGCTGACCATTGCCCACGACATCCAGATGGGCATGATTACGAAAGATTTTCCACACCGTGACGATGTTGATATTTATGCATCGATGTTACCAGCCCGCGAGGTTGGTGGCGACCTGTATGATGTCGTTATCGACGGTGATGAACTCTTTTTCATTGTCGGAGATGTGGCAGGAAAAGGTGTGCCAGCATCACTTTATATGGCAGTGACGCGTACGTTGTTTCGCAATTTAGCCAGCAACTACCAGTCGCCAGCCAATGTGGTGCGTGAGATCAACCGTGCCATCTTAAGCGGCAACGACCAGGATTTGTTTGTGACGCTCTTTGCGGGCGTGCTCGACCTGAAGACTCATGTGCTGACTTATTGCAATGCAGCCCAGAATGCTCCCGTACTGGTGTCGCCGACGGGTGAATGCAGTCTGCTCGAAGTTGAGCCGAACTTGCCTATAGGATTGGTAGACCGCTACACCTACGAGGAACAGCAGATGGCATTCGAGCCCGGCTCAGCTTTGCTGCTTTACACCGACGGATTGACTGAGGCCGTCAGCCCGCAGCGTGAGCTTTTCGGTGAAGACCGGTTGTTGGCTTGCATGAGGGGATGTCATTTCGTATCGGCCAGACAGGTGATAGCCCATCTGCAGCAGGAAGTGACCGAATTCGTTGGTGACCGTGAACAGAGCGATGACCTGACGATGCTCTTCATTCGCCATTTGGAGAGTCAGCCCGATGAGGCTGGCCTGCGAACAATCGTAATGAAGAACGAGGTGACGGAGGTTGAGCGTCTGCGTACTTTCGTCTCGTCTGTGTGCCGGGAATTGAAGATCGACAACAGCATGATGAAAACCATCAACCTGGCTCTGGAGGAAGCTGTGGTGAACGTTATCAACTATGCCTATCCGAAAGGTACCCGCGGGCATGTGGAGGTGACGGCCCGGGGAGAAGGCAACCGTCTGTTGCTGACCATCATTGACAGTGGCAAACCATTCGACCCCACTCAGGCCGATGTTGCTGACACTACCACCGACTTGGATAAGCGGGCTGTGGGCGGACTGGGCATTTATCTGGTGCGTAACCTGATGGATGATGTGCGTTACGAGCGTACTGCCGACGGGCATAATGTATTGACCCTGGTCAAGAAGATTTCGTAGCCGCCGGAGACAGTCGATGGCTATACGGCAAAAGCCCTCACGAACGCAGCGTGTGGCTAGCAGTTTCAGGTTGCTGAGAAAATGAAATACTTAATATAATATGTAGATATGGAATCAATCGTCTTTTGGGGATTTAACCTCTATGCGTGGATAACTATTGCCACGGTGCTCACCATGTTCACCGTGCTGTTGTTCACCAAAATCCGTGCCGATGTGGCTTTCTTGGGAGCCATAGGTGTCTTGTTTGTTACGGGCGTACTTGATGCCAAGGAAGCTTTTTCGGGGTTCAGTTCTACGTCGGTTGTGGTCATAGGAGTGCTGTTTGTGGTGGTAGCCGGTCTGACCTATACGGGTGTGCTGCAATGGATGGTGAAACATCTGCTCGGACAACCAAACAGCTATAGCAAGGCCGTGGTGCGGCTGATGCTGCCTGTGGCTGGATTGAGCTCCTTCCTGAGCAATACTACGGTGGTGGCATTGTTTGTGGGCATCGTGAAGATGTGGTCTAAAAAGCTTAACATCTCCCCATCGAAACTGCTAATCCCGCTGAGCTATGCCTCGGGATTGGGCGGTATCTGTACGCTCATCGGAACGCCTCCCAACCTGATTATCTCAGGCCTTTATGTCGACCTAACCGGTGAGGCGATGAATGTGCTGGCCACCACGCTGCCGGGTTTGTTCTGTCTGTCGGTGGGTGTACTCTCGATTATTGCCATGCGTCGTCTGTTGCCCGACCGTAAGGCGCCGGAGGCAGCCTTCGAGTCGACCTCCGACTATACGGTAGAGTTGCTCATCCCGTCGGAAAACGATCATGTGGGAGAGACTGTAGCCGAGTCGGGTCTGCATCAGGTGAGAGGCGGCAGCCTGATAGAACTGGTGCACTTCGATCAGGAGGTTATCTCGCCCGTTGCCGACGATGAGGTGCTGATGGGCGGCGACCGGCTGGTGTATGCAGGTCAGATCGACGAGATTCTGGATTTGAAAAAAAGTCATGGATTGGTGAATGCAGATCATCACGTGTTCAGTATGAGCGAAGTGGACAACAATCGCCAGTTGCGTACTGCTTATGTGGCGTTTGGTAGCAGTCTTATCAACACTTGTATTGGCGGCAGTAGTTTTGAGAAAGACAACAACATGACGCTGGTGGCTGTAGCACGTCGTGGCAAGCGCATCGCTCAGTCGCCTCGTGAGGTTATGCTGCAGGCAGGTGATACGCTGTTGTTCGAGTGCCCTCCGAAACTGAAGGTGAATACCGACAAACTATCATCGGCGCTGCAGTTCTTCGACTCCAGCGAGTTGCCTAACATCGGCAGGAAAACACTTGTTTCGACATTCATTATGTTGGCCATGGTGGTTCTTTCGGCGCTCAACATCATTCCGTTGCTGCAGTGTGCTTTTCTGGCAGCCTTTGCTATGGTGCTGACACGTTGTTGCAGTGTCGAGCAGGCCATGAAGAGCATCAACTGGGAGATACTGATGGTGTTTGCAGGGTCTGTAGTGCTCGGGCTGGCCATCCAGAAAACCGGTATTGCCGAGCGGTTGGCTTACGGCATTCTCGATGTCTGTGGCACCAATCCCATTGTGGTGATGACTGCCGTGTGCCTGGTAGGAACGTTTATCACCGAGTTTATCAGCAATACGGCAGCAGGAGCCATGTTTTTCCCCATTATGTATCAGGCTGCCGAGAAGTTAGGATATGAGCCGTACACCTTCCTCATTGCCCTGATGATCAGCGTCAGTTCGAGCTTTGCCACGCCTATAGGCTCGCCCACGCATATGCTGGTCTATGGCCCTGGCGGCTATCGCTTCAGCGATTTCATCAGAATAGGATTCTGGATGAACCTCATCATTCTGGCAGCCAATATCTTTATTACGAACATTGTTTATCCTTTAACACCATTACAATAAAATGAAAGTAGACATTCAAGAAGCTAACGGCGTATACACCGGCAAACTGGCGGGATGGCTCGACACCAATGAGGCCAAACAGTTTATGAACGACATTCAGCCCCTTTTCGATCATGCTGATCAACAGCTTGTGCTCGACTTCGGCGAACTGGAGTATATCAGCAGTCTGGGACTTCGTGTCCTGCTTCGGCTGAATAAGGAGAGCGCAGCCAAAGGTGGCCATCTGGTGCTGACGAATATGAACGAGGAAGTTCAGAAGATTTTCAAGATGACGGGCTTCGTAAAGCTTTTTGACATCAAATAGATTCATGTCGCATTTTGTAGAATAATGGGGTTTCCCCTATTCGTTTTTCGGGATTTCCCCCTTGGAGATTTTGAAAGAAATTTCTATCTTTGCAACGTGAACATATAATCTGAACGAAAATGAAGAAGGTTTTTGTATACGCAATTGCAGGCGCGCTGCTGGTTAGCAGCTGCGGCTCCTATACAGCTAGCGGTGCCTACACAGGCTCAACGCTCGGCTCTATCCTTGGCTCCGCTATTGGCGGATTGAGCGACGGCCCTCGAGGCAGCGACTTGGGAAGCATCATCGGAATGGCCGGCGGTGCAGTGGTAGGTGCGGCGATAGGCAGTGCGGCCGACAAAGCGCAGGAGCGTAGAATTATGGAGAAGCGCGAGGAAATACAAGACCGCATGGCTCAGCGAGAGTATCAGAGAAACCAGCGAGATTATCAGGACAACCGTTATGATTACCAATATGATGGTGTGCAGGGCAGTGGATACGATCCCAACAATGGAGGTGACGACCGCATCGATTTGAACATTGGCAACACTCCTGGTGCAACGGTTGCTCCCGCAGCTCCCTCAAAGCCATATAGTGGGCGGGGACTGGAGGTCGGCAGAATCCATTTCGTTGATGAAAACCACAACCAGGTGCTTGAGCCCGGAGAGATTGGTCGCATTACCTTCGAGGTAAGAAACCGCTCTGATAAAACACTATACGATGTTCGTCCTGCTGTGGTCGAAGTGACAGGCAACCGTCAGATATATGTTTCGCCCGCAGCACGTGTAGAACAAATCGGTCCTGGAAAAGGCATTCGCTATACAGCTATGATTAAAGGCGGTAACCGACTGAAGAATGGTGAGGCTGTCTTCCATATTGAGGCTCTGCAAGGAAATGGAAGATTCAGCTCTGGCGTTCAGGAAATTGCCGTTCCTACAAGGCGCTGACGACAGAGGGGTGTATTGTGAAAAAGAAATAGCAAGGGGTCTGATTGTTGATCACACCCCTTGCTATTTCTTTGGTGAGCATTGAAGAAACGCTCATTTTCGGATTGTTATTTGATTCTAAGTGGGCTTCGAATAAAGAAAGACAGCTGGCTAACTCAAACAGAACCCAATCTATTGTTTGTTTAGCTTCTCTTTGCCCCATTGTTTCAGACGCTCCAAGATATTAGGTACAGGTTGTTCGTTGTCGGTTTTCTTGTCGTCGGCAGTCTTCTCGCCATTCTTTCCGACAACCTCATTCTTTCCGTTGCTCAGAGGGTTGGGCGTCTGTTTCTTTACTTTTGTGGGTAGTTCCTTGTTCACCACCATGTTGGAGGAGTCTTTCCATGCGGGAATAAAACTGTATCCTGCATCAGCCATTTCGAAGTCAATCTCAGGTAGTTCCGTCTTCGTGTCCGGCTTAAACGGGATGCCTTGCGATTCCTTGTAGACTTGTACGTGAACCACGGCAATGCCTGCCGAAATCATTCCCAGCTCTTTTGCAGCGCGCCATGACAGGTCGATGATACGGCCTCGTACAAATGGCCCGCGGTCGGTTACCCTGACAATAACCTCTTTGTCATTGGCGGGGTTGGTGACTTTGAGCAAAGTGCCGAAGGGATAGGAGCGGTGGGCACACGTGAGACTGTCGTGATGCAGGCGTTCGCCGTTGGCTGTGCGTGCACCAGTTGCTCTTTTGGAATAAAATGAAGCTTTACCCTTCTGCGTTTGTGCCTGCAGAAAGGTAAAGCTTGAAAGGGTTAGAATTGTAATTAATATCTTGTTTTTAATATTCATTCAATTCCAATTCTCTCCCTCAGGAAAGGGGGGGAGAGAACAGTTTGTAACAGGCTGGGCTTATACGATACCCTGAGCCATCATGGCGTTAGCAACCTTCATGAATCCTGCAACGTTTGCACCCTTCACGTAGTTGATGTAGCCATTCTTCTCAGTTCCGTACTTCACGCACTGCTCGTGGATATTGCTCATAATGCCGTGCAGCTTCTCGTCAACCTCAGCACCGCTCCAAGAGAGGCGGATAGAGTTCTGAGTCATCTCGAGACCTGAAGTAGCAACGCCACCAGCGTTGACAGCCTTACCAGGAGCGAAGAGCTGACCAGCGGCAATGAACTTGTTGACAGCCTCGGCTGTGCAACCCATGTTAGAAACCTCAGCTACGCACAGCGGCTTGTTGGCCAGGATAGCGTCGGCATCGTTGCCGTTGAGCTCGTTCTGAGTAGCGCAAGGCAGATAGATGTCTGCTTTTGCCTCCCAAGGCTTCTTGCCTGCGAAGAACTTAGCGCCTGGGAACTCGTCTGCGTAAGGAGCGCAGATGTCGTTGCCGCTTGAGCGGAGCTCCAGCATATAGTCAATCTTCTCAGCGTCCAGACCAGCCTCGTCGAGGATGTATCCGTCAGGTCCAGAGATGGTGATAACCTTTGCGCCCAGCTCGGTAGCCTTCTTGGCAGCACCCCAAGCCACGTTTCCGAAACCAGAGAGAGCAACGGTCTTACCCTTGATGTCGAGGCCGTGCTTCTTCATCATGTGGTCAACGAAATAGAGAGCACCGAAACCTGTTGCCTCGGGACGGAGGATAGAGCCACCCCACTCAAGACCCTTACCGGTCAGAGTAGCACCACGGAACTGGCTGGTGAGCTTCTTGTACATTCCGAAGAGGTAACCAATCTCACGGCCGCCAACACCGATATCACCAGCGGGAACGTCCATATCCGGGCCGATTACCTTATAAAGTTCAGTCATGAAGGCCTGGCAGAAACGCATAATTTCAGCGTCGCTCTTTCCGCGGGGAGCGAAGTCAGAGCCACCCTTACCACCACCCATAGGAAGGGTAGTCAGAGCGTTCTTAAATGTCTGCTCGAATCCGAGGAACTTCAGGATAGAAAGGTTTACAGAGGGATGGAAACGAAGACCGCCTTTGTACGGGCCAATGGCGCTGTTAAACTGTACGCGGTAGCCGATGTTTACCTGTACCTCGCCCTTGTCGTCAACCCAGGGCACACGGAAAGTAGTGATACGCTCTGGCTCTACGATGCGCTCCATGATTTTAGCTTTTTCAAACTCAGGATGCTCATTGTAGACGTCTTTTACAGTCTCAAGAACTTCGCGAACTGCCTGTAAGTACTCTGATTCTCCCGGATGTTTAGCCTCCAGGTGCTGCATGATTTTTTCAACTTCCATAGTTTTGATTTAATAAAGGTTGTTATAATTAATAAAGTTGCAATTTGCTATTCTTGGGCGCAAAATTAAGGAAATTTCCGATACCTTCCAAATAAAACGGAGGATAATTTTCTTGCGTGAGGTTACAATTTGTTAATTTTGAAAGAAAAGCCATATTTAGGGGGAAATGTGTAGCAGGAAAGAGGGGCGACGGAGAGCCCGCAAACAAAAAAATGAAACAGGATTTGCTACCTGACCGATATGCTTTTCGGATACGGAGTAACAAATCCTGCTTCTCACTTTCTTATATCAGCGCGATGCTAAATTTTCTCGAGTGCTTGCTTGATATCATCAAGAATGTCCTCAGCATCCTCAATGCCAACAGACAGGCGGATGAGGTCGGGGGCGACACCGGCTTGGCGCAACTGCTCGTCGGAGAGCTGACGGTGCGTATGGCTGGCAGGATGCAGGACGCAGGTGCGTGCGTCGGCTACATGAGTCACGATGTTGATCATCTGCAGCGAGTCCATCCACTTAATGGCAGTCTCACGATCGCCTTTCAGTCCAAAGGCAATCACACCGCACGAGCCATTGGGCAGGTACTTTTGTCCGAGGTCATAGTATTTGTCACCGGGTAGTCCGCAGTAGTGGACCCATGCTACTTTCTCGTTCGCGTTCAGGAATTCAGCAACTTTCTGGGCATTCTTACAATGCTGGGCCATACGCAGATGGAGTGTTTGCAGTCCCATGTTCAGCAGAAAGCAGTTCTGTGGTGCGGGAATAGACCCAAGGTCGCGCATCAGTTGTGCCACAAGTTTTGTTGTAAATCCCATTTTTCCGAATGCTTTGACATAAGTCAGTCCATGATACGACTCATCGGGGGTGCAAAGACCAGGGAACTTGTCGGCATGCTCCAGCCAAGGGAAGTTTCCGCTGTCGATGACAGCACCACCTACTTGTGTGGCTAGTCCGTCCATATACTTTGTGGTAGAGTGCGTAACGATGTCGGCTCCCCACTCAAATGGGCGACAGTTTACGGGAGTGGCGAACGTGTTGTCTACAATCAGGGGAACCCCGTTCTTATGGGCAATACGTGCGAATTTCTCGATGTCGAGCACGGCGCATCCAGGATTAGAGATGGTCTCGCCGAACAAAGCCTTCGTGTTCGGGCGGAAAGCCGACTGGATTTCCTCCTCGCTTGCCTCGGGAGAGACGAAAGTGCATTCGATTCCCAGTTTTTTCAGTGTCACGCCGAAGAGGTTGAACGTTCCGCCGTATATCTCGTTAGATGTGACAAAATGGTCACCAGCCTCACAGATGTTGAAAATGGCGTAGAAATTGGCCGCTTGTCCGCTGCTGGTCAGCACGCAGCCCACACCACCTTCCAAAGCTGCTATTTTGGCCGCAACTGCATCGTTGGTGGGATTTTGCAGACGGGTGTAGAAATAACCTTCTTTTTTCAGATCGAAGAGTTGTGCCATCTCGTCGGAGTCGTCATACTTGAATGTAGTGCTCTGAATGATAGGCACTTCAATAGGTTCGCCGTTTTTAGCTTTGTATCCGGCCTGCACACACAGGGAGGCCATCCGTAGTTTCTTATCCATGAATATTGTTGGTATTATGATATTGTGTTGCAAAGGTAAATAAAATAATCGAGAAATGGTAAAAAGGCGGATGGTTTTGACTGGATTCGTGAAAAAATAGCAAAAATAGGATAATTATCCGAAAGAAGAGGGATTTTCCTATTTGGTTTATCAGAATAATTTGCATCTTTGCAGCCAGATTATAAGTTTTTTATTCATAAAGGTATTATATTAACATTTTGAGGCTTATGAAAGAGAATCGTGTAATTGCAGCTGCCCTGATAGCGTTGGGCATTGTAATCTTGGGATGGTCGGTAAAGGCAGGTATCGACAACTTTGCCAACAAAGACCGTAAGGTAAATGTGAAAGGACTCGCCGAACAAGAGGTTGAGGCGGATAAGGTTACGTGGCCGATAGTCTCGAAAGAGATGGGTAACGATTTGCCTGAACTTTATGATAAGATAGGTGTTACGCAAGGAAAGATTAAGGCTTTTTTGCTGCGTAACGGGGTGAAGGAGAACGAGTTGACTGTGAATGCACCACAGGTGGTGGACCTGAATGCTGAGCAATACAGCGAGAATCGAAAGCCTTACCGCTATATCATCACGTCGGTGATGACTGTTACGTCGCAGAACGTGAAACAGGTACGTCAGATTATCGCGCGCCAAGGTGACTTGTTGAAAGAAGGTATTGCCATTGTCGACGGCGGTTATGAGAATCCCGTGAAGTACGAGTTTGTATCGTTCCGCGAGATGAAGCCCAAGATGATGCAGGAGGCTATTGAGAATGCACAGAAGACCGCCCAGCAGTTTGCTGAGAACTCGCACTCGAAGTTGAATAAAATCGTAAGCGCTGATCAGGGGCAGTTCTCAATCGACGACCGCGACTCGAATACTCCTTATATTAAAAAGGTACGCGTAGTGACTACAGTCACTTATTCGTTGAAGGATTAAGCCGACGGGAGCCGTAAGTCAAGTAATATATATGTCAGGGGGAGCTAATAAGTTGGCTCCCCCTGATTCGTTCCACAAAACTCGTTCATCCATCAACTCGTTCGTACTGAGGCTAAAATGCGGATGGCATCAGAAAAACTTATGCCCCGGTAGGTGAATTCTCGAGAGAAATGTGTACCTTTGCACTTATTCTTGAAAACAGAAGAGATTTATGAACGAGACAAACAATATTCCGCACGAGTGGAACCAGTTTTATCTGAAAGATGTGTCGTTTCTCAACTTGATGACCCACCGCATCTTCAACATTCTGATCGTTGCTAACCCTTACGATGCCTTTATGCTGGAGGACGACGGGCGTATCGATGAGAAAATATTTGATGAATATGTTGAGTTGGGCTCACGTTATCCGCCTACGTTTACCCAGGTAAGTACCACAGAAGAAGCCAATGAGGTACTGCAGACCACCGATATCGACCTGGTGATTTGTATGCCGGGTAATGCCGATAACGATGCCTTTGCCGTTGCCCGTGAAGTGAAAGCCTCCAATCCTGACATCCCGTGCGTGGTGCTGACGCCATTCTCACACGGAATCACACGCCGTATTTCGAACGAGGATCTCTCAATGTTCGACTATGTGTTCTGCTGGTTGGGCAATACCAATCTCATCCTCTCCATTATTAAGCTTATTGAGGACAAAATGAACATCGAGCACGACATCCGTGAGGCCGGCGTCCAGATGATTTTGCTTGTCGAAGACTCCATCCGCTTCTACTCGTCGATACTCCCAAACCTCTATAACTATATCCTGATTCAGAGCAAGCGGTTCTCTACAGAGGCTTTGAATCCACATGCAGCGACACAGCGTAAGCGTGGACGTCCCAAGGTGGTTCTGGCCCGTAACTATGAGGAGGCAATGGAGTATTATCAGAAATATGCCGACAATACGCTTGGAGTGATTAGCGATACCCGTTTCCCGATGACTGGCGGCACTGACGCCTCTAACCCGTCGCTGAAGAAACGGGGTGTGGAAAGTGACCCTGAGGCAGGTCTGAAACTTCTTAAGGCCATTCGCGAACACGATGAGTTCGTTCCGCTTATCCTGCAAAGCAGTGAGACGGTGAACAAAGAAAAGGCTGAGGCTGCCGGCTTTAAGTTCGTTGATAAGAACTCGAAAAAGATGAATATCGACCTGCGCCATCTCATGGAAGAGCACATGGGATTCGGTGATTTCATCTTCCGTGATCCTAAGACTCACCGTGAGGTTGCCCGTGTGAGCACCCTGAAGGAACTTCAAGACAATATCTTCAAGATTCCTAATGACTCCATGCTTTACCATATCTCGCGCAACCATATGAGCCGTTGGCTTTGTGCACGTGCCATCTTCCCCGTATCTGCATTCTTGAAACACGTTACATGGCATAAACTGAAGGATGTTGACGCGCACCGAAAGATTATCTTCGATGCCATTGTGCAATACCGACGCATGAAGAATATCGGAGTCGTGGCTGTCTTTGACCGCGGCAAGTTCGACCGTTATGCCCACTTTGCGCGCATCGGTGATGGCTCATTAGGCGGAAAGGGACGTGGATTAGCGTTTCTCGACAATGTCATCAAGCGTCATCCCGAACTGAACCAGTTCCCGGGCATGTCGGTGAGTATCCCCAAGACGGTGGTGCTTTGCACTGATGTGTTCGACGAGTTCATGGACTCAAACAATCTTTATCATATAGCTCTCAGCGATGCCAGCAACGAGGAAATCCTGCAGCATTTCCTGCGCGCCCAGCTGCCCGACAAGTATATTGCCGACTTCTTTACGTTCTTTGAGGCCACCAACTCGCCGATAGCCATTCGCTCGAGTAGCCTTTTGGAGGACAGTCACTATCAGCCGTTTGCGGGAATCTATTCCACATATATGATTCCCCACCTCGATGACAAGTATGAGATGCTGCGCATGATGGCGTGTGCCATCAAGGCCGTTTACGCCTCGGTCTATTACAAGGACTCAAAAGCCTATATGACAGCTACGAGTAATGTGATTGACCAGGAAAAGATGGCTGTTATTCTTCAGGAAGTGGTAGGCCAGCATTATGGCGACCGATACTATCCGAACATTAGTGGCGTGCTGCGCTCTTTGAATTACTATCCCATTGGGGATGAGACCGCTGAAGAAGGTATAGCAAGCCTTGCCCTGGGACTGGGAAAATATATTGTCGATGGCGGACAGACCTTGCGTGTGTCGCCTTATCATCCGCATCAGATTCTTCAGATGAGTGAATTGGACACGGCTCTTCGCGAGACCCAGACCCGTTTCTATGCGCTCGACATGAAACATGTGGGTGACGATTTCAAGGTAGACGACGGATTTAATATTCTGAACTTGCGGGTCAGAGAGGCTGAGCGTGACAAGTCGCTCAACTACATTGCTTCTACATACGATCCTTACGATCAGGTGATTCGGGATGGATTGTATGAGGGAGGACGTAAAGTCATCTCATTTGCCGGTGTGTTACAGCAGGGAGTTCTTCCTTTGCCTGAGGTGATGCAGATGTCAATGAAACTTGGTGCCGAAAGTATGAAACGCCCTGTGGAGATTGAGTTCGCCTGCAACGTGAATGCCGACCGGACAGGTGACTTCTATCTGCTGCAAGTGCGTCCGATTGTCGACAGTAAACAAGTGCTTGAGGAAGATCTGAAAAAGATTCCTGACACCAAGTGTCTGCTTCGCTCGCATAATTCTTTGGGCCATGGCATTTCTGAGGATGTGGTGGATGTTGTCTATGTGAAAACCGATGAGCATTTCACTGCAGCCAACAATCCCACGATTGCTATGGAGATTGAGCAAATCAATCATCAGTTTCTTGAAAATGGCCAGAACTATATCCTGATTGGGCCGGGTCGTTGGGGCTCCAGTGACCCATGGCTGGGTATTCCCGTGAAATGGCCTCATATTTCTGCCGCACGGGTTATCGTCGAGTCAGGTCTGAAGAACTATCGTGTCGATCCTAGTCAGGGCACCCACTTCTTTCAGAATCTGACCTCGTTTGGTGTGGGCTATTTCACCATCAATACATATAAAGGAGACGGAGTGTTCCAGAAAGAGACTTTGGATCAGATGCCTGCCGTCAGCGAGACACAATATGTGCGGCATGTGCGCTTCTCCCATCCGCTGAAAGTAATGATGGATGGAAAGAAACAGGAAGGCGTGGTGTTGCTTCCGGAAGGAAACGAATGAGGTTGCGGGCGACACTCAAACCGATATAATTGAGGCAAAAAGCTCTGGAGAGGAAACTTTTTCAGAGCTTTTTTCGCATCGTTGCAACTTTATGGCTTTATGATACGTCTATCAAATAAACAATTAATGAATTTTGTTATGAAAAAAGTATTATCTTTAGTGGCCCTTGCCGTTTGTAGCGTATTTGTCTTGAACTCATGTGTTGAAGTAAACATGAGCAGTATGGGAAAGAAGATCAAACCAAGTAGCAACATCATCACTGTTCAGCATCAGCAAAAAGCATTTGAAGAAATTGATTTGAGTGTTGTTGCCAGCGTAGAGTTTGTTCAGAGCGAAGAATCGAAAGTGGTGCTCACGGCTCCCGACAACTATATTGAGTTGTTTAAGTTTGAGAATAGGGATAACGAACTGGATGTCTCTTTTATCAGGAGAAATATTAATATTGAGGGCAAAAACGTCCACATTACTATCTATTCTCCACGTCTGACCCGTTTTGAAAATAGCGGAGTGTCTAACGTTCATATAAAGAAACTCAACACGGAGAGCCTGAAAATTGACAATTCCGGCGTTGGTAATATGCGTATCGAGGGCTTGCAAGCTCAGGCTGTCGATGTAGACTGCAGTGGTGTGGGCAACGTGACGCTGGCAGGAAGCGCAGTCTCGGCAGAACTCGACTGCAGCGGTGTAGGCAGCATTCATGCAGCCGACTTGGAGACTCAGACCGTAGATGCTGATGTGAGTGGTGTAGGAGGCATTCAGTGCTGGCCCACCGAGAGCATCAAGGGCGACGTGAGTGGCGTGGGCTCACTCAAATACAAAGGTGAACCGAAAGCGAAAGATCTCCATCGCAGTGGAATCGGCAAAATCTCTCAATTATAATCATTAATCATAAGAATGCAGTCTTTCTTAGTGATATAATTAAACCTGTAGAGGGCTGTCTGCTTTCATTTAGAAACTTTTTGCTCTGGATAGTTCAAAGAATAAAGAAAAAGGCAAGAAAAAATAGCAGTTTATTACATTTTTACTTGATTTAAATCAAGAAATTGTCGATTATACACTATTTTCTTGCAGAAATGTTTGGAGGTTTCGAAAAATGTAGTACCTTTGCAATGTGTTTTTCATAGTATTAGATTTAAGGTTAACAAGGTTGGTGTACGGCGGTACACCATTTTTTTTGCCCTTTTCTTTGATGTTCATGATAATTTTGCTACTTTTGTTACCGGATTGTAACAAATTGAAACCATGAGAAAATTATTTCTATTCATAGTTATTATTTTTGCGGCTACAGGCTTTGCTATGACTGCGAATGACAGGCATATGGCCAGCGCCCAGTCTCTTTCACCCATTATTCGGTCAACTGTGCCCAATCCCATTATAGCCGGATTCCATCCCGACCCTAGTATTTGCAGGGTGGGAGAGGATTACTATCTGGTGAATTCTTCATTTCAGTATTTCCCGGGTGTTCCTATTTTCCATAGTAAAGATCTCGTAAATTGGGAACAGATAGGCAACGTGCTCGATCGGGAAAGCCAGTTGCCGTTGAAAGGAGCCGGCTCGTGGCAAGGTATCTATGCGCCTACAATACGTTATCATGAGGGAACCTATTATATGATTACCACCAATGTAGGTAATGGCGGCAATTTCATGGTGACAGCCCAAGATCCTCGTGGGCCTTGGTCGGAGCCTATTTGGCTTGAGCAACAAGGTATTGACCCATCGCTCTTTTTTGAGAATGGAAAGTGTTATATGGTGAGTAACCCCGATAATACCATTATGCTCTGCGAAATTGACCCACATACTGGCAAGCAACTCACTGCCAGCAAGGCTTTGTGGCAGGGAACAGGAGGACGCTATCCCGAAGGACCTCACATTTATAAGAAAGATGGTTATTACTATCTGCTCATCTCTGAGGGCGGCACAGAGCTGGCCCATAAACTCACGATAGCCCGAAGTCGCAAAATTGATGGCCCCTATGTGGCAAATCCCGACAACCCTATTCTGACACATTGCTCAGTGACTGGCCAGAGCAGCCAGATTCAGGGCACCGGACACGGTGACTTTGTGCAGACTGCCGACGGAGAGTGGTGGATCGTGTTTTTGGCTTACCGCCATTTTGGAGGCTCTTACCATCATCTGGGTCGTGAGACTTTCATTGCTCCAGTAGAGTGGAAAAAAGGGCAATGGCCTATTGTGAACGGTGGAAAACCTGTGGAAGTGAATCCATGTAAGCCACGTTCCAGTTTCATTTCTTTCGCCAGTCCTTTCACACTCGGTCCGGAATGGGTGTTTATTCAGAATCCTGACTCTACTAAATACGACCGGCATGCTGTATACGATGAGGCTGCGAAGATGATTGTTGGTGGTTCTTTACGTTTGACTGGTGGCAAACGACTCAACGATAACGACCATCCTACGTTTATCGGAAGACGGCAGGAAAGCCCGAATATCACAGTCGAGACAATGGTCAATAGCAGAGAGTCTGAGGCTGGCCTTTCTGTTTATCAGATACAGGATGGACATATCGATCTTTGTGTCAACAATGGCTATGTGGGAGTGAAATGCAAACTGAAGAATATCTACTATGTCGTAAATGAAGTGCCTGTCAGTTCGGCAGCAATCAGACTGCGCATCCATAGTGATGGCGAATTGTATCGTTTTGAGTATCAAGATGGTAATGGACCTTTCCGCAAATTGTGTGAGTTGAATTGCAGTTTGGTGAGCACAGAGGTGGCGGGTGGCTTCACGGGTGTGATTATCGGAATGTTTGCCGAGGGCAGCGGATATGCTGACTTTGGTTATTTCAGCTATCAGGAAAAATAGGGAAGAAAACACAGAAAAAACAAAAATCAACATTTTTGTCAAAAAGTGTTGCATCATATCAGAATTTTTCTTATTTTTGCATGCAGTAGTATATACAATTAATTATCTTAAAACTTGAAGGATATGAAAAAGTATTTAGCTGAAATGGTAGGTACATTTGTACTTACACTTCTCGGTTGCGGTGCAGCCGTGAGTTTGAATTGTGGCGTTGATGCAGCGTCAGTAGTAGGCACTGCCGTAGCTTTCGGTCTTGCAGTTGTTGCAATGGCTTACACCATTGGTGGCATCAGTGGCTGCCACATCAATCCTGCCATCACCCTGGGATGCTATCTCAGTGGCCGTATGAACAGCAAAGATTGCGGTATGTACATGCTATTCCAGGTAATCGGAGCAATCATCGCAGCTGCCGTTCTTTATCTTCTTGTTACCACATCACCAGGTTTGGCCGAGGGTACAACAACAGGTGCCAACGCATGTGCTGCCGGACAGACGAATGGTCTGATTGCTGAGATTGTGCTCACCTGCATCTTTGTGCTGGTAGTTCTTGGCGCAACAGCAAAGACTAATGGTGCTACCAATAATTTCGCTGGATTGGCAATCGGTCTCTCACTGATTCTTATCCATCTCGTAGGTATTCACTACACCGGAACATCAGTTAACCCAGCCCGCTCTATCGGTCCTGCTCTCTTTGAGGGTGGCCAGGCTTTGACCGACCTGTGGGTATTCATTGTAGGTCCGTTTATCGGAGCTGCCTGCGCAGCCGGTATCTGGAAGATGATAGAGCCTGAAGAGAAGTAAATGAGTAATAAAAATACTAAATTGACGAGCAAAGAGTACCTGGTACCCTTTGCTCTTATTACGTCCTTATTTTTCCTGTGGGGATTTGCACGCGCTATTCTGGATGTGCTGAATAAGCATTTCCAAAACGAGTTGCATATTTCCATCACCCAATCGTCGCTCATTCAGGTAACCACTTATCTTGGCTATTTCCTGATGGCCATACCTGCCGGACTGTTTATCAACCGCTTCGGTTATCGTCGTGGTGTGGTATTCGGACTGTTATTGTTCGGTATGGGTGCCTTGTTGTTCATTCCTGGAGCCGAGGCAGGCACATTTTATGCCTTCCTGGGAGCGTTGTTCATCATCGGTTGTGGTCTGACTTTTCTTGAGACAGCTGCCAATCCTTATGTAACAGAGCTTGGACCGAAGGATACTTCCACTAGTCGCCTGAACTTCTCGCAGTCGTTCAACGGATTAGGCTGCCTTTTTGCCACATTTGTCGTTGGTCAATTCCTTTTCAGGAATAGTGGTGAGAGTAGCAATGTTGCCGTTCCGTACACAGTATTGGGCTTATTGGTGCTGGTCATTGCGATGGTGTTTGCCCGTGTTAACCTTCCGGAAATCAAGCATAATGACGGCTTGGAGGAGAAGGCAAAGTATGGGCGAGAGCCGTTGTTGAAGATTTGGAAGCACAAGAAATTTGTCTATGGACTCATCGCTTTGTTGGCGTATGAGGTTGCCGAGATTTCCATTAACAGCTATTTCATCAATTTTGTTACCGGACAAGGCTGGATGACCGACCGCACCGCCTCAATGGTTCTCACGGGAGCGTTGGCCTTCTTTATGGTGGGCAGATTCTGTGGCAGTTGGATTATGCGGCGTGTCGTTGCCGAGCAGATGCTGCTGATTTGCGGTATTGGCTGTGTGGTGTGTACCATGATTGTGCTGATGAATGTGGGGAAAATCTCGTTGGTAGCCCTTTTGGGTATCTATCTCTTTGAGGCTATCATGTTCCCAACCATCTTCTCTTTGGCCGTTCGTGGAATGGGAAGTCTCACCAAGAGCGCATCTTCTATTCTGATGATGACTCCTGTTGGCGGTTGTGGATTTTTGCTGATGGGTATTATTGCCGATGCCACAAATCTTGTTATCCCGTTCATCATTCCTTTGTTTGGCTATATCGCCGTCGCAATGTATGGTTTCGGTATGGTAACTCACAGATTGGAAAAAGAGCGTGAGCAAAAGTAAAGCTGTATGCTATCAGCGTCATGCTGGTAATTAATGCCTTATGATGTTGCAATAGATGGCTAATTATCATGCAATTGGTCATTAGTTATGTTCTAATCAATCATTAGTTAGAGCATAATTAATGACCAATTACAGTTTATTTAATAGACTAATTAGACTTGATTTTGTAAGTTATGTTGTCTCATGATTAACGTGAGTTCGATTGAAGTCACGTTAATTACAATAAGGCATAAGTGTAGTATATGTTTACAGGCTTCATACCTATAATTCATTAAAATTCAACGGATTATACCGAATCTATGACGTGTGACGCTTGCTTTTAAAAAAATTCTTGTGCGTTGGCAATTCTGTTCAATTCAGATATTGAGAATCAACACGCTTATACCATAACATCCTCACAGTTTGTTGGTTAACATTCTACACACCACCATTCGTCTCCCTGAATGTTTCGCTTTCTGGAGGACATCATTAGTTTCATGGAAGGCAACATTGGCCTCATAGAGGGCATCTCTTTCTTCCTAAAGGGCATCACTATTTGATTTGCGAACGATTGTGGGTCTCTTCGCAGGTAGAGCGCTCCAGGCACCGATGCTTTGACAACGTCGTCGTTAGCATGCTGGGGCACTGGCCGCATACTGTTGTTTCCCCAAAAGCCGTGTATTAAAGTTCAAGAACATTCGACACACAGATTTCATTATTTAGAATTCGTCGGACTCAAGTTAATTGGTGTTTTCCTTACACATTTTTTTATTGAAAAATAGCAGGGAAAATCATTAAATGTACGTTTTACACCTTTATATTTCGTCCACTCTTTTAACTATTCGGTATTCTTCTATCTGCTTGATTATGAATTGATTAATGAATTATTGATATTCAAAAAATCCACTTTTTCGATATTTGTGTTAATTTTGCGTTTCTTTTTCTTCTATCTTTGCATCCGAAACCATTACTCGCATATAATAATTATAAATTAATAACTAAAAACCAAAGTATGAAAAAAGTAAGGTTACTTATCTTGATGCTGACATTGCTATTGTCAGCTACTGTCTACGCCCAGAAAGAAACATTCTCGGGAGTAGTGTTAGACGACCTTGGCGAACCAGTCATCGGTGCCTCAGTCGTACAGAAAGGTGTAGCCTCCAATGGTGCCATTACTGATTACGACGGACGTTTCCGCATCAGTGTTGAGCCAGGAGCTACGCTTGTTGTCTCATATGTTGGCTTTGTAAGCCAGGAAATCAAGGCAGCACCTAACATGCGTGTCGTTTTGGTAGAAGATTCTAAACTGCTTAACGACGTTGTGGTTATCGGTTATGGTGTTCAGAAAAAGAGTGTCGTTACAGCCTCCATTGCAAAAGTGAGTGCTGACGATCTTGAAGGTACTGCTCCTGTCCGTATGGATAATGCCCTGAAGGGCCTCGCAGCAGGTGTGAACGTCACCTCATCATCTGGTCAGCCAGGTGCTGCTGCGCGCATCCGCGTACGTGGTATAGGTACGATCAACAACTCGAATCCTCTTTATATTGTAGACGGTATGCCTATCGAGGGTGGTCTTGACTATATCAACCCGAGCGATATCGAGTCTATTGAGGTGTTGAAAGACGCCGCCTCTGGAGCCATCTATGGAGCACGTGCTGCCAATGGTGTTATTCTCGTAACCACCAAGAAAGGTAAAATTGGCAAAGTCTCTGTCAACTACAACTTCTCACAGGGCTGGCAGAGTGCGTGGAGACACCGTGACGTGCTGAATGCTACTGAGTATGCCATCATGCGCAACGAGGCTCTTGTCAATGCCGGACAGACTCCCATTTATGCTGATCCTTATCAGTATGGTGAGGGTACAGACTGGCAAGATGTTCTGTTCAACGATAATGCCCCCGTTCAGAATCATGAGTTGACCGTCAGTGGTGCTAACGAAAAGCTAAACTATTTCCTATCAGCTGGTTACTATACTCAGGAAGGTATCGTCGGTGGTAACTTCGACCGTTCGAATTATACCCGTATGACTCTCCGCGGCAACTTCAACCTGAACATTTTCGATGAGTCGAAAAACCGCAACTGGCTGAACAAACTCGACGTGGATGTCAACCTCTCTTATGCACGCGTAAAAAGCACAGGAATTGGTGTTAACGACCAGTATGGTGGTCTTGTCACTACAGCCGTGGCACTCTCACCAATCCTGAAGCCCTATCTGGAGACAGCTGAAGAGCAGAAAGCCCAGGATGAATACTATTCTAAGATGTATCCAGGTGTCTACGCTCCTATGTTTTATAATGGCAAGCAGCTGGCCCTGCCGGGTGTAGACTACAACGAGTTTGGTAACCCCATCGCCGAACTGCTTGCTCCCGCCCTTCCAGGTTGGAGTCACAAGTTCGTATCCAATTTCGCCGCTACGCTGCAGCTCTGGGACGGACTGAAATTCCGCACAAGCTATAGTGCCGACCTCTCTTTCTGGGGCAGCAACTGGTACAGCAAGATTGCTTATTATAAGCCAACAAACATCGTTAAGCGCTCATCTGCCGGTTCTGAGGCAAGCCGCGGTTTGGTTTGGCAGATTGAGAATGTGTTGATGTACGACAAGACCTTTGGTGCCCACACTATCAATGTGGTGCTCGGTCAGTCGGCCTTCGAAAACTCTGGTTTTAATGTTGGTGCATCACGTTACATTATCAATGACTACAGCAAGCCTTGGGTGAACGCTTCACTCGGACTGGCAGCCGATGGTGACCGCGACGGTTGGGCTGGCCCTTCCACAAAGCACACCATGTCGTCTCTCTTCGGACGTCTCTCTTACAACTACGATGAGCGTTACATGGTTCAGGCTACCATACGTCGTGACGGTTCAAGCCGTTTCGGTACTAATAATAAATATGGTGTATTCCCCTCTGTCTCTCTCGGATGGAACGTTATGAACGAAAGCTTCCTCAAGCAGACCAGCGAGTGGCTGAACAACCTGAAGGTTCGCTTCAGCTGGGGTAAGAACGGTAACGATAATATCGGTGACTTCCGTTACACAGTGCTGACACAGGGCGGTAACAACTACGGTTTCGGCCGCGGTGGTGCTGAGCAGGAAATTGTCAGCACGAAAGCTGCAGGTCTCGGTAATCCCGACATCAAATGGGAGGAGTCTGAGCAGTTGGACTTTGGTGTTGACTTCGGTTTCCTGAACAATCAGGTGACCTTCTCGGTTGACTGGTTCAAGAAGAAGACCAACGGTATGCTGATGACGATGGCCATCCCAAGCTATGTGGGTGAGTCGAAGCCTATTGGTAACGTAGGCGACATGGAAAACTCGGGTCTTGAGTTCGAGGCTGCCTATAAGTTCAATATTTCTGACGCCAAGTTCCAGATTAAAGGTAATGCTTCTTACTTGAAGAACAAACTCATCAAACTGGGTAACGACACCGGTACAGCCACATACGACTGGGTACAGGGTGGTGTAGGTAACATCTCACGCGCTGAGAACGGTCAGCCTTGGCCTTTCTTCTGGGGCTACAAGACCGATGGTATCTTCCAGAACTACAACGAGGTGAATAGCTATATCAATGCCGACGGCGGACTGATTCAGCCGAACGCACGTCCAGGTTATGTACGTTATGTCGATGTAAACGGTGACGGCAAAATCAGCGACGACGACAAGACCAATATCGGTAACGGTACTCCTGACTGGACCTTCGGACTGACGCTCAATGCAGCATGGAAAGGTTTCGACTTCATGATGTTCTGGCAGGGAACAGCCGGTAACGAGGTGTTCGACGCTACCCGCCGTGTGGATATTGCCTCCAGCAACCTGGCCTCTTGGTACTTTGGCCGTTGGACGGGCGATGGCACCAGCAACAAGTATCCTATCTGGGTAAACAACGATACAGAAAACTGGAAGTCGTCAGACCTCTATGTTCACGATGGCAGCTATTTCCGCCTGAAGAACATCGAACTGGGCTATACTATTCCCCAGACTCTGACAAAGAAAATCTTCATCAGCCGTCTGCGCCTCTATGTGGCAGCTGAGAACCTGCTCACCTTCACCAAGTACTGGGGCTTTGATCCTGAAATCTCATCAGGTGGCACGTCGCTCGGTATCGACTATGGTGTATACCCCCAGCCACGTACCTACAGAGTGGGTGTTAACGTCTCTTTCTAATAAGGGCAAATCAAACAGGTTAATTCTAGAGTCAACAGTAAAAATACAAGAATATGAAAAGATATAAGATATATACAATAGGTCTGTTAGCACTGGCTGCCTTGTCGACAACCAGTTGCAGCGACGACTTCCTGGAGGTGACAAGTCCGAGTGACTTCCCTGTTGAGGACTACTACACCAAGCAGGAGAAAATCGAAGAGGCCTTGGTCGCTGCCTATGCACCATTGCACTGGTATGACTATGGTACAACAAGTAACTATAATGCACTGAACTTGTCGTCTGACGTTATGAGTGATGACATGTATCCCAACGGTGGAAACGATGCAGACTGCCCCTATCTGCAGTTGGCGTTCAATTTCTCGGTGACACCGCTTACCGATATTACCGGAGTCTGGCTTGACAGCTATTCAGGCGTGAAGCGCTCCAACGATGTTATTAAGTATGTTGACTGGGCTACTGATATGTCGGATGCCGACAAAGCCAGCGTGATGAGTCAGGCCCGTTTGCTCCGTGCCTTCTACTACAATCTATTGTGGAAATACTACGGCAACGTTCCTTTCTTCTTCGAGAACTTGGAAGCTCCTTATACAGCACCGCAGCTCACGGCTGATGAGGTTTATGCCAATGTCATTGAGGACTTGGAGGACATTATCGACCACGGCAACCTGAAGGATGAGTGGGATGATGCTAATGTCGGCCGTGTAACGAAGCCAATGGCCTATATGCTCTATACCGAGATGGTAATGTATCAGAACGATCAGAGCCGCTATGCAAAGGCGCTGGGCTACCTGCAGAGCATTATCAACAGTGGTAAGTTTGGCCTGCTCGATAATTTTGCCGATGTCTGGACTGAGGCTGGCGAGTGGAGCAAAGAGTCAATTTTCGAAATTAACTACTATTCTGTGAATGGTGGTCGTGCTTGGGACAACGGTCTCGCTGCTGGAGGCTCGGTGAACATCCGCCTGTGTGGTCCCCGTGGATTCATTGCCAAGAAAGGTGACCGCTATGAAG
Organism: Prevotella sp.; assembly: GCA_016291595.1. Lineage (GTDB taxonomy): Bacteria > Bacteroidota > Bacteroidia > Bacteroidales > Bacteroidaceae > Prevotella. The sequence continues at coordinate 28,347 of JAEEXN010000005.1, forward strand.
GCACCGTTGAGGCAGGATGGGGCTTCGGCTATATTCCTCCAAAGTCTATCCGCAGTTTTGAGGACGGCGATACCCGTAAGGATGTAACTGGATTTGACATTTGGGAGCATGGTGATGCTGAGGCTATGCAGGATGTAGGATGGATGTACCGCGATAAGAATCCTGGTAGTTACTACAGCAATGGTAAATATCTGCCTCTTGCTGGCGGAAATGCTGATTGCACCGGCAACGGTGATATGAACTTCAACAACAACTTCCGCGTCTACCGTTATTCTGAGGCCCTGCTTTATGCCGCAGAGCTCCTGTTGAAGACCGGAGGCAGTGCTTCTCAGGCTGCTGATTATGTGAATCAGGTTCGCAAGCGTGCCGGTCTGGCCGCTCTGAACAGCGTCGACCAAGATGACATCCTCGACGAGCGCCGCCATGAGTTCATGGGTGAGGGCAAGCGCTATTGGGATCTCGTACGCACTGGTAAAGCTGCCAGCGTGCTTAAGGCTGCCAACGACGAACTCGGCTTCCGTACCAAGGACTGGGATTCTCACAACAAATATCTGCCCATTCCGCAGGACAACATTGAGGCCGACCCGAATCTCAAACAGAATCCTGGCTATTAATTCATCAACTTCAACATTTTAAAGACTATAGAATATGAATAATATATTTAAATATATGGCTGGCGCTCTGTTCGCAGGGCTGACAATGACCGCCTGCTCTCCAGAGTCATTCGACGGTCCTGATCAGGCGGGATTGCCCACAGTCAGTGGCGTGGACTTTGACATGTCGGTTGACCAGAGTATCAACCAGGTCACTGTAAGCTATAACCAGAAGGGCACATACCCCATTTGGTCGTTTGACGGCGGTAAGACTTATTCTACACAGCCGATCCTTTCAAAAATCTTCGCCCTCAGAGGCGACTACCAAGTGTCGTTGAAAGTAGGTAACCGTAATGGTATCAGTCAGGGTGAGATTACCAAGACCTTCACGATGGAACAGACTCAGGTGGATTTCGATTCCTACAAGAGCAAGATGGCTGGCAAGCAATGGCGCATCAAGTATGACGAGGCTGGTCATATGGGCTGCGGTCCTTCGGGAACCGACGGTCTGAGCTGGTGGAGTGCTGCTCCTAACGACAAGGCTGCCTGGGGTGTCTATGACGACCGCATCACCTTCAGCGATGACGGAACCTATACTTACAATCCGGGTGCTGGTGGAACCGTGTACGTCAACTGGGGATGTTCTATCTATCCAGAGTATAACATTAACAAGGCTACTGAGACAGACTTCATGGCTCCCGTTGATCCTCAGACCTCTTCCTACACGTTGGATGCTGATGCTGATGGTAATGTCACCATTAAGCTGGCTCCCAAGACACTCTTCCCGTATATTGCCAACGACGATCAGTATAATGCCGGTGAGTACCGTATCGAGAACATCAGCAATAAGAAGATGACGCTCATCATCGACAATGGTAACATTGCATGGCACTTTATTCTGACCAGTGAGGAAGACACTTCTGCTCCTGCAGTAGAGTGGGTACCCGTTGATTCTCCCGATAACCTCGGTGCAGGCTTCAATACTGTAGGCCTGATGGAATTCTGGTGGGCTGACGGTGGCTGGAACCAGATTGGCAATCCTGGCTTCTCTTATAATGACGGTGTATATACTATCATTACCTCTGAGAATGGTGGTAGTGAATGGCAGGCTCAGAGTTCTATTCACCATGTGGCTACCAACATTGTAAAAGATGAGTATTATAACATCCGTTTCAAGATTAATGCTAGTGAGGCTGTCAACCGTTTCACATTCAAGATTTGTGACGAAGCCAGTGACGACAATACGCTCGTATATAAGAATGATTTGGATCTTGCTGCTGGTGATAATGTGATTGAACTTTTGGGCATCAAGAGTGGCGGCTCGTTCTCTGAGGCAAAACTCTTCATCGACCTTGGCGGTGTTGCTCCCGGCATCACTATCAAACTGAGTGATATCATCGTTCAGAAGGGCGAAGAACCAAGCATTGACGAAAGTGATCCAAAGCTGATTGACTGGGCAGGAGTTAGCTCTGCCGAGAACCTTGGTGCAGGTTTTAACTCTGTCGGCTCTATGAATTTCTGGTGGGCTGATGGTGGCTGGAACCAGATTGGCGACCCTGGCTTCTCTTTCGCTGACGGTGTTTATACGATTACTGCTAAGAATGCAACTGAAGCAGAGTGGCAGGCTCAGAACTCCATTCAGAACGTTCCCCTTGAGATAAATGAAGGAGAGGTATATGACATCAGTGTAAAGATCGTCTCTAACATGGATTTGGGCCGTTATACCTTTAAGGTATGCCAGCAGGAAAACGATGACAACACGCTGATTTACAAAAACGACCTTGAGCTGGCCTCAGGTGAGAACTTGATGCAATTGGCAAATATCAAGAAGAATGGTGGCTCGTTCACCACTGCAAAGATGTTCTTTGACTTGGGTGGCTGTCCTGAAGGATTGGAAATTAAGATTAGCGATATCATCGTTCAGAAGCACAAACTAAAGTAATCACTAAACTCTTTTTATGACCTTACGGGGCTGTTCACAGCCCTGTAAGGATTCTAAAAATACAGCAATGAAACAAATAATGAATCTATTAGCAATCCTTTGGTCGTTGTTTGCTATAACAGCATGTGGCGGCAGTGACGATGGTGGAAGCGGCTCATCATCACCTTCTACTATCACCATTACTGTTTCACCAGAAAGCATCAGTAGTCCTGCAACGGGTGGGAGTTACACAGTCAATGTAAACACTACAGGTGTGGAGTGGGGAGCTTATCCGGATTCAGAGTGGATCAAGACAACCGTCACCGGCTCGAATACGTCTAAAGGTAGCGTGTCAGTAACTATCAGTGCGAATACGAGTACTACTCAACGCACTGGTACTATTATGATACAGTCGGGCACTGGCCGGAAAACAATCAATATTACCCAGGATGCACCACTGCAAGTGTCGGAGGAAAAAGTATATACGTCTTCAAAAGGTGAGACAATAGATGTGGAAGTTACCAGCTCGTCAGAATGGACGGCAACAGCCAGCGATTCCTGGATAACAACGAAGAAGAATGGTTCTACCTTGTCTATCACCACGTCGGCCAATGATGCTCAAAAGGAGCGCACAGGCAAAGTAACGGTACAGACTGCTGTGGAGAGCAAAGAAATCTCTGTTGTCCAGGCATCAGCAGAAGATCGTGAAATCGTTGCTCCTGATGGCTATCGTCTGGTATGGCACGACGAGTTCAGCGAAGGCACCACACTTAATAGCGACTGGACCCATGAGGTTCAGAACTCAGGCTGGGTGAATCACGAGCTGCAGAACTATCGCAATGGAACAGCAGACGGGAAACGGGTGACAGAACTCGTAGACGGTCGTTTGCATATCAACTGCTTCAAGGGCAGCGACGGCAAGATATACTCTGGCCGTGTCTATGCCAAGGTGAAGCAAGGATGGACCTACGGATATATCGAGGCATCTATCAAGTTACCGAAAGGCAAGGGCACATGGCCCGCATTCTGGATGATGCCTGTTAATTTCCGTTCTTGGCCTGCCGACGGTGAAATCGACATCATGGAAGAGGTGGGCTATCATCCCGATTATGTATCGTCAAGTCTGCATGCCAATGCCCATGTACACTCTAACGGCACTCAGGTGACCCACGAGATGTACTGTAAGGGAGCTGAGGGCGAGTTCCACAAGTATGCTATTGAGTGGACTCACGAGAAAATCACGACCTTTGTCGATGGTAAGGTGCAACTCACATATGCTAATCGCAACCTTGGTCGCGACGACTGGCCCTACGATGATCCGTTCTATGTCATACTCAACCTCGCCTGGGGTGGTGATTGGGGTGGTGCCCAGGGTGTCGATGAGTCGAAGCTGCCCGTGACAATGGAGGTGGACTACGTCAGAGTCTTCCAAAAGAAGTAAACGTATTGTTTGTTCTAAATACAGTGAGTCTCTAAATACAAAAAAAGAATGATGAAGAGGCAGATGATTGTTCTCGCAGCTTTGCTTTTGGCTGTCTTTACCATGCCAGTAGAGGCACGCAACTCGAAGTTCGTTACGGTTCAGGGAACCAATCTTATTCAGCCCAATGGCGAGAAACTGTTCATTGTGGGCACTAATCTCGGCAACTGGCTGAATCCAGAAGGTTATATGTTCGGCTTCAGTCGTACCAACTCTGCATGGATGATCGACCTGATGTTCCGCGAAATGGTTGGACCCGACGAAACTGCTGCTTTCTGGAAGGAGTTCAAGGACAACTATATTACGCGTAGTGATATTGACTTTATTGCCAGTACAGGTGCGAATACCATTCGTCTGCCTTTCAATTACAAGTTATTCACTAATGAGGACTATATGGGGCTCACCTCAGACCACGACGGATTTAAGCGTATTGACGACGTGGTGGCGTGGTGCCGTGCCAACAGGCTCTATCTGATACTCGACATGCACGACTGTCCTGGTAGCCAGACGGGCGACAATATCGACGACGGATATGGCTATCCGTGGCTTTTCGAAAGCGAGAAGAGCCAGCAACTGTTCTGTGAAATCTGGCAGCGGATAGCTAAACGCTATAAGAACGAGACGGTGATTCTGGGCTATGAGCTGATGAATGAGCCGATAGCTCACTATTTTGAGAATAAGGATTTGTTGAATCAGAAACTGGAACCTCTCTACAAGTGTGCAGTGAAAGCTATCCGCGAGGTGGATAAAAACCACGTTATTCTTCTGGGTGGTGCCCGTTGGAACAGTGATTTCTTCATGTTCTCTGACTGGAAGTTCGACAAAAACATCATGTACACCTGCCATCGCTATGGCGGAGAAGCCACAAAGGAGGCCATCAGAGACTATATAGACTTCCGCGACAAGACAGGACTGCCTATGTACATGGGCGAGATAGGCCACAATAGCAACAAATGGCATGCCGATTTCGTGCGAGTGATGAAAGAGAATAATATCGGCTATACGTTTTGGCCTTATAAGAAACTTGACAACTCGTGCATGATGGGTATTCAGCGGCCTGCAGAATGGGACAGCGTTATTGTGAAATATTCCGAGACCGACCGCAGTACCTATAAAGACTTCCGCGAAAAACGCCCCGACCAGCAAAAAGCCCTGAAACTGATGAAGGAATTCCTCAACAACTGTCGTTTTGAGAACTGTAAGCCTCAGACTGATTATATCAAGTCGATGGGACTAAATTGCGATAATAGATAATTAATTAGATATATTAATGATGAAACAAAAAATATTCACTTTCTGTTTGTCCTTGGCAGTTGTCGTTGCTGCTCATGCCCAGTCGAAGCCTGTTTATCTTGACAACAGTAAACCCGTAGAGCAGCGCATCGAGGATGCCCTCAAGCGAATGACGCTTGACGAGAAGATTGCTGTTATTCACGCACAAAGTAAGTTTTCCTCAGCAGGAGTAAAAAGATTAGGTTTCAAGGATTTCTGGACTGATGACGGCCCTCATGGTGTGCGTCCCGATGTCTTATGGGATGAGTGGGAACAGGCTGGACAGACCAACGACTCGTGTGTGGCCTTTCCTGCACTCACCTGTCTTGCTGCCACATGGAATCCTCAGATGGCACGGCTCTATGGAGTGAGCCTTGGCGAGGAAGCGCTCTATCGTGGGAAAAACATGATTCTCGGCCCCGGTGTCAATATATATCGTACTCCGCTCGGAGGCCGCAATTTCGAGTACATGGGTGAGGACCCGTGGCTGGCTTCCAGGATGGTAGTTCCATATATTCAGGGACTTCAGTCGAATGGTGTGGCCGCCTGCGTGAAGCATTATGCCCTGAACAACGATGAGAACTATCGTCATCAGGTGAATGTCATCGTTGATGACCGTACGCTTTACGAGATTTATCTGCCTGCCTTTAAGGCCGCTATTGAGGAGGGAAAGGCATGGGGAATCATGGGCGCCTACAACCTTTATCAGAATCAACACAACTGCCATAATGCCACAATGTTGAACCGAATACTTAAGGGCGAATGGGCCTTCGACGGTGTCGTAGTGAGCGACTGGGGAGGTGCTCACAATACCGATGAGGCTGTACGCAACGGACTCGATATGGAGTTCGGTACTTGGACGGATGGACTGACCATGGGTGCCACCAATGCCTACGACAATTACTATTTGGCCAATGCCTATAAAAAGGGAATCATTGAAGGCAAATATACCACTAAGGAATTGGATGACAAAGTGCGTCGTGTGCTACGCTTGTTCTATCGCACCACGATGAATGGCCAGAGCCGTGTGGGTTTCCTCTGTTCTGAAAGCCATTACGAGACCGCCCGTCGCATCGCACAAGAAGGTATTGTACTCCTGAAAAATGATGTGCCTGGCGTATCGAAGAAGAAAGGTGGAACGAAGTTGCTGCCCATTGATGCAACGAAGGCCAAACGGGTGCTCGTGGTCGGCGAGAATGCCATGAAGATGATGACTGTTGGAGGTGGCTCCTCGTCGCTGAAAGTACAGCGTGAGATTCTTCCGTTCGACGGACTGCGCGAGAAGCTTATCAGTGTTAATCCGCAGATTACAGTCGACTACGCCCGCGGCTATGTCGGAGATACCGTCCAAAGCTACAACGGTGTGACCGTAGGTCGCAGTCTTTATGACATTCGCCCTGCTGAGGAGTTGACCAGAGAGACCGTTGAGAAAGCAAAGAACGCCGATTATGTTGTATTCTTTGGAGGTTTGAACAAAAGCAATTTCCAGGATTGTGAGGGCCATGATCGTAAGGAATACGGACTTCCCTACCACCAGAACGAACTCATTGAGGCATTGGTGAAGGTTAATCCGAGACTGATTTACGTGAATATCTCTGGTAATGCAGTGGAAATGCCTTGGAAGGATAAGGTTGCCGCCATCGTTCAAGGCTGGTTCATCGGCTCTGAGGCCGGCCACGCATTGGCAGATATCCTCACGGGAGAAGCCAACCCCAGTGGTAAGTTGCCGTTCACTTGGTGGACTACATTGAACGATGTCCCTGCCCATCGTCTGAATGCTTTCCCCGGTGAGTGGCGGGCAGATAAGAAGATTATAGACGAGGAATACAAGGAAGGACTGTTTGTTGGCTATCGTGGCGTTGACAAGTACAAGACGAAACCAGCCTTTGCTTTTGGCCATGGGCTGAGCTACACCACATTCAAGTTGGGTAAGGCCATAGCAGATAAGAAAACCATGACCGCAGACGAGCAGATATCCTTTACCGTCAGTGTGACCAACACCGGCACTTGTGCAGGCGCAGAGGTCGTACAGCTTTATGTCAGTGATCTTAAGTCTTCTCTGCCGCGTCCGCTGAAAGAACTGAAGGGATTCCAAAAAGTGATGCTGCAACCCGGCGAGACTCGAAATGTAACCATCACCATCGGCAAGGACGCTCTAAGTTTCTTTGATGATACCAAGCATGCGTGGACAGCAGAGCCGGGCGATTTCGAGGCACTCATCGGAACAGCTTCCGACTGTATTAGCTCGAAAGTGAAGTTCACCCTTCAATAAATAGAAGGTTTTGTTAATAGATTAATACATAGTTAGCATTCTCTCTTATAGTTATTTATTAAGTTTTAGAAAACGCTTGAATAGTTTTAGTAAAGAGTGGAACGGGTTCGTCGTGAGACAAACCCGTTTTTTTATATAAAAACGCTTGTGTTTGCTTTTTTTTTATTATCTTTGTTTCGGATTTTGAATAACTAGCTAAGAGAAAGACGATACTATGCTAAATAAGTTGTGCACATTATTATATTTCCTGTTATTATGCACGTCCGTTGCGTCGGCAGACAACTTGTCGTTTGACAAGCATTTGTCGATGTTGGACAGTATGGTGGCTGCCTCGCCGGAGATAGTGGCTGCCTACGAAAAGAACATCAAGGATTTGAAAGGACTATTGGCGAATGCCGCCGATGACAAGTCGAAATATGTTTATTGTTACCAGCTCTATGAGCGATATAAAGCATTCGTCAATGATTCGGCTATCTATTATCTTCAACAGTGTATTGGTATATTGGAGCAGATGGGTGACAGGCAGCAGGCTGACCTGTGTCGTGCGCGGTTGGCTTTCCAGTGTTCGTCGACAGGTATGTTTTATGAGGCAATCGACATTCTGCAACAGATTGACAAGTCACACCTCAGCAAGGAGGGACTGATAGCCTACTATAAGGCGTACCGCCATGTGTATGGGGAACTCGGGTTTTATACACGATTGCCCAATCTGCAACAACATTATTATGCGAAGAGCGGCGAGTATGAGAAGTTGCTGTTTGCTACGGCTCCTGCCGACAATGATGTGGTGTTGCAGTATCAAGAAGTGGATGCGCTGAATGAAGAGCGTCTGGATGAGGCTCTCCACTATAACGACCAGCGCATGAAAGCAGCCCCGAAAGGCTCGCATCAGTATGCAATAGTGTCATTTTACCGGTATTTGGATTTCAGGCGTGCCAATCGTAATGATAGTGCAGCCTACTGGCTGCTGGAGTCAGCTATAAGTGATGTGAAGAATGCGGTAATGGACCAAGGCTCAATGTGGGAACTGGCCAATTTTTTGCAGAGCGAGGGGAATATTAAGCAGTCGTATCGTTACATTAGTTTTGCAAGCGACTGCGCCAACCGCTTCGGAACTCGGGTCAGAAACTGGCAGATTGCGCCAATTCTATCCACTATCGATAAGAACTATCAGGCACAATCGCGCCAGAGCAACCGGCAGTTGCGGTGGCTGTTAGGGGGTATCAGTGCGCTTACCTTATTGGTGCTTGCCTCGTTGTTGTTTGTCACTCGTCAGCGGAAGCAGCTGGCTGTAGCTCACAACCAACTGAATCAGAGCAACCAGGAACTGTCGAAGGTGAACATGCAATTGTTTGATTCCAACGAGCAGTTATCGGAACTGAACAAACAGTTGTCTACGCTGAACGTACATCTCACCGAAAGCAACCGTGTGAAAGAAGAGTATGTCGGCCGATTCCTACAGTTGTGCTCGCTCTACATTGACAAGATGGACACGATGCGCAAGACCGTGAATAAGAAGATCAAGAGCCACGACTACGAAGAACTGTATAACATGACGAGGTCGCAAGAGCTGAAAGACAAGGAGTTGGAGGAACTCTACGAGAGTTTCGACTCGGCCTTTCTGCATTTGTTTCCCAACTTTGTTGACGATTTTAACGCACTGCTGCGTCCTGAGGAGCGTATTGTACAGACTGGGAAAGAGCGTCTGAACACAGGCATCCGCATTTTTGCCCTCATCCGTCTGGGCATTGACGACAGTTCGAAGATTGCTGAGTTCCTGCACTATTCGGTGAATACCATCTATAATTATCGTGCTCGCATTAAAAACGGAGCCATCAGCGATCGTGAGAATTTCGAGCGGCACGTAAAAGAGATAGGAATGCCCAAATGACATTAGGGTTTTGTCAAGTGCATTTTGCAATTTCTATTGTCATATTATACCAACCTGCTATGAAACAGAAAAAACTTCTGTCTGCAGCATTAAAAAATGTTGTCGGGTTTTGATATGCCAAATAATTTCGCTAATTTTGCAGTCGTTACGGTTTTCGTACGGTGGCTTCCGGCCATCGGCAAAGAGATGAGATTATCATTAACACAATAAAAGAATAAGAATTATGGTAAGTTACAAGAATTTAGGCCTCGTGAACACGAAGGAGATGTTTGCCCGTGCTATCAACGGCGGTTACGCTATTCCTGCATTTAACTTCAACAACATGGAGCAGCTGCAGGCTATCATCAAGGCTTCTTCTGATTTGAAGAGCCCCGTTATTCTGCAAGTATCGAAAGGTGCCCGCAATTATGCCAACCAGACCTTGCTGCAGTTTATGGCTCAGGGTGCCGTTGAGTATGCTAAGGAGTTGGGTTGCAAGCATCCCGAGATTGTGCTTCACCTTGACCACGGTGATTCTTTCGAGACCTGCAAGAGCTGTGTAGACTTTGGTTTCTCTTCTGTGATGATCGACGGAAGCTCATTGCCCTATGAGGAGAATGTGGCTCTGACAAAGAAGGTTGTTGAGTATGCTCATCAGTTCGATGTTACCGTAGAGGGCGAGCTGGGCGTACTGGCAGGTGTAGAGGATGAGGTTCAGGCTGCTGAGTCTCACTATACAAAACCCGAGGAGGTGATTGATTTCGTAAGTCGTACGGGTGTTGACTCTCTGGCAATCTCTATTGGTACAAGTCATGGCGCTTACAAGTTCACACCAGAGCAGTGCACACGCGACCCGAAGACTGGTAAGTTGATTCCACCGCCATTGGCATTCGATGTGCTCGATGCTATCATGGTGAAACTTCCTGGCTTCCCCATCGTGCTCCATGGTTCTTCTTCAGTTCCACAGGAGTATGTTGACATCATTAACCAATATGGTGGCAAACTGCCCGATGCAGTAGGTATTCCTGAGGAGCAGCTCCGCAAGGCTTCTAAGAGCGCTGTCTGCAAGATCAATATCGACTCTGACTCTCGTCTGGCCTTCACCGCTGCTGTTCGTAAGACTTTGGCTGAGAAGCCCGGTGAGTTCGACCCACGTAAGTACTGCGGTCCTGCACGCGACGAGATGGAGAAGATGTACAAGCACAAGATCATCGATGTGCTTGGCTCTGACAACAAGCTGGCTCAGCTCGACTAATCAGCATTTATACGTTAAGTCATATCTTTGAAATGGAGGAAACGGGAACCCGCACATGTGGGTTCTCGTTTTTTTGTTTCTCTGCTATGCATTTAGCGAGCCTGTTAGCTAATGGGGAGGCATGCTTTAAACACGCTCGGTTTTGCCTCAATGCTCTCTGCAAAGAACAGGCGTGCTTTATTTCTTCTTCAGATTCTTGTTCAATCTGCATACCGCTTAGAACAAGCGGAGAGACACCAATCATAAAGACAGACCATACTTTTTTTAATCTAATCAGAAAAAGACCGCACGAAAAAGCGGTATAAGCGGCTGCTGAAATCACGATGTGCTCTACCTTCATTGAAATTAACTAGCCGTGCAAAGCAACGTGTTCTCCAGAACGTTTTTCTCCTCTGTGATATTTCTTTTGAATACAAAAAATGAAGAGTATCGCGATACTCTTCATTTCATTATCCTTTGAACTTGAATGTCGTTATTTCAATACATCTGTCTTGATGCTTTCCAGATTTCCTGTGGCAGGATTCAGCACGATGCTGGTCTGTAGTTTCTTGCTGAAAAGGTTACCATCCAACATCTCTATGTGGCCGAATTGGGCAGCATATATCTCATCGCTCAGTAGCGTCTGACCAGAATTCTGAATAGTCAGACGGATTTTTCCTGGCAGGTTCACGTAGATAGCCTCACCGTTCTTGTCCTTTTTTCCTGGCTCGGCTGCCACCTGAATGGTAGGAGTGGTCTTTAAATCCTCTACAGTCAAGTAGTAAGGCTCGCCCGAAAGGTCGTCTAAATCAGTCATACCGAAATGCTTTGAGAAGCGAAACAGCAGTTGCCGTTCTATAGCTTCCCGAGGAATCAGGGTGATTTCGTGCTCCAGCGTGTCACAGATTGTCGTACCCTCAAACAACTGCAGCAGAGCGGCTTCCTGTGTGTTCAGCTGCTTGAGCATGATGCGCAGTTGCTCACCGTCTTTCGGCATATAGTCGGCTTGTCCCTTTGCGAGCATGATTTTGCTCTCTCGGATATCGTAAATCTCCTGTGCAGTCAGCTCAGCCATCTTGGCTTTGCTTCCGGCTGAGAGAATTTCCTGATTCATAAAGTCGCGGGAATTCAGCGTGGCAGGTTTCGGCGCAGCCACAAAATGAGTTGGCTTCTCTGTCTTGCGTGGTTCTGTGTTGATGGAGAGCAACACGCCGTCATCTGCCAGATTGACTGCCTGAATGTTACGTTTCGGGTCGGTTTTTGCGATATATTCCTTGTCGGGATCAGCCATGCCTTCAGTGCGCATCTGGGTGCTCAGAATGCGATAGGAGTTTACCGGCTCGCTACCTTGCGACATTTTGAGAAAGCGCTCGGAATACTGGTTGAACTCGCCGGGCGTATAAGTAGTTTTCTCGATGAGCAAAGTAAGTTTTACTACTGTGCGAGGCAGGTAGTATTTGGTCTCTTCCTGAGCCTGGGTAAGCATGGAGAAGCCCAGCAACAAGTATAATAAAATGATTTTTCGCATATGATATGATCTTAACTCTAAACTCTAACTGTGAATAATGAACACTTATCTCTCCGTCATTCGCTAATCGGCTATACGCTTGAAAGCTTTAGGCAGCCATTCAATGATGTCGCCGGCAGTGAGGCTCTCCTCTCCCAACTCGCGTGCGGCAAGGTCGCCAGCCAGTCCGTGCAGGTACATTCCTAAGATACAGGCATCCTCGCGTTCGTAGCCTCGGCCAAGCAATGCTGTGATGATTCCTGTCAGCACGTCACCGCTGCCGGCTGTAGCCATACCTGCATTTCCCGTAGGATTAAATACAACTTGTCCGTTAGGCATGCACAAGGCGGAATAATGCCCCTTAATGATGATATATGCCTGCAGGTGCTCGGCCAGGTCGCGTGCCTTGCTCAGACGCTCATAGCTGTCGTTGCAGGGGGCTCCGTTCAAACGGTCAAACTCTCTCGGGTGTGGTGTCATGATGATACCTTTAGGCAATTGTTGCATCCATGCGCGATGGCGCGACAGAATATTCAACGCGTCAGCATCCATAACAACGGGACATTGGGAGCGCCTCACCTGCGAAATCATGGCGATGGCCGTATTCTCCATCTGTCCGATACCCGGTCCGATGCCAATGGCATCGTAGTCTTCCGACGCTACTGCCTCGGAGAAATAGGTCTCCTCATGGTCTATCTGCGCAATAGCCTCAGGCACAGCTATCTGCATGATGTCATAGTTGCGCTTTGGAATATGCACGGTTACTTTGCCAGCTCCACTTCTCAGACATGCTTTTGCGGCAAGAATTGCAGCTCCGGCCATGCCAAAACAACCGGCAATTAGCAGGTCGTTGCCCATATTTCCCTTATGAGCAAAGGCATTTCTTGCGCGCAATTTCCGGCGCAAGTCGGTCTCTTCTGTAATGATATACTGCGCCTGCTTCTTACGGATAAATTCCTGACTGAGGCGTATGTCGATGATTTTCAGTTCTCCGATAAACTGCTGGTTCTCGGGAAACATGAACGATAATTTCTTTTGTTGCAGTGTCAGCGTGAGGTCTGCACGGATGATATTGGCCAGAACATTGAATGTGTTGTCCTCTGTCATCAGACCCGATGGTATATCAATACTTACAATCTGGGAAGGTGACTGGTTGATATACTTCACCAATGAGGCGAATCCTCCGGCAAGAGGCTTGTTCAGTCCGCTGCCAAACAGTCCGTCGACGACCAGCGTGTCGACATCAAGCTGTGGGGGATCGAATTGCTGAGTAACCTCAGTGAACTGTCTGATGCGCTTACAATCGATGATACGTTGCTTGTTGATGGCACAGTCTTCCGACAGTCTGCCGTTGATGTTAAACAAGAATACCGATACTTTGTATTCTTTTTCAGCCAGCATACGTGCCACAGCGAGCGCGTCACCACCATTGTTTCCGGGGCCGGCAAACACAACAACGGATGTACCGTTGTTCCATCTGTCGGTAATCGCATGTGTCAATGCACGCGCGGCACGCTCCATCAAATCTACCGATCTGATGGGCTCGTGTTCTATGGTATAATGGTCAAGCTCGCGTATCTGAGCGCTTGTAAATATCTTCATCGATGCAAAAATACGAAATTAATACTAATTGATGACCATATTTTGCCCTTTTTTTCGTATTTTTGCAGCAAATTAGTAAAAAAGGCGTTATGAGTATTATCAAAATCAAGGACAAATCATTCAAGTCTTTCATTCCGGAGGCCGTGATTTTAGAAAAAGTGAAGGCCGTAGCCGACCGTTTGAACAAAGATTTCGCGGGAAAGAATCCTCTTTTCCTGGCTGTATTGAATGGCTCGTTTATCTATGCAGCAGACTTGATGCGCATGTTAACCATTCCATGTGAGATTTCGTTTGTAAAGCTGGCTTCGTATCAAGGAACAACCTCTACAGGAAAAGTTATCGAGGTGATTGGCATTAATGAGAGTCTGAAGGGCCGCACTATCGTTATTGTTGAGGATATTGTAGACACCGGACTGACTATGAAGCGCATGATTGAAACACTCGGAACACGCAATCCGGAGTCTGTGCACATCTGTACGCTGTTGGTGAAACCTGACAGATTGCAGGTGGATTTGAACATCGAATATGCGGCCATGGAAATTCCCAACGACTTTATTGTAGGCTACGGACTCGACTACGATCAAGGCGGACGCAATCTCAGGGACATCTACACGGTGGTGGATTGACCAAGTATGACCATTTTGTGTTGGTAAGCAGAAATTAAAATAGATAACTTTAAATTTGAGAACATGATGAAGAATATTGTAATTTTCGGGGCTCCTGGATCAGGAAAAGGTACCCAAAGTGATTTGATGATTGAGAAATACGGCTTTGAGCACATCTCAACAGGTGATGTTCTTCGCAGCGAAATCAAAAAAGGCACAGAGTTAGGCAAGACAGCTCAGGGAATGATTGAGAACGGACAACTGATTCCTGATGATTTGATGATCAGCATCCTGGCTTCTGTCTACGACAGTTTCGGCACCGATCACAAAGGTGTTATATTTGACGGATTCCCCCGCACGATCCCTCAGGCTGAGGCTTTGAAGGCAATGCTCAATGAGCGTGGCCATAAGGTGGCAGCCATGATTGAGCTCGACGTGCCCGAGGACGAGCTGATGACGCGTCTGATCAAGCGTGGACAAGAGAGTGGCAGGGCTGACGATAACGAGGAGACTATCAAGAAGCGCCTTTTGGTTTATCATTCGCAGACACAGCCCCTCATCGAATGGTATGAGAAAGAGGGCCTTCACAATCATATCAACGGATTAGGAAGTCTCGACAGAATCTTCGCGGATATCTGTCAGGTAATTGATAATCTCTAGATGTTCTGGTCATTCGGGTATTTCAGGATAGTCCGGAATGCCCGAATGAAAAAACTCTAATGAACGATATATGGCTGAGAGCAACTTTGTAGACTATGTGAAGATTTACTGCCGTTCGGGTAAGGGCGGGCGAGGGTCGATGCACCTTCGCCACGTGAAGTATAACCCTAATGGTGGTCCTGACGGCGGAGACGGCGGTAAGGGCGGCAGCATCTATCTGCGTGGCAATCATAATTATTGGACACTGCTGCACCTGAAATATCAGCGGCATGTGTTTGCCGAGCACGGTGGAAATGGCGGTAAGGACAAGTGTCATGGTACTGACGGCAAGGATATGTATATTGATGTGCCATGCGGAACGGTAGTCTACAATGCTGAGACGGGCAAATATGTGTGTGATGTGACCTATGACGGTCAGACTGTCCTGCTGCTGAAAGGCGGTCGTGGCGGCTTGGGCAATTTCCAGTTCCGTTCGGCAACAAACCAGGCTCCGCGTTATGCACAGCCCGGAGAGCCCATGCAGGAGATGACCATCATACTGGAGTTGAAGCTATTGGCTGATGTCGGACTGGTCGGTTTCCCCAATGCAGGCAAGTCGACGTTGGTGTCTTCGCTCTCGAATGCCCGTCCGAAGATAGCCAATTATCCCTTTACCACGATGGAGCCTAGCCTGGGAATTGTGGGCTATCGCGACAATAAGTCGTTTGTAATGGCAGACATCCCGGGTATCATAGAGGGCGCAAGCGAGGGAAAGGGTCTCGGACTGCGTTTTCTGCGCCACATTGAGCGCAATTCGCTGCTGCTTTTCATGGTACCGGGCGATACTGACGACATCAAGCGGGAGTATGAGATTCTGCTCAACGAGCTGCGCCAGTTCAATCCCGACATGTTGGACAAACACCGTGTACTGGCCGTCACGAAGTGCGACCTGCTGGACGACGAGTTGATGGACATGCTCAAGGAGACTCTGCCCCAGGATTTGCCAGTGGTGTTTATCTCTGCCGTAACGGGCTTCGGACTGAATGAACTGAAGGACGTTTTATGGGAGGAGCTGAACAGCGAGAGCAACAAACTTCAGGTTATTACGAGCGAGGATGTCATCGTCCACCGCGACAAGGATATGAGCAAGTTCGCTGCTGAGATGCAGGAAGAGGGCGAAGACGATATTGTCTTCCTTGATGAGGACGAGATAGAAGATATTGATGATTTCGAGTATGAGGAGGAACTGGATGACTGATCCGGTGCTCTCATACTACAATCTTTCACCTTATGTAGTAGCTTTTAGCAGTACCCGAAAGGGCGGATGTAGCGAAGGCAACTACAAAGAGTTCAATGTGAACATGTTTTGTGGCGACGAAGTCGCCCATATTGATGCGAACAGGCGTGCATTATGCCGTCTGTTGCAGATTGATGAGAACTCGTTGGTGATGCCCCATCAGGTGCACGGCACCGTGGTGAGACGCATTGATGAGGCTTTTCTTGCCTTGGACAAGGCAGAGAGGATGACTCAATTGGACGGAGTTGATGCGGTAATGACAGATGTCAGACAGGTTTGTGTCGGTGTTTCTACGGCTGATTGTATACCCGTCTTGCTCTACGATGAGGCTCATCATGCCGTTTGTGCTGTTCATGCCGGCTGGCGTGGCACCGTGGCGCGCATCGTCGGCAAGGCAATCACTGCCATGCAACAGTCTTATGGTACAGCACCAGAACAGCTGAAAGCTGTTATCGGACCGGGCATCTCGCTCGAGAGTTTTGAGGTTGGCGATGAGGTGTATAATGAGTTTGCGTCATCTGGTTTCGACATGCAGCTTATTGCCCGTCGTTTTCCTGTTATGACGTCTGTCGCCCAATGCCCATCCGAATACAAAGATGACACGACACCTGCATCATGGCATATCCAGGAAAAATGGCACATCGACCTTTGGGCGTGCAATCAGCAGCAACTTGAGGCTGCTGGTGTTGACAAAAAGAATATCCAGGTAGCAGGCATCTGCACCTACAAACATAGTGATGAGTTTTTCTCTGCCCGCAAACTGGGCATAGACTCAGGCCGAATACTAACAGCAATCCAATTAAAATAGCATGAGAGTAAAGTTCTTTATCATATCCGCATGCCTATTCGTATGCGGCAAGGCTACGGCGCAACAGGAGTTTACAGCACTGGAGCAGCAACAAATCAGTATTGAGACAAAGGATTTGTTCGAGCGGTCGAACATGTTCAGTGTCGACTTCGACTGTCTGCCCGAGGAAGAGTACTCATTCCCTTTGCCAGTGGGTAAGGCCGTGTTGGTGAATAATGGAAATGATGTTGAGATTACAACCACCAAGGGAGATGCCGTAAAAGCCATGTTTGGTGGTGTGGTACGCATCTCGCGCAATCATCCCCAGTTTGGCCATGTTATCGTAGTCAGGCACGATAATGGCTTTGAAACCGTTTATGGACATAATGCCCAGAATCTGGTGAAGGTTGGTGAGAAAGTGCATGCCGGACAGACCATTGCCATTGTCGGCGGCAAGGACGACCGTATATTCTGCCTCTTTTCCATCATGGTGGACGGCCGTCGTGTCAATCCCGAAACACTTATCGATGTCCGTTCGCATAATCTTCGGGCTCAGCGTGTGATTGTCGAGAAGAAAGGATTCAATATCGACGTGCGTACTGAGCGCAAGAATTTGTCTGATGACGGTGATGTGAAGAATGCTGATGCTAATCCGTTCGAGAAAAGTGATGTCATCAGACTTGATCTCTCAACACTTAAAGCCGGCGAATGGGCCTATCCGTTACCTGGATGTAAAGTCATCAGTCCCTATGGCGGACGCCGTCGTCACTCGGGTGTGGACCTGAAGACCAAACCCAACGATAATATCCGTGCCGCCTTTGCGGGTGTTGTCACGCGCAGCGGCCCCTTTAGTGGATACGGCAATTGCATCGTTATCCGTCATCCTAACGGACTGACCACGCTCTATAGTCATCAGAGTAAGAATCTGGTGAAGGCCGGGCAAAAGGTAAAGGCCGGACAGATTATCGGTTTGACGGGCCGCACAGGCCGTGCCACCACTGAACACCTGCATTTTGAGCTGCACAGTCCGAGCGGGCAGAAAGTCAATCCCGGCATTTTGTTTAATCACGAAACCAAGCGTCTGCAGAACGCTATTCTGACCATTCGGAAGGGAGGGGGCATTACGAGCCGTCGCAACTGACATGACTGCATGCCTGTCATTTCGGTTTCTTTTTCTAAGAACCTCTTGCATATCAGAGAAAAAATTCGTATATTTGCATGTCGGAAGCATGGTGGATGTTTCCGACATGTTGTTTTAAAATCCTTACACTTTAAATCTATCACTCCAGTGATAGCTTTCTCTCACTCCAGTGATAGGATCCTCTCACTACAGTGATAGCCTTCTCTCACTCCAGTGATAGTTTCTTATGGATGCCTGTTTGTACCCGAATTGATGGTGTTCTGTACCCTTTCCGATGATGAATTGTACCCTCATTAGGCATTCTCGTTAGTGCCATTTGCGATGATAATATCATAGAGCCTTTATGTATGCTGTTTGGAATGGCTGGTTATGCGATGGCAAGGCTTGCTGTTTCTGTTGGTGAAACTGATGAATGCCGGGATTGACAGGAAAGAAAAAGGGAAGAAGTGTTACTTCTTCCCTTTATGCCGGTTAGCCCTTTGCTCGCGGTATTTGGCTTTCTGCATGGCAGAGCCGCTTCCGTGGGCGCCAGTGATGTATTTCTTTTTCTTGGCCTTGGTCTTCACCTTCTCGTCTGTTTTGCGCGGACCGCCACCTCGGCCGAAGCTAATACCGTTCTCTAGGATGCTCTGGAAATCGTCGTTTTTGTTCTCTTCCTTCGTATTCATTGTCCTGATCCGTTAAGTAGGGGTATTTGGGTGTCGGGCATCATATTAATGATGGAACAGGCGAACGCCCGTGAAAGCCATGGCAATGCCGTATTTGTCGCACGTCATGATGACATGGTCGTCGCGTACAGAGCCTCCTGCCTGTGCAATATACTCAACACCGCTCTTATGGGCGCGCTCGATGTTGTCGCCAAAGGGGAAGAAAGCGTCGCTGCCCAGAGACACACGGGTGTTCTTGGCAATCCATTCACGCTTCTCCTCGCGTGTGAGCACTTCGGGCTTCTCAGTGAAGAACAGTTGCCATGTGCCGTCGTTGAGCACGTCGTCGTGGTCGTCGGAGATGTAAACGTCGATGGTGTTGTCGCGGTCGGCACGGCGAATGCCGGGCTTGAATGGCAGTGACATCACCTTCGGATGCTGGCGCAGCCACCAAATATCAGCTTTGTTGCCGGCAAGACGGGTGCAGTGGATACGGCTCTGTTGGCCTGCTCCGATGCCGATGGCTTGTCCGTCCTTGACGTAGCAGACGCTGTTTGACTGGGTGTACTTCAGCGTTATCAGCGCAATCATCAGGTCGCGGCGTGCCTCGTCGGTAAATGTCTTGTTCTGAGTGGGAATATTCTCGAAGAGTGCCGGATCGTCCAATCGGATTTCATTGCGGCCTTGCTCGAAGGTGACACCGAACACCTGTTTGCGTTCTACAGGCTCCGGCACGTAGTCAGGATCAATCTGAATCACGTTGTAAGTGCCTTTGCGCTTGTCTTTCAGAATCTCTATAGCCTCGGGAGTAAAGCCGGGAGCAATCACACCGTCGCTGACCTCACGTTTCAGCAGCAGGGCTGTGGTGGCGTCGCAGGTGTCGGAAAGAGCAACAAAATCACCGTAGCTTGACATGCGGTCGGCACCGCGGGCGCGGGCATAGGCACAAGCGATGGGCGAATCGTCGAGTCCCTGAATGTCGTCAACGAAGTAGATCTTCTTCAATGTGTCGCTAAGTGGCAGTCCTACAGCGGCACCGGCAGGGCTTACATGCTTGAAAGAGGCTGCGGAAGGAAGTCCTGTGGCCTGCTTTAACTCCTTCACCAACTGCCATGCGTTGAGTGCATCGAGGAAATTGATGTAGCCGGGACGGCCGTTGATGACTTCAATGGGAAGCTCGCCCTCAGTCATAAAAATGCGCGAGGGTTTCTGATTCGGATTGCATCCGTACTTTAATGCTAATTCTTTCATAAAAATGTAGATGGATTTTTTCTGCTGCAAAATTACGAATTTATGCTGAGGTTTGCAAATATTTTGCTACTTTTGCAGTGCAATAGTAACTGTTATGGAAAAGAAACGCAAGGCATTGAAGAAACTGCTTGAGGCGGTAGAGAAGGAGATTCTGAAGAAACCAAACAGGAAAACACTCGACAGACTGTCGCTGTTTGTTGGTTATCAGGACTGGGAGAGCTTCCAAGAGGCTGTTCATGGGGAGGCTGACGGACTCTCAAACTATGAGGACTAATGTCTGACAGAGACATGTGGAGTTCTCTGAAGAAACACTAAAAAGCCCTGCACTCGGTTGAGTACAGGGCTTTTTATTTTGCTTCTCGAAGATTTGTTTACTCTTGATCCTTCTTGATAGGAGTTCTCTTCTCAGCGATGCGGGCTGCCTTACCAGTAAGATTGCGCAGATAGTAAAGCTTGGTACGACGTACCTTACCACGCTTGTTGACCTCGATGCTCTCAATGTTCGGGCTCTCGATAGGGAAGATACGCTCTACACCTACGGTACCAGACATCTTACGAACAGTGAAACGCTTCTTGTCGCCATGACCGCTGATGCGGATAACAACACCACGGTAGAGCTGAATACGCTCTTTTGAACCCTCGATAATTTTGTAAGCGACAGTGATGGTATCACCAGACTTGAACTCTGGGAACTTCTTGCCGGTTGCAAATGCTTCTTCAGCAACTTTAATTAAATCCATTGTAAATATATAATTAAATTTGTTTATCGTTCCAACGCAACATGGCCAACGACTCTTCCATTGCCAGCGGTTACGCCGAAAAGCGGTGCAAAGGTACTATAAAAAGTTTAAAGTATAAAGTTTCAGGTTTAAAGATTATGTTTTAAAGGCGAAAGTTTTGTATTTTTAACATATTTTCGGCTTTTATCTGTTTGATTTTTAGTCGATTTACCGTATTTTTGCAAAAATAACTGTACCAATATGAAAAAACAACTGCTTATAATTTCTTGTGCCGTTGGTGCCTTGTTTGCCATTTCGTGCCGGTCGCATTATCAGGTGGCTTCTATTCAAGGCTCAAGGATTGTGATTGATAAAACCTATGATGCTATGCCTGACGCTCAGGCAGCGGCTTTCATCAAGCCTTATCAGCATCAAGTTGACAGTATCATGAGTCCGGTTGTGGGTTCTTGTGCCCGTTATATGGCGGCTAAAAGGCCGGAAAGTACGCTTTCTAACCTTCTGGCAGACATTCTTGTTTGGGGAGCGAAGAAGTATAATGAGTCGCCGAACTTGGCTGTTTATAATATGGGTGGCATCAGGGCTGCTTTTGCTGAAGGCAAAGTGAATTATGGTCAAGTAATTGATGTTGCGCCTTTTGAGAATAAAATATGCTTCCTTTCGATGACGGGCGAGAATTTATTAAAGTTGTTTGATCAGGTTGCGGCCCGTCATGGTGAGGGTCTCAGCCATGGAGCCGAGTTGGTGATCTCAAAGGACGGAAAACTGATCAGTGCCCGTTTGCATGGTAAGGAGATTGATCCGAAAGAGTCGTACAGAATCGCAACGCTTGACTATCTGGCGCAAGGTAATGATGGACTCAGCGCATTCAAGTTAGCTACGAATTTGGTGTCGCCGAAAGAAGAGCGGAATAATGTGAGGTTTATTATTATAGATTACTTCCGTGAGCAGATGAAACAGGGTAAAGCTGTGGATGCACAAGTGGAAGGCCGGATTGTGGAAAAGTAATCATTTAAAATGAAGAAACTATGAAAAGGGTACTCATTATTATATCGTTGCTGCTGACGATCACAATGTGCGTCTCGGCAAAGCAGAAAAAACAGTTAGTCATACTCCATACAAATGACACTCATAGCTGTATTATGCCGTTGAATCCAAACCTGGCCGATACGATGCTGGCGGGCAAAGGAGGCTATTTGCGCCGTATTGCCATGCTTAAAGAGGAGCGGAAAAAGAATCCTGACTTGTTGTATTTTGATAGTGGTGACTTCAGCCAGGGCTCACCGTATTACTCTATGTATAAAGGTGACGTGGAAATTGGACTGATGAATCAGATGGGTGTTGACGCAGCTACCATTGGCAACCATGAGTTTGATTTTGGAATGGACAATATGGCACGTATTTTCCGCATGGCCAATTTCCCGATTCTCTGCTCTAACTATGATCTGAGGGGGACAGCATGCGAGGGCGTGGTGAAGCCTTATACCATTATTAAGCGCAAAGGCGTGAAGATTGGTGTGTTCGCATTGGCACCAAAACTGGAAGGCTTAGTTTCGAAATCTAACTACGGTAAGGCTGTATTCCTCGATCCGGTGAAGGTTGCCAACGAGATGGCTGACATGCTGAAGAATAAGAAAAAGTGCGACATGGTCATCCTTATCTCTCATCTTGGCTGGACGGATGATGCCATCAGCGACCAGAACTTGATTGCCAATAGCCGTGGTATTGACTTGGTGTTGGGCGGTCATAGCCACACTTACTTCACAGAACTGCAATATGTTAAGAACTTGGATGGTAAGTATATTCCTGTAGACCAAAACGGAAAACATGCCATCTTCGTTGGTAAGATGACTGTTACATTCGACAAATAGCGAGTTCCCAGAGTCCTGGAAACTCGCTATACAGTATTTCTATTACATTTCATTCGGAAATATCCTGATAATATAAGTTTTATCTAATATTCTAAGTATAATCTGTTGATTGAAGCTTAACCTTTGAATCCAAGTTATACTTGAGCGGTCATTATTTCTATTCTCTATTCAAAATAGAACGTCAGAGAAACAAACTTGCTCTTTGACTGTTTGATAACGGAGTTTGTGTAGACAATCAGATTTTTGTCTTTGATTGCTTCCACATGATTCTTGTCCATATTATCAATCAATCCGAATCCAAACTTTAACTCAGGACGCAGTTTGAAGAATGGAAGATATAAGTCGCATCCAACTCCTATCTCTAACAATACATCGTAGGGCTTCAGTTTGATGATATCGCTTTGCTTACCCGACAAGTTGATCATCGGATTGATGCCAGCCATCAGATAAGGGCGATGGTTATTGAAACGCTTTGCACTGTAAATCAAGTTGACGGCTGATGAGACATAAACCGACTTCAAGTCTTGATGCATTGTGATGGGTTCGCCGCTTTCCAACTTGTCGGTATGGTTTAGGAAAGTAAGGTGCTTGTTGCCGAACAACATAGCTGGTGCAACGCGCAAGGCAAAGTAGGTGCCCAGTCGCATTTCGCCTAACACTCCTACTGTGAATCCCATATCGGTGCGGTCTTGGTCGGTGGTAACCAGTTTCTCGGTTGTTGTGCCATCTTCATTTGTGATGGTTTGAGGACCAATATTTTGAAATTCAATATCCTGAAAATGAGTACCCACAAGAACGCCAAAGTGGAAAGGGCGCAAATCGATATATGGCTTGTTCTCCACTTGTCGGTCCTGGGCATGTAGTGACAGTACACCCAGTATGGTTGTAATGATTAGCACTATTTGTCTCATCTTTTTTAATAACGTAATATTGCCTGCTTTATTGTATTTGGGCAAGTTCTCATTATTTATGGTTAGTTGTTTGTCAGCTGCATGATTCCCTTACGGATTTATTGTTAAATTAGGTAAAATCTAATACCTAAGTGTAGGTATTTCAAAATAAATATCTATCTTTGCAGCGTATTATTTTAGGTACAAGAATATTATTAATTTTTAAACTGAAAGAAATATGGCTTACGTAATTGGTGACGACTGCATCGCATGCGGTACCTGTATTGATGAGTGTCCTGCAGGAGCAATCTCTGAGGGCGACAAGTATTCAATTGATCCTGATGTTTGCACTGAGTGTGGTACTTGTGCAGATGTTTGTCCATCTGAGGCAATCAGTCTTCCATAAGACGATTTCGCAAAGAAATAATAACGGGCAGCTTTCTCTAAGAGGGTTGCCTGTTTTTTTTGTCCCTTTATGTGTTCTGTTTCGATGATTCCTGTTGAGAGTGAGGATTCATTCTCTTATATATATGATTATAAACAATAATGAGGGATAGGCAGACGCCTATCCCTCATCGTTTATAACCTTAATACAATGTTACTTTCCAAGAGCCTCCAATGCAGGAGCATAAGTAGGATCGATAGCCAGAATCTTATTCCAGTACTCATCGGCAGTAGCCTTGTTGTTGTTAGCCAAATTGTAGTGGGCAAGATAGTGGTAAGCAGTTACCAGACGGTTAAGATCGGTCTTGCTCTTTTCGCTTAGTCCCTCGATAATCTCAATCATCTTAGTGTAGTCGGGCAGGGCAGTGAACTTCTCAACTGTCGGGTCGAGCATGTTGTCAATCTGAGTCTTCTTGTTATAAGCGAAAATCAGAGTGGCAGGATCGTCAGCAAACTTGGCAATCATCTCATCGTAAACCTTGTTAGCCTCCTCAAACTTACTAGCCTGCTCGGCACCGGTAAGATCAGATCCCCAGTCCATGTAGATCTGAGCCAGTGAAGCGAAGTCAGTGTTCTTAACCTTCTCCACCTTCTCCATGTACTTGCGATACTCGGTGATAGCATTGTTGTAGTCACCCTTTGCCTGGAAAGCGCTGGCGATATTCGACTGAGCGTCGAGCACGTCGCCCTTAGCATCGGGAGCCTCTTCAATACACTTACGGAACATCTCAATGGCCTTGTCGTAGTCCTTGTTTCCATTGTGAGCGTAGCCGTAGTACAGATAGTCGCTCGAAGAAATCTTTGCGCTATCAGACTTTGTGAACAGACGATCGGCATAGGTCAGAGCCTTCTGATAATCCTTCAAGTTTGTGCTGTTGAAGAACACCAGACGGTTGAGTGCCGGATGGCGTGGGAACTTGTTGGCACCAAACTCGGCAACGCTAAGGCTCTTGTCGAACTGTCCTTTCAGGAAGCCACAGAGTGCATAGTTTACCAAGTCGCCGCTCTCCATGCTGTTCTTGTCTACCTTGTCGTAGTACTCAAGGGCCTTGTTCAAGTTGTTGGCACGCATGTAGATGGTGGCATTGATAACATCAACAGGATAATCTGGGCGTACGGCACGCAGTTCCTCGAGTTTCTGTGCAGATGCACCAGGATTCACCTTACTGTTGATCTGAGCATACTTGCGGTATGGCTCGGGATTCATCTTGTCGAAGTAGATTGCCTGCTCATACTCCATAGATGCGTTACCTCCGTCATCGTTGAGCACGTAGATATCGCCGAGGAGAATATGTGGAAGAGAACTCTGAGCACCGCCCTTTACCTTCATGGCCATGTCGGCATAGAGCTTTGCTGTCTGTGTGTCCTTCACATCCAGATATGCACGTCCGATACCACAGAGAACTTCAATGTTCTTCTTGTACTTTTTCAATACTTCCTTCACTTGCGCTGCGGCAGTTGTAGGATTGTCCTTAATCGCGATGGAAATGGCGTCAATCACCTGCTTGGTGTCTTCCTGTGCCATTACCGGGGAGCTGATGCCCAGCATCATGGCTCCGATTACTAAATATTTGATCGTTTTCATAATTCTCTTTTTTTTAAGTTAGACATGTTATCTGTTTTCACTTATGTGACTTTTTCTTTTTCGGAAAGTTTAATGAAGGCTTCCGAATTATCTATCTTTAACGTTTACGTTCCTTACCGTCATATTGCCATAAGCGGGCAACAGCGAAGAGTGGAAAATAATGAGCTGGCCCTTAGGTGACGTGATGAAGTTCGCGAATCCTGTGGGTAGTCCGCGATAGGAGTCGTTGAGCAGTAAGTAGATAGTACGTATGAGCGGATAGCTATCATTATATATATAATACTGATAGGGCTTCCAACTATTGAGTGGCGTTGCTTTGTCCATTCTGCTGACGGACATAACGCGGATATTCTTTTTGAAGGTGACGTTCGTCGTGTCTCTCTTGTCGTTGAGCCAGTTTGATCCAATAATGCCAATAGCATTGGGTGTCTTCTCAACATAATCGACTACTTGTGCTGACTTATCTACAGCCTGAATGTTCGGACTGTTGATAGGTTTGCCGCCAAGGATTGAATCCTGGGCGTAGCGGACGGTGCTTGATTTTGGATTATCGAAAACAACCTCGATATCTCCTCGCTTTGAGTTAGGATAGATGTCGCTCCACTTCTTGGCGTCTCCGCTGAGGATGCGTGCAATGTCTTTGACGGTTATGCATGAATCCTGATTCTGTTTGTGGATGATCAGAGCCAGACCATCATATGCAATGGGGGCTGCTCTCATCGATTTGTAGCCTTTGTTTACGAGCGTGTTATACTCGTTCTTCGTAAAGTTTCTGGCTGTAACGGCGAGAAAAATCTTCTCGTCGATAAGTTGTTTTACTGCATCTGTCTCATCGGTGTATATAGGTGTGACAGTTGCTTTCGGGTGGGAAACGTTGAACATCTCCACCTCTTCATCGATGATGGGTGAAAAACTATCATCAGAGGCGAACTGAATCGCCCCTGATGTAGTTGTGTCAGTTCTATTAGCGTCCTTACGTGGTTTTTTCTCCTCACAGGAACTGAATACGCTGGTTGCTAATAGCAATCCTACTGTTACGTAGAATGTTGGTTTTCTCATAAATTACTGAAGTCTGAATGTAACAGGCAGAGTGAACTTAACACGTACGGCTGAACCATTCTGCTTACCAGGAATCCACTTCGGCATGCTCTTCACCACGCGAGAAGCTTCCTTGTCGAGCGATGGGTCTACTGAGCGAACAACCTTGATGTCGGTGATTGAACCATCCTTTTCAACGACGAATGTCAATACAACACGACCCTGTACGCCGTTCTCCTCAGCTACAACCGGATACTTGATGTTCTTGGCCAGATAAGACTGCAGGGCAGCGTCACCGCCGGGGAATGAAGGCATGACCTCAACAACGTCGAAGACCTTTGTCTCTTCTTCCTTTGGTGGCTCTGGCTGTGCAATTACTTCCTTAGCCTTAAGCACCTCACCGCCTGCATCGTCGTTACCCTTTACATCGAAAGAACCGATGGCGGTCTTAGTCTGGTTGAGGTCATCCTGTGACTTCAATTCTTCCTCAGGCTTCACCTCTGAGTCTTTCTTAATAACGGGAGGCACGAACTTCACAGAGCTCTTCACTTTCTCAACTGGCTTGGCTTCCTCAATCTTCACAGGCGCCTTCTTCTCAACCTTCACCTCTTTCTTGGTGATGTTTGAGAGCTCAACGTCTGCAGAGATCTCTTCCTGAGCACGGCTGGCCTCAATGATGGCGTTCACACCGATGATTGCACCCAGCAGACCAGCAATGGCAAGCATAATAATGATGGACCATATGTTACGCTTACCGGTGTTCTTACGCAGTTTGTAAGCTCCATACTCCTTATTCTTTCCTTCAAAGACAAGGTCAACCCAGTTACTGTCTATCAAATCAATTTTTGACATAGTTCAAGTTGTTTTTTTAAGTTAAACATTGTCTCATTCCAAGGGGATGTTCTTCGACTTGAGAAGCTTCTCGTCGTCTTTAGAAATCTTGTCAAGGACGTACTTACTAATACTGCAAATCTGCATCTCGTCGAGTGCTGTCACCATGTTATCATAAGAAGCTGTATCGAGCGGTTTGATAATGATGGTCAGAGTAGGAATCTTCTCACCATTGATTTCACCGTTACGAATCTTTGTCAGCTCTTTCTGATAAATACTGTCTTCCATATTGGTCTCAGCTTTCTTCGCATCAAGGTCGAGCTTTGCCTTACGGATACGGGCAACAGGAATGATACCCTCCTCAGTCTGGTGCTCGGTGAGAACCTTGCGGATTCCCTGCTTACCCCATGTTGTCTCCTGCATGCAGGTGGGATCATCGTACTTGGGGATACCCTTGATGTAATAGATCTTATCGTTACCAGCCAGATAAACCGTAATGGTATGTGACTCTTTGGCTGCGTTACGATCTTCATCCTGGATGTTCTTATCGTTACTTGGCATGGTTAACTGCATCGCCTGAGGCTTGCTCAGAGAGGTACAGAGCATGAAGAATGTGATAAGAAGCATCATCATATCAACCATCGGCGTAAAGTCTACGCGTACGGTCTGCTTCTTCTGTCTACTTCCTTTTTGTTTTGCCATTCTTTAATCCTCCGCTTCTTTAAACGATGTAATTAACTGGTAACGGTTCTGGTCCATATCCTGCAACTCAGACATCACGCTCTTGACTATCTTATAAGGAGTCTTCGAGTCAGCTTTGATACAAAGCTTCATGTCTTCGCCAGAAGCCATGGCCTCTGTTACCCACTGCTGGAACTCGCTCTTACCCTTTGTGCCATCACCGTTGTCGATGCTGTCTGTGGGTATTCCGAGCTCTTTGAGGGCCTCAGCGCGCTTGCTCTGACTGATGTTGAGGAAGTCAGCCAACTTATCCATAGGAACTCCAAACTGAGGATCCTCCAGGAATGCCTCCTGCTGAACAGGAGTCAGTTGCACGCCGAACTTGTCAACCATGCCCATCAGAGTGGTCTTCAGATAGTTCACATTGTCCATGCTCATGAACACCTTTCCCTGAGGATTGATGGTGATGTTCACGACATCGTTCTCTGGAACCTTGACCTTTGATGCCGACTGTGGTGTGTTTACCTTCACGGCCTCGTTCTTGACGAACGTAGAGGTCATCATGAAGAAGGTAAGCAGCAGCACCATCACGTCAGACATAGGGGTCATGTCTATCCAGACGTCCGCTTTCTTAATTTTTACTTTACCCATAGTGATAAATTTTTAAAGGGTTAGCAAAAATTAAGCCTCTTCTGCGTGGTTAGCTTCGTAAGTCTGAGCGATTGAATAACCAACCTCGTCGAGGGCGTATGTCAACTTATCGATCTTGTTTGAATAGTAGTTGTAAGCAACAACGGCCACCCAAGAAGTCAAAATACCAGATGCTGTGTTAACCAAGGCCTCAGAAATACCAAGTGACAGAGCCTGAGAGTCAGCACCACCACCAGCTGCCAGAGCTGCGAATGAACGAATCATACCTACAACGGTTCCGAACAGAGCGGTGAGGGTACCCAGTGTAACGATAGTAGCGATGATAGGCATGTTCATCTGCAGGGTAGGCATCTCGAGCTGAGTAGCCTCCTCGTGAGCCTGCTGGATGCGGGCGATCTTCTGCTCTTTCTTCATGCCAGCTGTAGCCTCCATCTCCTTGTAAGCACGCAGAGAAGCGCCAACAACGTTAGCAACAGTACCACGCTGCTTGTCGCAGAGCTCCTGAGCCTTAGCGAAGTCGTTTGCATTCAGAGCAGCCTTGATGTTAGCTACGAACTGTGGGAGTTTGCCCTTACCGAAAGCGGTGCGCAGAGCGAGCCAGCGCTCAATAGAAAGAGCGATAACTGTGAACAACAGAGTGAGGATCACAGGCACCACGATACCACCTTTGTAAATTGTACCCCAAATGTTACCATCGATTACTTCTCCGTTAGGGCCGATGTGGGCGCTGCTGCCGAGGAAGAATTTGAAGAAACATACTGCGAGGATGAAGCATACAACGATAATCCAAAACGCTGCTTTAACTCCCTGGAAGCCCTGAGATTTCTTAGGGCTGGCTGTCTTTTGTGTAGTTGCCATAATTTTTAGTTTTTAAATTTTTAGTTATTAATGAATTAAGTTATAAAAAATTTCTTTGTTTTAACGTTAGCTTTTGACAGATCTTTTAGTCAGAATCCGAAGATTTGACATATAATCTTGGCAAAGATAACAAATTAAAGAGAACTAACCGCGAATTTAAGAAGTTTTAACGGTTCTTTTTTTGAATTATTTCAATTTCGCCAGTGTCTCTTTAATACGTCGCATAGCCTCGCGAATATTATCGTCGCTGGTTGCGTAACTCATGCGGAAGCAGTTAGGATCGCCGAAAGCGTCACCTCCAACGGTTGCCACATGACCCACCTCAAGCAAGTACATTGCCAGATCGGTAGAACTGTTAATCGTGCGCTCACCGTCGCTTTTACCATAGAAACTGCTACATTTTGGGAAAAGGTAGAAGGCGCCTTCTGGCACATTCACCTCAAGGCCCGGGATTTCCTTAGCCAACTCGACAATCAAATCGCGGCGGCGTTCGAATGCCTGGCGCATTTCCTCAACACAATCCTGCGAGGCGATATAAGCTTCAAGCGCTGCTTTTTGGCTGACAGAGCAAGGTCCGCTGGTGTATTGTCCCTGCAGTTTGTTGCAGCCTTTCACAATCCATTCCGGAGCGGCAATATATCCGATGCGCCAGCCTGTCATTGCATAGGCTTTCGAAACACCATTGACAATGATGCTGCGCTCTTTCATTCCCTCGCATTTGGCAATGCTGGCATGCTTTCCGATATAGTTAATATGCTCATATATTTCATCGGCCAGAACAAACATACCGTCGTGCTTCTTAATCACCTCAGCCAATGCGTTCAACTCATCTTGAGAGTAAACGCTGCCGGTGGGGTTGCTTGGTGAGCAAAGGATCAGCATTTTGGTTTTCGGGGTAATGGCGGCTTCCAGTTGCTCTGGAGTAATCTTGAAGTTTTGCTCGAAACTGGCTTCAATGAAGACGGGCTCACCACCGGCTAGTTTGGCCATTTGCGGATAGCTGACCCAGTATGGAGTGGGAATGATAACCTCGTCACCGTCGTTGACCAGTGCCATAATAGTGTTGCATACACTCTGCTTGGCACCATTGCTGACGAGCACTTCATTGATGGTATAATCGAGCCCGTTCTCATTTTTCAGCTTGGCAACGATAGCCTGACGCAAATCCGCATATCCTGGAACAGGGGAATAACGTGACCAGTTCTCGTCGATAGCTTTCTTTGCGGCTTCCTTAATGTGGTCGGGCGTATTGAAGTCTGGTTCGCCGACGCTCATATTGATAACATCGATTCCTTGTGCTTTCATCTCACCGCTTTTTTGCGACATAGCGAGTGTGGCTGAAGGCGCCAGGCGGTTGAGTCGATTAGATAATTGTGTCATAGTAATTATGTACTTTTGGTTATGAATTTCTGCAAAATTACTCATTTTATTCTTATAAACGAAATAAAATAGGCATTATTTCACCAGCGAGGGTAAAATAATGCCAAATATTAGATGTGCAGGGTGTGTCCCATCCGTTCTTTTTTTGTTTTGAGATAACGGTAGTCGTATTCATTAGGTGACACCTCAATGGGGACGTTCTCCACAATCTCGAGTCCGTATGCCTCAAGTCCTACTCTTTTCACGGGGTTGTTTGTCAACAAACGCATCTTGTGGACTCCCAGGTGGCGAAGCATCTGGGCACCGCATCCGTATTCGCGTTCATCAGGTTTGAATCCCAGGTGCACGTTTGCCTCAACGGTATCTAATCCTTCTTCTTGCAGTTTGTAGGCAGCAATCTTGTTCATCAGTCCTATGCCACGGCCTTCCTGCTGCATATAGATGATCACTCCTTTTCCTTCTTTCTCAATCATCTGCATCGCTTTGTGCAACTGCTCACCGCAATCACACCGCTTACTGCCCAGGATGTCGCCTGTCGCACATGAAGAGTGTACACGCACAAGGATAGGTTCGTCTTTTCCCCACTCACCCTTGATCAGCGCCATGTGCTCCAGTCCGTTGCTCTTCTGGCGGAAAGGAATCAGATGGAAGTGTCCGTAGATGGTAGGAAGGTCGGCCTCGGTACCCACTTCAATGAGCGACTCTTTCTTCAGCCGGTAGGCAATCATGTCCTTAATGGTGATGATCTTCAGTCCCCATTGCTCTGCAAATTTCAGCAGGTCAGGCATTCTTGCCATAGTGCCGTCTTCGTTCATAATCTCCATCAGTGCGCCGGCAGGATAGAGTCCGGCCATGCGACATAGGTCGATGGCAGCCTCGGTGTGTCCGCTTCTGCGCAAAACACCATTCTCTTGGGCATATAGGGGATTGATATGTCCCGGCCGTCCGAAAGTCTGTGGAGTGGAGTTGGGGTCAGCCAGCGCCTTGATGGTCTCGGCACGATCGTGAGCAGAAACACCAGTTGAGCATCCTTCCAGTTTGTCAACGGTTACGGTAAAAGGAGTACCCAATACCGATGTGTTGTCTATGACCTGATGCGGCAAGTCAAGTTCCTCGCAGCGGCTAAGGGTAATGGGGGCACAAAGTACACCTCTCGCATGTTTCAGCATGAAGTTTACCTTTTCGGCAGTTATTTTCTCTGCCGCGATAATCAGGTCTCCCTCATTCTCTCGGTCCTCGTCGTCGACAACAACCAGGAATTTTCCTTCCTTGAAATCTTTCACGGCATCTTCGATGCTACTGAGTTTGATGTTTTCCATATATTAATATATACCTTATTATATTTATACTGATGCTGTCATCTGGCCAATGCGATCGATAATGACTTTATTGGTGTTGATGATGGTACGCAGGTCGTGCGCAAGTCGCAGGCGGAAGTGCCACATGCGGAAGTAGCAGAACAGTCCTATTGGGACAATGATAAAGGCTGCCATATTCATCCATCTGCGCTCGAACGGCCGCGTGTGGGCTTTCACCGAAACAACAGGATACTTGTTCAACTCGGTCAGAATTACCTTGTCGCGGGTGTTTGAAAGATCTTCGATGACTTCTTCTATCTCCTCGTTGATAACCTCGATATGGTGGTCGGGATGGTATTTGAAGAACACTTTTATAATGTTTGGTGCCCTCTTCAGCTTGTGTTTGTGGGCATAGTCGGCCACACTGGCGCTGATAGCCTCAAGCCGTTGTGCATCAGTGGGGTAGTCGGGATCGTTGATGATGACCTCCTTGCCGAATACATGCCGTTTGAGTCGCAGACCCAGCACTTTCATGAAGAAGTTGCGGTATGCATCTATATTGAATACCACAGAATCTTTGTTGGCTTTATAGGTAAAGAACACGGCTACAGGGGTGAGCACAGCCATAGCGATACCTTTTCCGAACCATATAGCCCACATGCCCCCTCGTGACATTCGATAGCCAGTGTTATCAAGGATATAATAGATGATGAACACGAATACCGAGATGATGACAGGAATTCCTAAACCTCCCTTGCGAATGATGGCCCCAAGAGGTGCCCCGATGAAAAAGAAGACGATACATAGCAGGGCTGTGGTAAACTTGTTGATAGCCTCAATCTTATGCTGGCGGATGACCCTGTCGGCATCACCCGTAATCATGCCCTTAAACTCACAGTCGCTCCTGGCGTTCTGCACCTTCGATAGGGCTGAGTTCACGGCCGTCTGCTTATCCTCTGGCTTCAATTTAGCATAAATTGAGTCAAAGTCAGTCGTCTTGGCCATGGCTTTCTTTAGTGCTTTTATCGAGTCATTCTTCTCTAGTTTCGCCATTCTGAGGAATGTCTGTTGTGCATCCCTAAAATATGCTCTGCCAATGCTGTCGTAGGTCTGGTTAAGTGAGTCAATATCGTGATGAATCTGGGCCAGTCCCTTGGCTCTTGCGTCACCTGAGAAGAAAGAGCCGTCGGTCATGTTAAACCCGCCATCAAAGTCAAGAATGATTTTTTTTGATGAGAATGTTTCCCTGCGGTAAGGCACGGCTGCGCTTCCTGCCAGTTCCTGCGACCGCATATTCTCAAACCACTCGCCGCTCCACAAACTCATCACCAGGTGTTTTTTCTCTTCTGTCGATTGCAGCATACCTGAGTCGGCAAGTATGATAGCTGCATCCTCGTAACTGTCGGTCATGCGATAAATCATGATTCCATACAGTTTTCCGGTCTTCATGTCCTTTTTCTGAACATAAAGGTTGGTGTTGGGAATACCGTCGTAGAATATACCTTCAGGAATCTCCAGCTCAGGGCTCTTCTGCTTCATCGACAGTAGCAACTGAGCCATTTTCTGGTTGGCATTAGGACCGATGACGTTTTGGAAATAAAACGAGCCGAGTGCTATCAGGCACGAGATGATGATCAGTGAGCGGAAAGCTTGCATCAATGAGATTCCTGCAGCCTTGATAGCTGTCAGTTCCGAACTCTCACCCAAGTTTCCGAATGTAATCAGAGAAGATAGCAGAATAGCGAGCGGTAATGCCTGTGGAACGAGCGATAAGCCCATGTACCAGAAGAATTGGGCCATCACTTCCATAGAGATTCCTTTACCAATCAGTTCGTCGATATAACGCCAAAGAAACTGCATCATCAGCACGAACTGGCAGATGAAGAAAGTACCCACAAACAGCAGTCCGAACTGCTTGGTGATGAATATATCTAGTTTTTTGATTCTTGGCATTTACGTTCCCAATGGCGGCTTATATTGCTACCAATTTGCAAAATTACTATAAAAAAGTCAGAGAACGGCAGTTTTTTCAGTTTTTTATGGTTACCAGCGTTGTTTTTTAAGGTTTTTGTATGGATAGCTATTTGCTACTATAGTCGCTGATACTATAGTTTCCAGAATGTTAGTGTTTTTTTTGGCTCAGAAGGCGTGCCTCCTTTTCGGGGCGTCGCATGTTTACAGTCCAGTCGACTGGTGCAGCCGGTAAAGGTTGTCGTCCCAGATGTCGTGCAACCATTCTAAATCCTCGGGAACGGCATGGTCAATTACGCTCAGGATGTAGTCGTTCGTAATGTCGCTTTTAATCATTTCCATCTGCCAGAAGTTTCCTTCCTCGCCCGGTTCGTCATCCCATTCCAGCCTGATGAGCTTCATTTTTTTCTCCTCTACGATGGTTGCCGTGCGCTTTTCGTGGTGGCTCCATTCTTCACCCCATGTGAAAGTGAGCTTGTCACCGTCTCTTGTCACCGTGTTGGCAATCCATTTTTGAAGTCCTGACTCGTTGCTGATTAAGGGCCAGATAATGTTTGGAGAACTAGAATGCAGTTCATATTCCAAATGAATTCTTTGCTTTTTCATAGGGCTAGTCAGTTTTGATTTTCGTATGCAAATATACAAAAAAAAGATGAAGGAGAAAAAATATCCGCGAAATATTTTGCGTATTCCGAAAAATATTATACCTTTGCACCCGCATTCAAGCAAATGATGGCGGGATAGCTCAGCTGGTTAGAGCGCATGATTCATAATCATGAGGTCGCCGGTTCAATCCCGGCTCCCGCTACCAGGAAGAGGACATACTGAATAAACAGTGTGTCCTCTTATCTTTTTGTTCGTTTGTATGATGAAAGATTCTCAGAATGAAAACTTACTGGTTTGTTGCTGATTACAGCCTGATTTTAGCGTGTTAGAATTTAATTGTCAGTCAGTAATTTCAGCTTTTGCATGGTTTAATTGAGACAATTATAGATCTTTATCCTTTTCAGTCGTTATCTGCCTCTGAGTCAATATGCCTTTAGACCACGGCAGCCTCCTGCGTAATTATAACTTGAGGTACAATCAGCCATGTGTTGAGGTACATTCGGTCATCGTTCAGGGTACCAACAGGCACATATTGGAAGGCTATCACTGTAGTGAAAGGATCCTCTCACTCCAGTGATAGCCTTCTCTCACTCCAGTGATAGGACTCTCTCACTGCAGTGATAGTTTCTAAAAAATGTTAATTGACGTTTACTTGAACCCTTCCGCCGAAACAGAGATCGTAAAGGGTTTTACTCTGCAAAGATACAAAAAAATATGGTAACAACCTACGTTTTTTCTTTGTTTTTGGCTTCAGCTTTCATTCGGATGAAAATGTATAGAATTCCTTTTATTCAAAAATAGTAATCATTTTCGTTTAAGGTTGAAGTATAATTGGCATGTGGTTTGTTTTCAATATGGACTGGTGTAGGATGGAGAAAGGGCAGAAATCCGTCTGGCATAAATAATATGTTGATGTCTTGCGAACATGAAAAAGAGCCTTTTTTGAGTGAAGAAAAGGCTTGTTATGACATTGAGAAATTGACATGAGACAATTTAACACAAGTTTGCAAAATTATCATTCCGAAAATGAATGGCAATCCGTGATTTTTTCGTAACTTTGCAGCCTAAAATATATAATGTAAGATATTTTTATGGCAGATGTTAAACAGATAAAAACCGCATTGGTATCGGTTTACCACAAAGATGGTTTGGATGAGTTGCTGGCAAAGCTCCATGAAGAAGGAGTGAAGTTCCTTTCTACTGGTGGAACCCAAAAGTTTATAGAAGGTCTCGGCTACGAGTGCCAAAAGGTTGAAGAGGTGACTACTTATCCCTCTATTCTTGGCGGTCGTGTAAAGACGCTACATCCGAAAGTGTTTGGCGGCATTTTGGCCCGTCGTGATAATGAGGGCGATCAGGAGCAGATGAATCAGTATGAGATTCCTGCTATCGACTTGGTGATTGTCGACTTGTATCCGTTCGAGCAGACTGTTGAGAGTGGTGCCATCGAGGATGAAATCATCGAGAAGATCGATATCGGAGGCATCTCGCTGATACGTGCCGGAGCCAAGAACTTTAAGGATGTGGTGATTGTTCCAAGCAAGGCTGAGTACGGAGTGCTGATGGATATTCTTAACATGAAAGGCGCATGGACAGACCTTGAGGACCGCCGCATGTTGGCCACACGTGCATTTGGTGTGAGCAGCCATTACGATTCCGCTATCTACAGTTGGTTCTTGGGAAGTGAGGAGACTGGCACCAGAAGCGTTAAACTGAGCATGATGGATTAATTAATAGATAAGATAATAAGATTAAGCATTAAATTTTAAGATGGGATTATTTTCATTCGTACAAGAGATTGCCATGGACCTGGGAACGGCCAATACAATCATTATCAGTGATGACAAGATTGTAGTTGACGAGCCGTCGGTTGTTGCACTCGACCGCCGTACCGACAAGATGATTGCCGTAGGCGAGAAAGCTAAGATGATGTATGAGAAGACTCACGATAATATCCGCACTATCCGCCCCTTGCGCGACGGCGTAATTGCCGATTTCTCAGCCTGCGAGCAGATGATGCGCGGTCTGATAAAGATGGTACACACAGGCAGCCGCCTGTTCCATCCTTCACTCCGCATGGTGATTGGCGTTCCCTCGGGTTCAACCGAAGTTGAGCTCCGTGCCGTGCGCGATTCTGCCGAGCATGCCGACGGACGTGACGTCTATCTGATTTTCGAGCCGATGGCAGCTGCTATCGGTATTGGCATCGATGTTGAGGCTCCTGAGGGCAATATGATTGTCGATATTGGTGGCGGTACTACCGAGATCGCTGTGATTTCATTGGGTGGTATCGTGGCTAACAACTCAATCAAAGTGGCTGGTGATGACCTGACTGCTGATATTCAGGAGTATATGAGCCGTCAGCACAATGTGAAGGTGAGTGAGCGCATGGCCGAGCGTATTAAAATCAATGTAGGCTCAGCGCTGACAGACCTTGGCGAGGATGCCCCCGAGGATTATGTTGTTCATGGTCCTAACCGCATTACGGCACTGCCAATGGAGGTTCCTGTATGTTATCAGGAGATTGCACATTGCATCGACAAGACCGTTGCACGTATTGAGACCGCTGTTCTGAACGCTCTTGAGAGTACTCCTCCTGAGTTGTATGCCGACATTGTGAAAAACGGTATCTACCTCACTGGCGGAGGAGCCTTGTTGCGCGGACTTGACAAACGTCTGACCGATAAGATTAATATTCCGTTCAACGTGGCAGAGGATCCGCTGCACTGCGTAGCCCGTGGTGCTGGCATCGCGCTGAAGAACGTTGACCGTTTCTCATTCCTGATGAGATAAAAGTGACATATGCACAATCTACTGGAGTTTCTGGCAAAGTACCATCATTGGTTTCTGTTTGTCGTGCTCGAGGTAGTCAGCTTTGTTCTGCTGTTTCAATATAACAGCTATCAGGGTAGCGTTTGGTTTTCCTCGGCCAATGTGGTGGCTGGTAAGCTATATGAGTGGGACTCAGCTGTTGAGTCCTTCTTCAGTCTTACGAAGGTTAATCAGGAACTTACTACACGCAATGTCTATCTGGAGAGGCAGGTGGAGCAGTTGTCCGAACGGCTGTCCGTATTGACGGAGAATCCTGAGGCGGCAAAGTCTGGCCAACTGCAAATGCTTAGCAACTACAAACTGATAGCGGCCAAGGTGGTGCATAATTCAATTGCCGGTTCGGACAACCTCATAACCATTGATAAAGGTGAGGCCGACGGTGTGCGCAAGGACATGGGAGTGGCTTGCGGCAATGGTATCGTGGGTATTGTCTATATGACCTCTGCTCACTATTCCGTTGTGATTCCCATCCTGAACAAGAACTCCAATATCAGCGTTGCCATTGACAAGCGGGGCTATTTCGGTTACTTGCATTGGACGGGTGGGTCGTCGCGCATTGCGTATGTTGACGATATCCCGCGCCATGCTCATTTCAGGCTTTACGACAAGGTGGTTACCAGCGGCTACTCATCAGTGTTTCCCCCAGGAGTGATGGTGGGCAAGATTCTGCATGTGTATAATTCCTCCGACGGCCTTTCCTACCGGCTTGAAGTGGAGTTGTCGACCGATTTTGGCCATTTGCGCGACGTATGTGTGATTGATGATGCCGTCATGAAACAGCGGCTGGAGTTACTTCGTTCTGCACAGGACTCATTGAAGACCAAGGATAATTGACGAGATAAATAGTAGTATTTTACGATGGCATTAGATTTGTTTAAACGACTGCTGTTTTTTGCGGTGTTGCTGGTAGTTCAGGCGCTGGTGTTGAATCATATTCACCTGTTCAATTGTGCTACACCGTTGCTCTATGTCTATTTGGTATTGCTCTTCCCTCGTAACTTCCCCAAATGGGCCATTTTGCTTTGGTCGTTTGCACTTGGGCTATGTGTGGACACTTTTACTAACACACCAGGTGTGGCTGCTGGTGCAATGACACTTATCGGAGTGCTGCAACCTTATATCTTTGAGCCCTTTATCCCGCGCGATAGTGCTGAGGATATTGAGCCGGGAATGCGGACAATAGGTGTGGCGTCGTTTATCTACTATACTGTCGCGATGGTGCTCATCTATTGTCTGGCATTCTATACACTCGAGACGTTCAATTTTTTCAATTGGGTACAGTGGCTCTCCAGTATAGGTGGTAGCACGTTGCTGACAGTCGTGCTGATTCTTGTTATCGAAAATATCCGGAAGGGTTGATACGTGCATGAAAGACTTTGGGCTAGAGAAAAGGAAATATGTGATTGCAGGTATAGCTATTACTATTGTAATAGTCTATATCGTGCGCCTGTTCATGCTCCAAGTCACCAGTGACGACTATAAGAAGAGTGCCGACTCGAATGCTTTCCTCAAGAAAGTAGAGTATCCGTCGCGTGGCGTTATTCACGACCGCAATGGTAAGCTGATGGTCTACAATCAGCCTGCTTACGATATCATGGTCATCATGAACGAGGCGAAAGACCATACCGATACACTGGAGTTGTGTCAGGCTTTGGGAATTACCAAGGAGTACTTCATCGAGCGTATGGAGCAAATCAAGGACCGCTCGAAGAATCCCGGTTATTCGCGTTTCACCCAACAGTTGTTCATGAGCCAGTTGAATGACCGCGAGTTCAGTGTCTTTCAAGAGAAAATGTTCCGTTTCCCAGGTTTCTATGTTCAGCGGCGAAGCATCCGGTGCTATGAGTATCCTTATGCGGCACACGTTTTGGGAGATGTGGCAGAGGTGTCACCGTCTGATATTGAGGAGGATGATTACTACCAGGCAGGCGACTATATCGGCAAACTGGGTGTGGAACGGTCGTATGAGAAACAGCTGCGAGGCGAGAAAGGTATTCAGATACTCCTTCGCGACGCCCATGGCCGTATTCAAGGAAAGTATCAGAACGGGGCGCTCGACCAGAAACCAAAAGCGGGAAAGGACCTGACATTGAGTATAGACCTGAACCTGCAGGCTCTGGGTGAAAGACTGATGCAGCATAAAATCGGGAGCATTGTGGCCATCGAACCTTCCACGGGCGAGATACTGTGTATGGTGTCTTCTCCTACTTATGATGCTCGTATCATGACAGGTAAAAGCCGTGGTAAGATGCATACGCAACTGCTTCGTGATGTGTGGAAACCTTTGCTCAACCGAAGTATCATGGGACAATACCCGCCAGGTTCTACTTTTAAAACCACGCAAGGCCTGACGTTTATGTCTGAAGGCGTGATTGGACCTGGAACTCAGTTCCCCTGTTCGAGAGGATTCCATTACCGTGGTCTGCGGGTAGGTTGTCACGGACATGCCGCACCTTTGGCTTTGGTTCCGGCAATCTCCACATCGTGCAATGGCTATTTCTGCTGGGGGCTGTACTATATGATTGGCAACAAGAAAAAGTACGGGTCGGTTCAGAATGCCATGAACACGTGGCGTGACTACATGGTGAGCATGGGATTCGGCTATAAACTGGGAATTGACTTGCCCGGTGAGAAGCGTGGACTGATTCCGAATGCACAGTTCTACGATAAGGCTTATCATGGTTCATGGAACGGTCTGACAGTGATCTCTATCGCTATCGGTCAGGGTGAGGTAAATGCCACCCCGCTGCAGATAGCCAATTTAGGAGCAACGATTGCCAACCGTGGTTATTACTATGTGCCACATGTGGTGAGGAAAGTGCAGGATGAACCGCTCGACACAACCTTCACGCGGCGCCATTATTCCAAGGCTGATAGCAAGGCCTATAATTATATTGTTCAGGGAATGCGCGCATCGGTGTTGGGTGGTACGTGTAAGGCCCTGGGACATTACAGTTTCAATGCGTGTGGCAAGACAGGAACGGCACAGAACCGTGGCCGCGACCACTCTGTGTTTATGGGTTTCGCTCCGATGGACAATCCGAAAATCGCTGTTGCCGTCTATGTGGAGAACGGCGGATGGGGTGCTGACTATGGTGTGCCTATCGGCGGATTGATTATGGAACAGTATATAAACGGCGGATTGTCGCCAGCCTCTGCCAAACGGGCTGATGATTTCCAGCGTAAGGTGATTTATTATGGTTCGAGAGACAGATAAACATCCAAGCGTTTTGCGCTCCATCGATTGGTGGACGATTGCCATCTATGTTGCCCTACTGGCCTTCGGATGGCTGAGCGTGTGCGGTGCCAGTTATACTTATGGAGAGACCGACATATTCAGCTTTACTACGAATTCGGGTAAGCAGATTATGTGGATAGGAACTTCTTTGATGCTGGGCCTGGTGTTGTTGTTGCTTGACGACCGTTTCTATGACACCTTCGCGTACATTATATATATAGGGCTGGTCTTATTACTATTTGCCACCATATTCAATCCTGTCAGTACGAAAGGCTCTCACTCCTGGCTGGTGCTCGGTCCTGTGAAATTACAACCTGCAGAGTTTGCTAAGTTTGCCACCGCGTTAGCTGTGTCGAAGTTCATGAGTTCATATGGCTTCGACATGAAAAACTGGAAACATTTTGCCGTAGCTTGTGCAATAGTTATCGTGCCGATGCTCTGCATTGTCGGACAACGTGAGACGGGCTCCGCACTTGTCTATTTGTCGTTCTTTCTGATGTTTTATCGCGAGGGAATGCCTGGCAGTGTGTTGTTCACAGCCGTTGCCTTAGTAATTTATTTCGTTGTTGGCATCAGATTCGAGAACGTGATGATGCCTGATGCGGTGACCTCGGTAGGAAAGTTTGTGGTGTTGTTGCTCATTCAACTCTTCACGGCAGGAATGGTGTATATCTACTGCCATGATAAGCGCATGGCGTTTCGCCTGGTTGCCTTATCGATACTGGGCACCTTGTTAGCCATGCTGTTCTCACTATACATCTATCGTTTTGATGTCGTTTGGGTCGAGTTAACCATCACGGTAATCATCATCGGCTTCCTGATCTATCAATGGCTGAGCACACGGTTTCTTTCCTTTTTGATGATTTTTCTGTTTACGATTGGGTCTGTTGTGGCTTTCTATTCGGCCGATTATGTGCTGAACAATGTGATGGAGCCTCACCAGCGTGTGCGAATCAACGTATTGCTTGGTCTTGAGGAGGATTTGAAAGGTGCCGGCTATAATGTGCATCAAAGTGAGATCGCCATAGGTTCTGGTGGCTTGCGCGGTAAGGGCTTTCTGAATGGCACACAGACAAAGTTGAAGTATGTTCCAGAACAAGATACCGATTTTATCTTCTGTACGGTAGGTGAGGAGGAAGGATTCTATGGTTCGGCAGGAGTCTTGTTGTTGTTCTTGGCATTGATTTTACGCTTGATTAAGATGGCAGAACGCCAGCCTTTTAAGTTCGGGCGCATTTATGGCTATTGTGTGTTGAGCATCTTCTTATTCCACGTGTTTATTAATGTGGGGATGGTTTTGGGCCTGACCCCAGTTATTGGTATCCCGCTCCCGTTTTTTAGTTATGGCGGCTCGTCGTTGTGGGGCTTTACTTTATTGCTCTTCATATTCCTGCGTATTGATGCCGGCCGTAATCTCGTGAGAAGTTAAGCCCTGTTTCTTTCATATGGGCCTGACTCATGTGACAGTCAAGCCATGTTGCATGCCGGTTATGCATGTCAAAAAAATGTCCCGTAAAAAGATTTTAGGCCTTGATAGGTTTATTGGCGTGCCATCTTGATTCCAATATCCGATATACCGGGAAGAATCTCTCGTTTCATATCGTGCTTAACACAAATATGTAATGAGTCACCTTCTTGTAGGGTGAGATTATTAACAGGCATATTGTACTGGAAATAACTTATTCCTTGGCCTTTGGGAGTTCCTTTCTCGTTAATCAAGCTGCAATCCAGCGTGTCACGAACGATACGCTTGTTCGGCCATATTTCTTGTTCAACAACAAGACGAAGACTCATAAACGGATATGTTCCCGTAATGCGCAATCCTAATTCTTGACGGTATGTACCCGCCTCAGTTACAGATGGGATATTGAAAAACAAAGTATCGTTTTTCTCCCATCCTGCGATAGGTGTGTGCTCATACCGGTCGAAAATGATATGGCTGTCACATGAAGCTACGCCCCATACGATCAGGGTCAGGAATATGATTGAGAACAGTTTTCTCATGCGTTGTTCTTCTGATTCCCCTGATTCTGTTTGGGAGCAGGTCCACTTGGGGTGTTACGGTCTGGGGTTTTGTTGTTTCGGTTTTTGTTGCCTCCGCCTTTGTTACCTTTATTCGCCATTTCTTGGTTGGCGCGGTTCTGCTCACCTTTCCCCTGTCCGTTGTTTCGCTTGTTGTTACGTTTCTTGTTCTTGTTCTTGCTCTTGTCAAATCGGGTAATGCTTTCACCAGCCAGCAAGTCTATGTGACGGTCATTTTGGCTGTTAGTATCATCTTCTTTCAGGGTGAGAGGTTTTTCGCCACGCTTGTTCATTTCAATGATCTCCCTGGCACGGTCGGCCGAGATAGTCTCAAGATTGGCGGCGATACCTTTAGAGGTGGAATAGCTGACAAGTCCGGCAAGAATGTCGGTTTTGAACAGATAGTAGTCGTTGTCTTTGGTTTGCAGGATAACTTCTTTGCTGGGAATGTTCTTACCGGCCTCAATATAGTCGTCCACCTCGTAGTTCAGACAGCATTTCAGCTTGGCACACATGCCTGCAAGTTTCTGAGGATTGAGCGAAATGTCCTGGAATCGGGCTGCATTGGTGCTCACGCTGACAAAATTCTTCATCCATGTGGCACAGCACAATTCGCGTCCGCAAGGACCCGTTCCGCCAATACGGCCTGCTTCCTGCCGCGCGCCAATCTGCTTCATTTCAATGCGTACATGGAACGTGGCGGCAAGGTCTTTAATCAGTTGTCTGAAATCGACACGCTCATCAGCAATATAATAGAAAATAGCCTTGTTTCCATCACCCTGATACTCTACATCACCGATTTTCATGTCAAGCCCCAGGTCTTTTGCTATCTGGCGGCTTTTTATCATCGTGCTGTGCTCACGACCCTTGGCCTCGTAATACTTTTCCATATCCACAGGCTTGGCAATCCGGTAGACGCGCTTAATGTCATCAGCAGATTTCAGATTAGCCTTTTTTACTTGAAGGCTTACGAGCCTGCCTGTTAAGGTTACCACACCGATGTCGTGCCCCGGATTGGCTTCTACTGCTACAATATCACCTTTCTTAAGGTCAAGGTTGTTCACATTATGATAATAACCTTTACGTGTATTCTTAAACTGAACCTCTACCAAGTCGGTGCTCTCTGTGTTTCCTGGGACATCAGCCAGCCAGTCGTATGTGTTCAGCTGGTGGTCTTGTCTGCCACATGCACGTCTGCACAGGCCGCGGTCGCAACCTGTCATGATTTTCAGTTTCATATTCTTGTAGTCCATATCTTGTATTCTAAACGATAATTCTTAGTTAAAACTCTCTTTATTTGGCATCTGCGACAATGCTTATTTCTGTATTAATAATACGATTATTTTCAGGCATAGGTCGAAAAACACAATCTTGCCATTCGCGTTTTGCGAGATGTCTCTGATGCACCGTTGCAGCAGTTCGCTGATTTCTACCACATTGGCCTCGTTGATGAACCGTGCAAAGTTACGTGCGAAGTTCTCTTCCTCTTGCGACATGTACACCAACTCCGGCTTCCTGAAGTTATACATAAAGTTCTCGCGCACCAGCCTGAGAAAATAACTGAGCATGCGCTTTTGCTTCTCACGCCCGTAGCCGGCTGCCGTCTCGCTCCACTTTTTCAGATCGTGTATGTTACGCATGTAGGCAAGCCGCATCAGCATGACAAACATATCGAAGAACAGGTGGTTCTCATTGCTGGCGTCAAGCTCACTTAAAGCATTCAGCCAACTGCCATTTGCCAATCTGGCAATACGCATGGCCGAGTCTTCGTCAATACCACGTTGCTCAATCAATGCCTGACGGATGCTATCCGTGTCAATCTTCTTGATATCAATACGCTGCACGCGACTGCGGATAGTCTCGAGCAGCAGTTCAGGCTCTTGGCACACCAGGATGAATACGGTCTGTGTAGGAGGCTCTTCCA
Organism: Prevotella sp.; assembly: GCA_016291595.1. GTDB lineage: Bacteria > Bacteroidota > Bacteroidia > Bacteroidales > Bacteroidaceae > Prevotella. The sequence goes on from JAEEXN010000005.1 coordinate 73,322, forward strand.
ATAGTTTCAGCAATTTGTTGGCGCACTCCTGATTCATGCGTTCAGGCAGCCATATGATGCTGATCTTATAGCCCCCCTGGCTGGATTTTAGACTTAGCTTGCGCAAAAGCTCATCACTCTGTCCTACGCCGATCGTTGCCTGTTGATTTGCGGCATCCATTTCCGACAGCCATTGGTCAAGGGTGAAGTAGGGACCTTTCATGAGCATTTCGTGCCATTCACGACCAAAGTCGTCGCTCGTCATCTTGTGCTCTGCTGACGTTCCGGCAGGTCGGATAACAGGGTAGGTGAAGTGCAGGTCGGGATGTTCCCATTTGCTTAACATCGCCTCAGCTTGTCTCCGCTGAATATCAGTAGCCTGTGGATTCCCGTCGGTGAGGAGGTGAGAGGCGAAGGCCAGGGCAAGAGCCATTTTCCCGCAGCCGGCAGGGCCGCAGAGCATGATGGCATGAGGCAACCGCTGCTCGCTTTCCATTTGAAGCAGCCGTTCTTTAGCCTCTTTCTGTCCTATTACCTCATCGAACGTCATATCATCAGATTCCTTTCTGCTAAATCAAAACTCGTACCCGGCAAACGCTCTTTATCCGATTCTTTTAGCGACCTCGGCAACACTGTCCACGGCAGAGACCGTATAGAAATGGATGTTGTTAACCCCACGGGCGTAAAGATCCTTACATTGCTGGGTAGCCCATTCAATTCCCAACTGCTTGGCATCCTCATCTGTTTTGCATTTCAAGACTTCTTGCGCCAGTGGCTCAGGAATGTCGCAATGGAATGTTTTCGGAACGATGGTCAGCTGACTGAGTTTTGCAAAAGGCTTAATGCCGGGGATAATAGGTATCGTGATACCCATCTGACGGGCTTTCTCCACGAACTGGAAATACTTCTCGTTATCAAAGAACAGTTGTGTCACGGCATACTCAGCACCCATGTCCTGCTTTTCCTTCAGGTGTTTCATGTCTTGTTCCAAGTTGGGAGCCTCCTCATGCTTCTCCGGATAGCAGGCCACACCAAAGGAGAATCTTTCTCCTGGATTCTTGATGGGCGTGCCGTCGGCAAAGAAACCGTTGTTAAACTGCACAACCTGCTTAATCAGTCCTGTCGTATGCCTGTGTCCGCCTTTCGTCGGGGTGAAAATCTTGTCGTCCTTGGCTTTATCACCACGGAGTAACAACAAATTGCTGATACCAAGAAACTGCAGATCGAGCAGCTCGTATTCGATGCTCTCTTTTGTGGCTCCACTACAGATAATATGGGGAATGACGGGAATATTATATTTGTACTGAATGGCAGCAGCTATGGCTATCGTTCCAGGACGCCGTCTGATGCGTTGTCGTTCCAGCAATCCATTCTCCAGTTCTTTGTACACATACTCAGAGTGGTGAGTAGTAATGTTGATGTATTTGGGGCTGAACTCTTTCAGTTTCTCAATCGTATCGAATAACTTGTTGGTACCGGTTCCTTTTAGTGGTGGCAGCACCTCAAACGAGAGAGTTTTCTCATTGCCGTTATTATATAGTATGTCTGTTACGCTCATGTCGGTTCGTATCGGTACATTTGGATGCAAAAGTACAAAAAAAATCTGTAACAATAGATAATTTGTCGGTGAAACAATAAAAAATAGGGGAATCCGTTCTTTTAATCGTATATTATATAGAGAAATCAAAACTAAAACAACCATAAAATGAATAACAATCTAGACAAAGGAAGCAAAAGCTATCTCATTTGTATTGTCATGGTCGCCGTGCTCGGCGGTCTGCTCTTTGGTTACGATACTGCCGTCATCAGTGGAGCAGAGAAGGGACTTCAGGCATTCTTTATGGAGTCAAAGGACTTCACCTATACCAACGGCTGGCACGGCTTTACGTCTGCCTCTGCCCTTATCGGCTGCATTATCGGTTCCGCCCTCTCCGGATTTCTTGCTACCAACCTCGGCCGCAAAAGGTCTCTTATCATTGCCGGCATCTTGTTCTTCATCTCTGCCCTCGGCTCGATGGATCCGGAGTTCCTGTTCTTTGAGCATGGCACTCCCACCTATTCGTTGCTCATCATGTTCAACATCTATCGTGTCATCGGAGGCATCGGTGTAGGTCTTGCGTCGGCCATCTGTCCTATGTATATTGGCGAGGTGGCCCCGTCGAATATCCGTGGAATGCTTGTGTCGTGGAACCAGTTCGCTATCATCTTCGGTCAGCTCGTTGTCTATTTTGTTAATTTCTTCATACTTGGCGATCACATCCAGCCTCTCGTAGAGGAGATGGGAAAGGGCATTGCCGCCATCAATCCCGCCGCACAGTGGACCGTTACTACCGGCTGGCGCTATATGTTCGGATCAGAGGCTGTACCTGCAGGACTCTTTGCCCTGCTCATCTGCTTTGTTCCTGAGACCCCGCGCTATCTTGTCAGCATTGGCCAGGACCAGCGGGCACTTACCATCCTGTCGAAAATCAACGGTAACAGCAGGGCTGCACAGATATTACAGGATATCAAGGACACCATGGTCGTCAAGACCGAGCGTCTCATGACTTATGGCGCGCTCTGCATCTTCGTGGGCATCATGCTCAGCGTCTTCCAGCAGGCCGTAGGCATCAATGCCGTGCTCTATTACGCACCGCGCATCTTCGGCGACATGGGTATGGACAATCCGATGATGATTACCGTCTTCATGGGTGTCATCAACATCCTCTTCACCCTCGTGGCTATCTTTACTGTTGAGAAGCTGGGCCGCAAGCCATTGCTCATCTGCGGTTCTCTCGGTATGGCTGTCGGAGCCTTCGGCGTTGCCGTCACCTTCGGCCATCCTGGCATGGAGATGGTTACCGCCATCAGCCTCCTCGTCTATTCTGCCTCGTTCATGTTCTCATGGGGCCCCATTACCTGGGTTCTCATTGCCGAGATATTCCCCAATACGATTCGTGGCGCTGCCGTAGCCGTGGCCGTGGCCTTCCAGTGGATATTCAATTTCATCGTGTCCTCCACCTTTGTGCCTATGTTTAACATGCACCTCAGCGAGGGCGACGATTTCGGCCATTGGTTTACATACGGACTTTATGGCATCATCTGTGTGATTGCCGCCGTATTCGTCTGGCGACTTGTCCCCGAGACCAAGGGCAAGACGCTTGAGGATATGACCAAATTGTGGAAGAAGGCTTAACGGCCTTCTCCGATTGGCTGATCATCAAGTTCAGTTGATATACCATAAAGGCGGGCATCTCTTAGTTGAGACGCCCGCCTTTGTTGTCATGAGTAGATGTTAATTGTACCAGATAGATGAGTTACTTGCCATACCATAGCGATCCTCATTTTCATTGTAAATACTGTCAAGTTCGTACGCCTCTTGGTTGGGCGTCTGCTTCATCTGTTTCATAACGCTCCTCCTATGGTTATTTTATGGTCGAGAATATCAATATGACGCAAATATAGTATTTTATATTACAACGTGTTCTATTTTTGTATTAAAAATGTTTAAAATTATCACAATTTCCTTGTTTGCAGAATAATTACTGAATAATTATCTATTCATGCCTGATTTTAACGTGAGTCCGGCGAGTTCAGAATCATGCAAGCTGTGTGTCAGAAAATCGGAGGGACAGTCCCTTTGGTTCCATTCATTTTTCGATTTGTGATTTTGTGACATGTGACTTTGTGACATTAAGCACCTTCCGA